>NZ_JACEQV010000012.1:0-192396 GCF_015356275.1 Pseudoalteromonas sp. PPB1 | reverse complement strand
AGACTAATGGTATCTGCGAACGCTTCCACAAAACGATACTGCAAGAGTTCTATCAGGTGACATTTCGCAAAAAATTATATAGCTCTCTGGAAGAGCTTCAAAAGGACCTGGACGAGTGGATAAATTACTACAATAATGACCGAACTCATCAAGGAAAAAAATGCTGTGGCAGAACGCCACTTGAAACATTATTAGATGGGAAATCGCTCTGGGCTGAAAAGAATTTAGCCCAAATCTAGACTGACAATCACCGATTGAAAAACGGGTAACTGTCAGGTCAAGTCTGAGCTAGTACACTTAATTGCCCCGATTGCCTCTTCAATCCTCTCCCAATACAGCTCATACCCTTTCTTTTGATCAGCCAGGTAGTCATGTTTGTTGTAAACAGCCATTACCCCGCGCATGGAGTGCCCGAGCATTTTCTCGGTTACATGCGGGGGAACTTCCAGCTCGCTAAGTAACGTACTGACTGACCGCCTCGCATCGTGTGGCAGGAACTTGGCCATATTGTGCTTACGGTTGAGGTTGGCCCACATGCGCGCACAGAACCGATTAACTGAATGAGTCGTCAGTGACTTGGTTGGAGTACTGCCCGGGATGACCACACCCGTTTTACCGTAGACTAACGCTAACTGCTCCAGCATGCTTTGCATTTTTTTGGTGATCGGGCGGCGGATTGCTTTGTTGGTTTTGGAGTTCTCCGGCGGTAGTGTCCAGATCATGTTGTCAAAGTCGAGGTCTTCCCAGCGCATAAGGCGTACTTCTGACTGCCTGGCTCCGGTCAGGAATATCATTTGCAGGCAAGCTTTACTCGCTGGCGTGGCTTTAGCTGATTCTATCTCTCGCCACAACAGTGCGAGTTCATTAAAACGCAGATAACGCTGACCTTGCGCGGCTGGCTCCCCTACGTCGTTCGCCTGCAAATTAAAGATTGGATTTTGCGGGGCTATATCCCCACGCATAATTGCGCAGCGTAAAATTGTTTTGAGCCTGACCAGCATCACGCTCTCCATTTTGGCAGATCCATTGTCCGACACTGTTTTAAAGTAGGCCACCCAGTCGTGTACTGTCATGGTATCCGGCGCTACCTCTAAATAAGGCATAATCCACTTTTTAACGTGGTTTTGGTAAAGCACCTGGGTTTTTGGTTTAAGTGTGGGTACTTTTATTTCAAGCCATTGCTCTGCCAGTCGCGATACCGTCAGGTTTTCTTCTGGCGGTGATATAAACTTTTTGTACTCCACTCTGGGATCCAACCCTTGCGCAACCCACCCCTTAAGGTGAGGCACTAAATCCTGAGCATCTTTTAAGCCTAACTGGGGGTAATGACCCAGGCCCATAATCACCTGTGTCCCTTTATAACGACAACGATACTGCCACAATACTGCCCCGTTCTTGTTGCGTTTTACGCGCAGGCCATCTCTGTGAGATAATACGCACAGTTGATCTTTCTTGTTGAGCAGGTTGCGCAGTTTAGCATCTGACAATGGCATAAATTTATATACACACTTGGTTTGTTTTATATACACACTTATATACACACTTGTCTGACATTGCAAGAAAAGCCAAGAAATAGCCCGTCACTCTAAATAGGACTAACAGGCTGATTTAAATAGGATTTGGAGCCTTATGGCTACATTAGAAAACACAGAGAATACCCCTACTATCTATTGGCACGATTACGAAACTTGGGGTGCCAGCCCGCAAAAAGACCGGCCGAGTCAGTTTGCCGGGATCCGCACTGACCTGGACTTAAATATCATTGGTGAGCCACTGATTGAATATTGTCGTCCGGCGGCGGATTATTTGCCTCAGCCGGAGGCGTGTCTGGTGACCGGGATCACACCGCAATATGCGCTTAAGCACGGGTTACCGGAAAGTGAGTTTATGGCGAAAATTCACGCTGAATTCAGTAAGCCCAATACCTGTGTCGCTGGGTATAACAGCATTCGGTTTGATGATGAGGTGACCCGTTACAGCCTGTATCGTAACTTTTATGACCCTTATGAGCGCGAGTGGCAAAACGGTAACAGCCGCTGGGATATCATAGATTTGGTGCGTGCCTGTTATGCCCTGCGCCCTGAAGGCATTGTGTGGCCAGAAAAAGAAGATGGCACGCCCAGCTTTCGTCTGGAAGATCTCACCAAAGCCAATGGCATTGAACACGCTGATGCGCACGATGCACTGAGCGATGTCACCGCAACCATCGCGCTGGCAAAATTAATCAAAGAAAAACAGCCAAAGCTGTATCAGTTTTTCTTCTCACTGCGCGGCAAAAAAGCACTGGCCGATCTGATTGATGTGTTTAATATGCAGCCGCTGGTGCATACATCTTCGCGTATTCCGGCCACTCAGGGTTGCACGAGCTGGATTGCACCGATGAGCTTTCACCCGGTCAATAAAAATGCCGTGGTGTGCTTTAACCTGACTAACGATCCACAGGTCCTGCTGGACCTGTCGGTAGAAGAATTACGGGCGCGCTTATATACCAAGCACAGTGACTTAGGCGAAGATGAGCTGCCGGTTGGTCTGAAACTGGTTCACCTGAACAAATGTCCGATATTAGCTCCGGCTAAAACGCTGTTGCCGGAGAACGCAGCACGCCTGGGCATTGACCGCGAACAGTGCCTGGAAAATCTAAAAGTACTGAAATCAAACCCTGAGCTGCGCAACAAGGTGGCTGAAGTGTTTAATGATCAGGGCGACTTTAGCGACACCACCAACCCCGACTATCAGCTATATAACGGCTTTATCAGTAAAGCTGACAAAGCCAAACTGGCCATTGTACGCAGTGCAGCGCCTCATGAATTAGGGTCACTGGCGCTGGAATTTGAAGATCCTAAGTTCCACACCCTGCTGTTCCGTTATCGCGCCAGAAACTGGCCGGAGAGTCTCTCTGAAAACGAATTAGACCAGTGGCGAAAATACTGTCAGAACAAACTGATGCACGGCGAAGATAATCCGTCTATTAATGCTCAGGACTTTATGATCACGCTGGAAAACCTGGTGTACGAACATGAAGGGAATGAAAAGAATTTGGCAGTACTCAAAGCGCTCTACCACTACGCTCAGAGCCTCTAAGCTAACCGGTTAAAAAGGCGGTGATTTATCACCGCCCTCTTCCGTTACAAGCTTTCCTGATAAACCTTAAGCGCTTGCTCCAGATCGGCAATCAGGTCTTCCACATCTTCCAGACCAATATGTAAACGGATCACCGGGCCATGTTGCCAGCCGGTGGTGCTGCGCAATGGCGCCATGCTGGCGTTAGCCGTAACCAGGCTCTCAAAGCCCCCCCAGGAAAAGCCCATCTTAAAATGATGCAGACTGTCGAGGAAACGGTTAATGGCTTTACGATGTCCCTGTTTCATGACAACAGAGAACAACCCATTACTGCCGCTAAAGTCGCGTTTAAAAAACTCATGCCCGGGACAACTTTTTAAAGCCGGGTGGCGTACATGATCAACCAGCGGGTGGCCCGCCAGCCAGTTGGCAACCTGCAATGCCGATTTCTCATGCTGCTGTAAACGCACCGGCATAGTTCGCAAGCCACGCAATGCCAGATAAGCATCGTCCGCCGAGGTACACTGGCCCAGCAGATAGGAATTTTCGCGCAGTGTTGGCCACAGGGTTTCGTTGGCAACAGCTACACCCATCATGACATCTGAATGACCAACAATATATTTGGTGGCAGCCTGAATACTGATATCTACCCCATGCTCAAGCGGGCGATAATGCCAGCCATTACCATAAGTGTTATCCAGCATAGTGATGAGGCCCTTTGCCTTGGCCACTTTAACCAGGCTGGGCACGTCTTGCACTTCCATCGTGATAGAGCCCGGAGATTCCAGGAACAGGACTTTGGTGTTGTCCTGGATCAGAGACTCGATATCTGAGCCTATCAATGGATCATAATACGTTGTCGTGATGCCAAGTCCGGAAAGGATCTTGTCACAAAAATCGCGCGTGGGTTCATACGCAGTGTCAACCATTAACAGGTGGTCACCGGTTTTCAAAAATGACAACAAAGCTTGTGAAATTGCCGCAGCGCCTGACGGATACAGCGCACAACCCGCGCCATTTTCCAGCTCCATAATGGCGTCTTGCAGTGCAAAATGGGTATTGGTACCTCGACGCCCGTAAAATAAGGTTCGTTTGCCTCGCTCGGAAATGGCTTCCTGCATATCAGCAACGGAATCAAAAACGACGGTTGATGCCCGTTGTACAACCGGGTTAACAACGCCTTTGGTGTACTGGGATTTGCGGCCTACAGCCACCAGTTTGGTATTCTTCTTCATAAAGTGCTCAATTTTGGACTAGGTGCATCATTGCTGACGCCAGTATTCAATCAGATATCGGGAGATAGAGTCTTTTCGGGTCAGTTTGTAACCCGGCGCATCGTCTCCCCACTCGGCAAAACCGTCGAGATCTTCCCGGGAAAACCAGTGTGCCTGCTCCAGTTCGTCCTGCTCAACAAAGATTTCGGTGCTTTTTGCTGTTGCAATAAAGCCTAGCATAATAGACGACGGAAATGGCCAGGGCTGCGAAGCCAGGTAGCGTACCTCATCAACATCAACCCCCGCTTCCTCTTTCACTTCACGGATCACGGCTCGCTCAAGCGTTTCACCCGGGTCAACAAACCCAGCCAAGGTTGAATACACGCCTTCAGGCCACTGCGCCTGACGACCAAGTAAACAACGCTCAACCCCATCGGGAAAGGTATGCGAGACCAGCATAATCACGGCAGGATCAGTACGCGGAAACGTCATATGGCGGCATTCAGGATCGTTACACAAGCGCGCATGTCCGGCTTCAACAGAACTATTTGGGCTGCCACAACGGCCACAAAAGCGGTGCGTTTTGTGCCAGTAACATAATCCTCGCGCCAATACGCCCACCGAGGCCAGCTCAATATCCAGCTTTGGGCCTATGGTCCGCATGTCTTCGAAATGGAAAGCCTGATTATCGACATGTTCTTCAAAACTGACATCAATGCAGCGCTGAAGCAACTCTTGCTCAACCTCGCTTACATCAAGTGCAAAATAGCTATGTGTATCGTCAATACCTAAAAAAACAGCTTCTGCACGGTCTAGTGTGGCAATCTGCGACTGAGATAACAGTGCCAATTCACGCTTTTCACTCACAATCAGATTTTTATTATTCCACACCAATAACCAGCGGCTTTTTTCGCCATATTGGCCCAACAGCCAGTTAGGGTCTTTACGTTCAGCCGAGGCCCGATCCAGGTTCATTTGCGTGTAGTGCAGCACGACGTTCATCCTTTTCTTGTTCTTTGAGGACACGCTAACATAGCTGGGCCGAATGCCAATAGCTTTGCGGCAAAAAAAAAGCCCTTACGGGCTTGAACTACAGTGTGATATCACACTACAGAGAGGCAAGATATTCCTGAAGCTTTTGGTTTTCAGCTTCAATATGCTTATAGAATTCGATGTCTTTTAGTTTACTGGCCGCACCTTCATCTAACACAATAACGGCGTGACGGTGCATTTGCAGTGCCGACGCAGGACATGCGGCAGTTAACGGCCCTTCTATCATGGCGTGCACGGCGTCCGCTTTATTTTCGCCAGTCGCAAGCAACACGACTTTACGTGCGTCCAGGATAGTCCCGATCCCCATAGTGATTGATAAATGAGGCTGGTACTCGTCGGCCGCAAAGAAGCGTGCATTATCGTCAATGGTTGCCTTAGTCAGAGTTTTGACCCGAGTACGTGATGTCAGGCCTGAAGAAGGCTCATTAAAACCAATGTGGCCATTACGACCAATACCCAAGAGCTGAACGTCAATACCGCCCGCGGCGCTGATCTGTGCTTCATATTCTTTGCAGGCTTCAATTGGGTTTTTAGCATCACCCGGCGGAACATGCGTATTATCTTTGTTAATGTCTACATGATTGAACAGCTGTTCATTCATAAAATAGCGATAGCTTTGCGGGTGCTCGCCATCCAACCCAAGGTATTCATCCAGATTAAACGTTTTTGCTTTGCTGAAGCTCACCGAACCCGCTTCGTTACGACGGATAAGTTCCTGATACAAAGCAACGGGCGTTGACCCTGTGGCAAGTCCCAATACAGAGCCTGCGTTACGTGCTAACTGTTGAGTGAAAATATCGGCACCATATGCCGCAACTTCTGCTGCGTTTTTTAGAATTACTATTTGCATAATGTAAGGCTCAAGGTTGTGAACAAACAGGAAAAATGGGATCTGAACCTTGCTTTGCGTGCAATCAAAACAAGGTCAGATCAAAACCTAACTGGGATACACTGTTTAGGTTATTACCATTATGACAACGCTGTCATTATTAGAGAAAAAAGCGCGCTTGTAAAGTAAAAGTGATAAAAAAATGTACTTTTTTTATAGCCAAATAAAAATGGCCCTTACAACGGGCATTTTGAGTTTGCTAACTAAATATTGGAGTTAGTATGTTTTGCGTTATTACACACTAACAATGATCTTACGCTTGTACATCCAGTGTAATACCAGAAGCTGAACCGCCAGCAGAGCACATACACTGATCAATGCCTGCCAGTGCGCAGGCACAGCATTAATGATACCGCCAAATACACTACGGCTAATAAAGGCCCAGTCAACCAGACTCGAGGCCAGATAAATAATGATAGAATTGGCGCCAATAATCACGAATGGATAAGCCAGTTTTTGACCATTGAGTATATCTACCAGCGTAAAGAAAATGGCAAGAAAAATTGCGCTCCAGCCCACGGTGACCAGCACAAAAGAACTCGTCCATAACTCTTTGTTAACCGGGAATTGTAAATCCCATAGCCAGCCTAACGCCAGGCTGACGATACCTGCGACAAACAAACGCCCTGCTACCTGCCACTGTCCGAGTTTATCCGATTGAGCTATCAGCTGGCCTGCAAACACGCCCGCTATCGCATTAACGATGGCAGGAAAGCTGGACAAAATCCCCTCCGGATCAACCGGACGGTTTTGATAGGTAATCCCGGGTAACAGTGCCTGATCGACCCAAGCATTCCAGCTGCCTGCCGGTGTGAGTTCACCAGCACTGCCACCAGGGACCGGAATAAAGCAAAGTAGCAACCAGTAGGCCAGCAAAATACCCACGCCTGTAAAAGCTGTGGTCTTCAAACTACAATGCCATACCAGCATGGCACAGAAAAGCCACGCAATAGCAATCCGCCCAAGCACACTGGCATACCGGATCTCACCGAGATCAGCAGGTATACCTGTTCCCCAGCCATGATTATATAGCACCCCAAATAGGCACAGTAAGCCAAGTCGCTTAATCGCTTTTATGTAAATGGGTTTACGCTCTGCCATTGGCAGGTGGTCAATGCGCTTGGGTCTGAGTCCCATTGCCACACCTGACAAAAAGATGAACAAGGGAAATATCAGGTCGTAAAAAGTGAAACCATGCCAGGCACTGTGGAGCGTTTGGGCTTCAAATATCTTCCACCCCTGCCAGCCGGTTAAAACAAACAATGCGGCAAATATGGACTGACCACCGAGGATCCAGAACATATCCATACCGCGTAAAGCATCGAGTGATGCCAGTCTTTTCTTATTATTTGACATAGTTACAGCCTACACAAACAAAAAATCCCCGCTAAACTGCAGCGGGGTTTTTTACCCAGGGAAAATTATACGCGTTGCCCGTTAATAAAAGTCTGCAACACATGAAGATCGTCATCGAGCACAACAAAGTCGGCATCGGCGTCGTCGATAAGGCGCCCTTTAGTTGCCAATCCCAAATATTGTGCTGGGTATAAAGAAGCCATCCGCAGCGCTTCTGACAAGGTAACATCTAGCGTATTGACACTATTGCGCACCGCACTGGCCATGTCCAAAACACTGCCGGCCAACTCACCTGTGGTCGAATTTAATCTGTCACCCGTGCGGATCACCTTACGGCCATCGAAAAAGTCAAACTCCTGATCATCGGTGCCCACAGGAGGCATAGCATCAGTTACCAGCATGATTTTACCGCGCTGTTTACTACGAATAGCCAGTTTTGCCGACGCAGGATGGACATGGTGACCGTCAACGATCAGACCACACCAGGCATTGTCTTCCCACAATGCAGCACCTACGACACCGGGTTCACGTGAGGTATACGCCGACATAGCATTGAACAAATGAGTGAAGCCATCAGCCCCTGCTTCCAATGCAGCCATGGTGGTTTCAAAGTCAGCATTAGAATGACCAATCGACACTTTCACGCCCAGTTCAACCAGACGTTTGATGTCACTCAGAGGCACAGTTTCCGGTGCCAGAGTCACCATCTTGATCCCTAAATCTGTACGGGCATAAATAGCAAATTCACGCTCAGAGATAGGACGAATAAATTGCTCGCTGTGTGTTCCCTTCTTTGGGTGGGACAGGTGTGGACCTTCAAAATGGATCCCGGCAACACCTGGCTCTTTACGGGCAATGGCCTCTGCAACAGCATCTGCGGCTTGCTCCATAACGGCAATCTGATCGGTGATCAGCGTTGGCATCAAAGCGGTTGAACCAAACTGCGCATGTGCTGTGACAATGGTTGTCAGGCACGATAAGGTCGGATCAGCATTTAAAAAGCCACCGCCGCCGCCATTAACCTGAACATCAATGAAACCTGGTACGGTAAGCCCTTCCAATCGCGTTACGTCACTGCTCGACGGGTGCGATTCAAATCTAAGTCTGCCATTGTCGACAACAAACTCAACATCGTTTTTAAATTGTGTGCCGTCAAACAAACGGCTGGCCAAAAATCTGTTCATATTTTATACCAAGTGCTCCGATTGACGTTGAATGCTTTGCATGGCGAAGTAAATAGCGCCCATTTCAGGCGGCTGCTTTGGCAGCTCTACTTGCTTTGCCACTTCCGGATCTAACCACTGGCTAAGCGGCTCAGATAAACCACCAATCATTGATAGCCTGGGCGGGTTGTTCTCCAGAAGTTTGCGCGCAAGGCGACTAACATAGTCAGCACCGGTTTTAACAATCTCCAAGGCAAGCGAGTCTCCGCTTTTCGCTGCATCCAATACATAGCGCGCCAGTTTGGCGTAACTGCTAGATGGTTGCCCTGCCATTTGCTCAGCAATGCCCATCGCAGTATTGGTGTTGAAATGCTGTAAGAAAACCTGCGATAGTACTGTGTTTGGCCCTAACCCGTCCAAGTCCAACAATACGGCTTTTACCGCTTCCAGACCCATCCAGGAGCCACTGCCAATATCTCCCTGAGCAAAGCCATGTCCACCATAATTAGCACTTTTACCATCCACCAGCACAAAGCCACAAGAGCCAGTTCCGGTGATAATCACTGCGCCATCTTCACCTTCATGTGCACCGATACACGCTGTATGCAAGTCGGTGGTCAGAAACATCTGTTTAAACGGGTGATCCCAGCGCATAATTTTGTCATATAAGCTAGGTAGATTAACGCCTGCAAGGCCTAAACCCGCATTGAGTTCATGTACCTGCTCTACTCTGAGTCCTGCGTCCTGCAATGCCAGTTGAGTAGAAACCATGATTGACTCTAAGGTTCTTTCAAATCCGTGCAGCGGATTCGCAGGACCGCCAAGACCAGTGCCTAGTACGCCATGTATTGCAGAGTATATGGTGGCACGGCATTTCGTCCCTCCACCATCGATACCTATATATAACTGGTCATGTTCAACCTGTTTAGCCATCATGTAGCGACCCCTAAAAGTGTGATTGGTGCCTCCTCATCCAAAGGCAACCAGTATTCAGTCATGTTGATTTGATGTTACACAACAAATGACAGCGTTGTCATTAAGTTTTTTATTATTTTTTCGCAGTGTGAAAAATTTTAATATTGCATACTTTTGCTTAATTGTCAGAAAAATTTTTGCAAGGAACTGAATATTGTCCTTTTTCTTCGACAAAATCCGGCATATTCAGATACAGAACATCAGCTTGATTTAATACCCATTTGATAAATGGCGTCGCCAATCTAGAGATGGTGACATCACAACGAGCGCTATGAGAAATTTTAACACTGTTTGCTACACGCCGACTCTCTACAACTGAAGACCGATTAATACAGAGTGCTACGCAAGTATATTTCGAAACGCAAAACGGCGCTTTCGCGCCGTTTAATATGCCTGTCAGGCTCAACTCATCCTTATTGGTGATACACCCATTCGGATAAGCTAATCAGGGTTATTTAACGCCCAGCTCCTGAAGACGTTCTTGCAGATAACTATCAGCTGTATAGCGCTCAGACAGTACTACGTCAGGACGAGGATGCAGGAAAAGCGGCAGCGAGATGCGCGACTTATCACTGGCTTTACCCGTTGGGTTGATCACTCGGTGAATAGTAGACGGGAAATAACCACCAGACGCTTCTTGCAACATATCACCAATGTTAATGATCAGGTTGCCAAAGTCACACGGCACGTCTAACCAGCTGCCGTCTTGTCTTTGTACTTGCAGACCTGGCTCATTTGCTGCGGGTAGCACCGTCAAAAGGTTGATATCGCCATGTGCTGCTGCACGGATAGCACCTGGTTCTTCGTCACCTGTCATCGGCGGATAGTGTAAAACACGCAGTAGCGTTTGCTCAGAATCTTTGATCATGTCTTTTAGATCAATCGAGAACTTGGCACGCACATCTTCAGGCGCTTCGGCCTGTACCCAGCTTAATAGCTGCGCCGCAAATTCATTTGCCAGACGGTAGTACTCACGAATTTCCGCGTCCAGCTGCGCCGGTACGCGACCTTTTGGATAAACGTGGAAGTACTCTTTAATATCTTTAATTGTGAAGCCCTTTGCAACTTCAGATACATCAGGCGGAAAATAGCCGTCTTGCGTTTCTTTATTAAATAAAAACGCGTGCTTTTCTTCTGAGTTAAAGAATTCTTGCCAGTTTTTATAGATAGACTCAACCAGTTCCTGAGGAATTGGGTGATTCTTTAGTACACCAAAGCCCGTAGAGCGCAGAGATTCAACAAATTGTTTCGCCGCGTCAGGCGCTTGATAGTCAACTGTAGGTAGCTGTTGCATAATGGTTCCACCGATATATTAACGTGACTTAAATTCAAAAAATTAACTGCAACTCGAACATTGAAAATTAACTTTTTGAATTAAGATAAAATCTTGCTCGCGAGCTTAGAGAAATACACCGCCGCAGATAAGGACTTATGTCCGCCCACTCCCTCAATAATCCCCCTGATTGACTCAGATCAAACTGCATCCACGGGCAAAGATATTTGCCACTCCAGACCATGCTGGTGATTGCGCACACTGTACGTGCCGTCCAAAGCATTAACAATCAAATTAGCCGCCACCGAAGCGCTCAGTCCCACATGGCCAGTGTTGCCTCTTTTTGTCGTCACAAACGGTTTGAGCATGTCTTCTTCCGAAATCCCATCCAGCCCTAAGCCATTATCCGCACAGCTGATACTCAGTACCCCATCCTCTATTGAGATCACGATATTCACCTGAAGCGCACCCTCCTGGCGGCCATGAGATAGAGAATTGGCAATCAAAGTGTCTAATACCGATGCCACTAACCCACCATCAAACACTGCTACCTGGTTCTGATTGACAGCGACATGGACATCAACGGGTTTGTCCGACCAAGCACTGTGGACTTTGTCAGCAAGGTCGATCAGGTTCACTCGAGTCGGTGACACTGGACACTCTACCCGGGCAATCTGCTTCACCATAGAGACAAATTTTGCCACCCGAGTCAGGTTTTTCTGGCTTAACGCCAGGCTGGTATCACATTGTGCCAGCTTATCTGCAAATACCTCCGGGTCGGCGCTATTGGTTTGCAAAGCTGATATGAGTTTATGCACCGTATCAGAACAATGGCTCACCGCAGTGATGGCCGTTCCCAGTGGCGTATTTATTTCATGGGCAACCCCTATAACCATTTCGTTCATGACTTGAGAAAGCTGCTGCTTAACCGCACTTTTTTGTGCATCCAGTAATTTTATTTGGGTATCAACTCTGGCGAGGATTTCGGCTGGAATAAAAGGCTTGGTGATATAATCGTTGCCGCCTGCGTGGAGTGCTTCGACTATCCAGTCGGTGTCGCTATGGACGCTGACAAAAATCACCGGGATATGACTAGTGTGTTTTTCCGTTTTCAGTATCTTACACAGTTCAATGCCTGACGTCCCAGGCATTTTTATATCCGTGATCACCAGCTCAGGTGGTTTACGCTTAATAATGTTTAAGGCTATTTCAGCATTTATCGCCGCCAGTACCGTATGTCCTTGCTGGCGCAGGATCAATTGCAGCATGTGCAGGTTTTCAGCAACATCATCAACCACCAAAATGTCTGCCATTCCTTTATCCTCCTCATTGCTTTGCACACTTTCAGTAAGCATAGCTTGAGAAATGGCCGCACGCGACTATGGTTACTATGTTAGTAAACTCAACGGTGTGGCGTATATATGGGTGTAAGATTTAGAGTAAATATCGTTTATTCGGTGATACTGTCGTTGTTGATTATTGCAGCCTTATTACTCCTTCTTAATTTTGCCAAAATAGCGCCCATTAATGAAAAGCTCGACAACCTTACTACCCTCAGCACTGTCTCATCCAGCCTCACAGCGCATGCGCAAAGCCACACTGTTCAGCTTGCCCTATACCTGAATAAGTCGCAGCCCGATCAACTCAAAAAACTGGCCATATTCAGTACGTCCGAGTTATCGCTCGTCACGGGTACACAGATCTCGCCAGATATCGCGCAGGCAAACCAGAAACCAGTCAGCCTGCTCGAGGCCATTGCCGCTCTGCCAGTTGAATCTTCGGCTGCTCAGCTTGCAACGCTGCATAGTGACCTGAGACAGCTTTTTATCCAGACCTATGCTGAGCTCAATCAACCAAATTTAGTCGCTTCACCATTTAACTTGGCACATTATTATACAGAACTAAAGCACATAACGGCTGAGTTAGAGCAATTGAATGGGCTCTTCATGCAGCAAAGTCGACAACTGAGAGGTGATAAAGAGCGCATATTTATACAACTTAAGACACTCATTATCTGGGGTGTTGTATTGCTTGGCGCAGCCACGTTATTGGCCGCCTGGTGGAGCAATTTTGGACTGTTCGAGCCGCTGAAAAGGCTATATCTGGCTTTACACAACGCCAACCAAACGGGCAATACAAAATTACAACTCCCCGAACAGCTTGGCACTGAGCTCAGTGGGCTGGCGAATGTTGTTGGAAAGATGCATGACAAACTTCACAATCGGATAGAAATCGCTAAATTACGAGAAATGTTTAATCAGGGGATCAGACATAGCCGTGATCCGGATGAATTGCGGCGCTTTGCTCTGGAGTTTTTTGCCACCCATTATGCCGCTCCCAGCGTGGCTATTTGTAACACAGATGAAAATACACTGATACCAATTCAAACCATTGGCTGCCCACCCTGCTTAGATGACCTGAGTATCCAATACGCTCAATTATGTCGTACATTAACACGCCAGAGTCTGGACGCTGGCAGCAGCGCCTTTGAAGTAAAAGCAGGTGCCGTAGTTATTTCAATAAAAAGCGCAGCACTGTATCCCTTGCTGGTCAACAACCAGCTCAGAGGTGCATTGTATATTGCCAGTGTTGAGCACTTCGATTGTGAGCAACAAAGCAGTATCCAGCAGCTGTGCGAAGACCTCGCTATCCAGATACAGCTTTGTGAAAATGCCCAACAACAGCTTGCAGCTGAAACAGCCCTGTCACAGCATCTTGAAATGATGCTGCACATTCTGAATGCCATTCCCAACCCCACTTATTATCGGGATATTCATGGCACCTTTTTAGGTGTTAACCGAGCATTTCTGGATTTTCTGGATCTGTTTGAAGCCGAAGTAACCGGTATGCGCATACAGGACGTGTTCGACGTTTACACCACAGGTTATCTGGAGCAAAAGTCTCGTTATACGATAGAGCAGCAGGCACAACATCAGTTTGAGCTGAAGCTGGAAAACGGTCAGCAGGAATCACGAGAGCTAATCGTTCATGAAGCCCCCTTCTTTGATGGGTTTAAAGAGGTTGGCGGTGTAGTGGGCACCTTTTTAGACATGACTGAACGTAATGAGCTGGAACGCAACATGCTCGCAGCCAAAGAGCTCGCTGACAAAAATGCCAAAGTAAAAAGTGAGTTTCTTGCCAATATGAGTCACGAAATTCGCTCCCCTATGAATGCCATTATAGGTATGGCGCACCTGGCGCTGAATACACAGCTTGATATCAAACAGCGCAGTTATGTTGAGAAAATTGACAATGCTGCTAAGCAGTTGCTTAAACTCCTGAATGACATTCTGGATTTCTCGAAAATCGAAGCGGGTAAAGTCGAAATTGAATCAACCCATTTTCAACTTGATAAGGTGCTGGATAATGTGGCAACTATCGTGGGCTTCAAGGCAGATGAAAAGCAACTGGAGTTAGTATTTGATGTTCATCCGGATGTGGCCAATGACTATATCGGCGACCCTCTGCGTATCAGTCAGGTGCTGATCAATCTGGCCGGGAATGCCGTGAAGTTCACAGAACAAGGCCATGTCACCGTCAACATTAGCTATCAGAGTGAGGATGAACAAAGTGCCCGGCTGCTTTTCAGTGTCATTGATACCGGAATAGGGTTAAGCCAGGAGCAACAAACCCGGTTATTCCAATCATTTGCGCAGGCAGATACCTCCATTACCCGCAAATACGGCGGCACGGGTCTGGGGCTGACGATTTCACAACATCTGGTGAAACTAATGGGTGGCGAAATTTTTGTCGAGAGCGAACTGGGTAAAGGGTCTACGTTCTACTTTACCTTGCCGTTGCCCTTTGCAACCCCTACCCGTCTTTTGAGTCAGCCTGCTGAACACTTCAAAGATAAAATGGCGCTGGTAGTAGACGATAATGCCCTGGCACGCGAAGTGATGGCTGCAATGCTGAAAAAATTTGGTATCGCTTCTAAGCTGTTCTCTTCCGGTGACGCCTGTATCGAGTACGTACGGAATCAACAGCCGCACTTTGATATTGCGTTTATTGACTGGCACATGCCGCAAAAAGACGGCATTGATACCATTATGGAGTTACATGCCCAGTCTCCGGCAAGTCAATATGCCCTGGTCACCGCCTATGGACGGGAGTTGGGGCTGAAGGACGAACAAAAGCACATTATCTCCAGCATTCTGTTGAAACCCATTAACCCATCCAGCGTATTCGATTGCTTACAAGCCTGTCTGGCGCCTCAACCACAGCAGCTCAATACGAGTTGTCCAGCCCAGGATAGCAGGCTATCCGGATTAACCATCTTGGTAGCCGAAGATCAGCCGGTAAATCAGGAAATTGCGGTTGAGATCTTATCTTTCCATGGTGCAATGGTGGAGGTTGCCAACAATGGTCAGGAGGCGTTTAATGCGGTACAAAGTGCCACATTTGATATTGTGCTGATGGACATGCAAATGCCAGTTATGGATGGACTCCAGGCAACACGTGCAATCGGTCAACTTACCAACACAGCCCAACCTCCCATTTTGGCCATGACGGCCAACGCCATGCAAGATGACATTCAGACCTGTCTGGATGCGGGGATGGTGGGTCACATTGCAAAACCTATCGATGTGGAGAATATGGTTGCGACAATCCTGGCCCATACCCGGAAACAGGAGCGAGATGACGTTAACCCGATACCAGTCTCCGCAGAACGTCAAGATGCCACAGTACAGAACACAGAAACCGAGGCAAGTACGTTTGACGGGATAGATATTGAAGCCGGTATTAACCGGGCAGCTGGCAACCGGGAGGTGTATTTTTCACTGCTTGAGAAGTTTGTTAAACAGCAGATAGAAGAGCTTATCAACCTCAAACAGGCCATCACGATAGGCAACACAGAGCTTGCAGAACACATACTCCACGCACTGAAAGGCGCAAGTGCAAACTTATCTATGACCTTTCTGACTGGTCAATGCGCTGAATTGGAATCTCAGCTCAAGGACGCTCTTTTCGACGGGACACAGATAGACAATTTGCTGGATTACATCAGAGACTGTCATGCCCAGATTACACATCATATTGAATCTGGTATTACACACGCTCAAAACGCAGCGGCGCAAAGCGAGGCGAACAGTACCTCAGACACTCACTCAGAGCCGACTGAAGCACCTTTGATAGCGCTAGCTAAGGCGCTGAGAGAGTACGACTCATCTGCCACTGAATTAGTCGCATCACTGCACAACGACGCACCACTGCCTGGCGCTGTGTTAGATGAGTTAAAAGCGCTGATTACTCAGTATGAGTTTGAAAAAGCCCACTCTTTACTTGAGCCTTATGTGCCGCAGCAGGCCTTGTCAGGCAGCGCTGCGGTAGATTAGACAAGGCCTGTTGCCCAGAGAAGATAAGATGTTACTCGTTATAATCCAAGGTCTGCCATAAAATCGTCGTCTGCCACATCTTCTGCTGGCGACTCAGCTTTTTTCGCAAGTTCTGCCTTTTTCGATCTCTGACTAGCGATGATATCATCCGGGTCTACAGCTTCTGTGATATCGTAATCGTGTAGCTTGATAAACTCAGTCTTGTCCATTGCCAGCTCCAGATAGAAAATATTCTGGCCCTGTGTGGTGAAGGTCACGCGGCGTGCCTGTGGCCTGTCCATGGTCGTATCGACCGATATCTGAACCTGCTTATTGATCGCCATCATTTTAGGCTGGTTCTGTGTGATAGAGGTATGCAGTTGCTCACGCACTTTGCTGGTGAAGTCACCCACGATCTGGTTCATCAGCTCCCCCATCACGTTGGATACGTCGTCTGACAAATGACTTTGTGCGATTTCACTCTCCGGCATACCCATTGAACGCATATAGTCCTGATACACTTCCATTGCAGCCTGGGCAGTAAAGTTGGTCACAACCAGACCGGTAAAACCGCCATCAAACAGGACAAAACAACCAATATCTGGACGCATACAGGTACGGGTGATCTTCTGTACCATTGCCGAATAGGCAATCTGATTGCCACTGGCCGAGGACAAAACCTCAGTCACTGAGTGACAAAGTGTGGATAGGATATCTTCTGTGCTGATCACTTTATTTTTCGCCATGTTGGTTCTCTAACTTACTTCTTATTGTTAATACTAGCCAAGCTACTCAATTTATCACTGACTATCTAGTATAAAATGCTAAAATAGCATGATTATTTTTTTCTAAGACAAATTGGACTAGCAGTGTGACGGGCAAAGACAGTATATATGCCACAGAGCAAGAAGTCAGAGACTTCACCTTCGACGCAAACGTAGTAGAAGTATTTCCGGACATGATCCAGCGCTCAGTGCCGGGTTATGCCACCATAGTCAGTACCATGGGCAAGCTGGCAGGACAGTATGCTCAGAGTAACTCTAACCTGTATGACTTGGGCTGCTCACTGGGCGCAGTAACCCTAAGTATGCGCCGTAATATCGATAAAGAAAACTGCCGCATTATCGCAGTAGACAACTCTTTGCCTATGGTTGAGCGCTGTCAGATGCATCTTAAGGGCTTTAAGTCCGATGTCCCGGTAGATGTGCAGCTGGGCGACATCAACGAATTAGCGATCGACAACGCCAGCGTCGTTGCTATGAACTTTACTTTACAGTTCATTCCTCAGGACCAAAGAGCCACGGTACTGGAAAAGATATACCAGGGACTTAAGCCTGGCGGTGTACTGTTGCTCTCTGAGAAAATCAAAGGCGAAAATGATATCAAAGACAATCTGTTAATTGATCTTCACCATGACTTCAAGCGACACAATGGCTATTCAGAACTCGAGATCAGCCAAAAACGTACTGCCATTGAAAACGTGATGCGTACTGACAGCCTGAGCGCCCACAGAAACCGCCTCGAGGAGATTGGGTTTACTCACACCCAGGTGTGGTATCAGTGCTTTAACTTCTGCTCCATGATTGCGATTAAATAAGAGAAAGACTATGAATTCCTGGTTTACCGATTTTTACGCCGCCATTGCAAAAAGCCCACTCAGCCACTGGCTGGAAACACTGCCAGCACAACTGTCTCATTGGCAAAAAGAAGCGCAGCATGGCGACTGGCCACAATGGGAAAAAGTATTAAAAAACCTGCCTGATTTACCTGCTGACCAGGTTGATATTCAGAGCAAAGTCTCTTTTACTCGCCAAACCCCCATTTCTGACGGGCATCAAAAGCAGCTGACACATCTGTTCAAACGCATGATGCCATGGCGCAAAGGTCCTTTTCATGTTCATGGTATCGACATAAACACCGAATGGCGCAGCGACTGGAAATGGGATCGCTTATTGCCTCATATCAGCGATTTACATGGCCGCAATGTGTTAGATATCGGCTGTGGCTCTGGTTATCACCTGTGGCGAATGCGCGGTGCGGGGGCTGAGTTTGTGGTGGGCATTGATCCTTCAGATCTGTTTTTGAGTCAGTTTCAGGCGATCAAACACTTTAATCCAGATCCCAACGTCCATCTGTTGCCGTTGGGTGTGGAGCAGCTCCCCGAGTTGAAAGCCTTTGACACGGTCTTCTCAATGGGTGTTCTGTATCATCGCCGCTCCCCCATTGACTTCCTGGCTCAGCTAAAAGCTCAGTTGCGCCCGGGTGGTGAACTGGTATTGGAAACTCTGGTCATCGAAGGTGATGTTAACACCGTCCTGGTACCCACAGATCGCTACGCAAAAATGCGTAACGTATGGTTCATTCCAAGCTGTGATGCGCTTGCTTTGTGGCTGCAACGCGTTGGCTTTAAAGACATACAGGTGGTCGACAAAGACGTGACCTCGCTGGATGAACAAAGACGTACCGAGTGGATGCAAACCGAATCGCTGGCCGACTTCCTGGATCCAAACGACCACAGTAAGACCATTGAGGGTTACCCGGCTCCGCTCAGGGCAATTATTGTCGCAAAAGCCTGATCATTAACCTGAACATTGGGCACAAAAAAGCCAGCATCTCAGCTGGCTTTTTTAATTTACTCTAAAGGCTAGCTTAGCCTAATAGCTCAGCAAGTTGCTGGCTTACCGCTTCAACAGCCTGAGTACCATCCAGTTTGTGGTACTGAGTATTGCCTGCATCCGCTTCAGACTGGTAGTAGCTTACCAGTGGTTTAGTCTGGTCGTGGTAGATACCAAGACGCTTGCGTACTGTTTCTTCTGTGTCATCAGCACGAATGATCAGATCTTCACCTGTCTGATCATCTTTGCCTTCAACTTTAGGCGGGTTGTACACAACGTGATAAACACGGCCAGAAGCTGGGTGCACGCGGCGACCGCTCATACGCTCTACGATGATTTCATCAGCAACGTCGAACTCGATAACGTGATCAACAGCAATGCCATTTTCTTTCATTGCATCTGCCTGAGGGATAGTACGCGGGAAGCCATCTAGCAGGAAACCATTCGCACAATCTTCTTTTGCAACGCGCTCTTTTACCAGACCAATGATGATGTCATCAGATACAAGCTGACCTGCATCCATCACTTTTTTGGCTTCCAGACCCAGCGGTGTACCTTCGCTGATCGCAGCGCGTAGCATATCGCCTGTTGAAATTTGTGGAATACCGTACTTTTCCATTAGAAATTGAGCTTGAGTGCCTTTACCTGCACCCGGCGCGCCTAGCAAAATAATGCGCATAGTGTGTTCCTCGTATGTGAGTTAACTGGATTTTAATTGTGTCGAATTTTTTCACATTGAGCTGGGATACTCAAGGGACTTAGACCAATTGTCTAGCGCTGATTGCTGCAGGACGAACAAAATTCGTCCACCAGGTCGCAATATTCGGATTAGCAAAGGCAACTGGTCAATTTAACTGCACCCGCTCTGGTAAATTTGTCAGCTGACTTTTCGTTTTACTGGTGCTGTGTTTGAAAAGAATTGAAATAGCCGCTCGCCTAATACGGAAAATGTCAGACCACAGAGGATCACAGCCCCACCAATCAACTCAAATGTGTCGACCTGCTCGTTCAGGATCACGCTGGCACTCACGATGCCAACCAAAGGAATGAGTAACGCAAACGGGGTAACTGCGGCAGCGCGATGCCTGCCAAGCAGCCAGCCCCATAGTGCAAATGCCAACAAAGTTGAAACAGGCCCCACATAAAGTAACGCCAGCCAGGTCTGTCCACTGCTGCTTAAAACAAGGTTTATCGGCGTATCGTTTTCAAGATAATAGGACAAGGCAAACAGAGGTAAAGGGACCACCACACTGACCCAGACCATGAAATGTAATAAGTTAACCTGCTGTAACTGCTTCATAATCAGATTCGACACCGCCCAGCTTAAGGCCGCGCACAGGATTAATACTATCCCCAGCAAAGTCACACTACCGGTTTGACTCATAAAGAACATGCCAAACCCACCGCACGCAATGACGGCGCCGACAATCTGAAACCGACTAGCTTGCTCTTTCAGTACCAGTGCGCTCAGTACAATCGTAAACACCACCTGTGCCTGAAGCAATAAGGAGGCAATGCCTGCTGAGGCATCACTTTCCATTGCAACAAATAACAAGCCAAACTTGATGACACCGAGAAACAAGCCAACCCCAAACACATGCCACACAGAGGTCTTTGGAAAGGGAATAAAAAACACGGCTGGAACTGCCACAATCAAAAAGCGCAAACCGGAGAATAAAATAGGTGGCAACTCTTCCAGTCCCAGTTTGATCACTGAAAAGTTAACCCCCCACACTGTCACCACTAATAGTGCACACATGATACTTTTAAAATCCATACTTCCTTCCTGCACCTGAGACGCCCCTCCCCTATTTCGGGTCCAAACTACAACGCTAGCACAGCTTCTAAAAGAAAATCAAAATGGGTTGGCGCACATAATTGCAACTAACAGAACAATAAACCTAACTGTCGCGAGTTTTTACTAAAAAGGTACATTCATGTAAAATTACCGAATACAACGACAATGCTATGCAAAAATCAAGCAAAATAAAAATTTTTAACCAAGTTTTATTGCAAAATTATTTCATTACATTGTAGAATGCACGCCCAACCGAATAGCAGCTTTTGCTGGCCTTTCATTTTTAAAATTCTTGTTAATAAAAGTCATGCAGTCCCCTTATGGTGATTGCTTTTTTGTGCGCGTCAATTTTATAAATGTCAAAAGCCAGCTCAGTGATAGCCATTCAACCCGGTTGGCGACTTCCCTCGCAGAAACCAACACACACGAGATTTAAAATTAACCGTTTCTAACTTGAGGAACATACATGAGCACCACAGCACGCAATCTTACTCCGATCGCAACCGCCATGGCACTGGCAATGGCCGGCTTATCTTCTGCCCCAGTTCTTGCAGAAGAAGCACAAGCTGAGAAATCAAAAATCGAAGCCATCACAGTAACCGCGACCAAACGTTCACAGGTTATCTATGAAGTACCGATCGCTATGAGTGCATTCTCAGGAGATGATCTGGATGCGCAAGGTATCTCTGACATCACTGATGTGGGCAAATTTGTTCCAAACCTGAATATTACAGGGTTTTCTGCAGGTCATAACTCATCTGCAAACCCATTTATTCGTGGTATCGGCTTGCAAGACCACCTGATCACCACAGATCCAGGCGTCAGCGTCTATGTAGATGGTGTTTACTTGGGTCGCCAGGTAGGTCAAAACTGGAACCTGGCTAACATCGAGCGCATTGAAGTACTGCGTGGTCCTCAGGGTACTCTGTATGGTCGTAACTCAATCGGTGGCGCCATTAACATCATCACCAAGCAACCAGATCAAGAAGCTGTGACTAAGGTGAGCGCAGAAACAGGCACACGTGGCCGTATTAAAGCAAGCATGTTCACTAACCAGGCTGTGACTGATGAACTGGCGTTCAACTTTAATATGGGCTTTAACCGCCGCGGTGGACTGGGTGAATTTACTAACCTGCCAAATGCTGAATACGATGTGGGTGAGAATCAGGAGTTCCATGGTCGTGTATCCGTTAAATACACACCTACCGATGATCTGCGTTTAGTTCTTACTGCTGACGCCAATGACGGTGAAGGTGGTACACGTCCATTTACTGTTTTAATTGATGAAATGCCGGAAGGCCGTTTATATAAAGCAGGCCTGCGCAACTCTATGGTCGCTGCCGACCCGTATGACAATGCAACCAGCAACATAGAGACAGCGACCGTTTCAAACAAAGCAAACGGTATCTCATTGACTGCCGAATACGACATCAATGCCGATTTTGGCACTAAATTCATCTTCAGTAAGCGCTCTTCTGAGTATAAAGCGGGCCTGGATGACGATGGTACAGCTATCGCGCTCGATCACTATCCAGAACGTGGTGAAGCAGATCAGACTTCTGTGGAACTTCAACTAACTGGCTACCTGGGCCGCGCGGATTTCGTAACTGGCCTGTACTGGTTTAACGAAGAGGGCAGCAACCGCCAGAGTTCAGATGAAGCAAGCTTTGACGGTGGTCCAACTAAACTCGAGTTGGATCAGGAAACCACTAGCCGCGCCGTATTTTTCAACCTGGGATATGACCTGACAGATGATCTGCGTCTGACCGGTGGTGTACGTTACACAGAAGATGAGAAAGAAGCATCAACTAACGTGTTTGACCCTGTCGGCACCATTTCTTCAAGCAAAGACTGGGATGAGATTTCATGGGAAGCCGCTGCCAACTATACCTTTGAAAATGGTCTGAACTGGTACGGTACGGTTCAAACGGGTTATCAGTCTGGTCAGTACCCTGCTCGTCCGTATTTCCTGATCGGTCAATTCTTCGGCGAAGGCGGTTTTGACAACCCAAATGCCGCGGCCGCTGTACGTGCTAATAATGCTTTCATGGCAAGTGAAAACATCAGTGCTATCAACTATGAAACCGGCTTTAAAGGTCAATTGACTGACGACTTCAGCATGAGTGTGGCGTTTTTCAATACAGAATATGAAGACCTGCCATACCAGGTGAATGTAGTAACGGACTCAGGATTCGACACAAACAACCTGATTGTTGAGCAAACTTCACGCGGTATCGAATTTGAAAGCACCTACTATGTTACAGACCGCTTTACCTTGCATTCAAGCTTCGGCTTCATGGATGTAGATGTAGAAGAACAAAATGGCATTAAGCCGGTTGCCCCGCTCACGCCTGAGTGGACTGCTTCTATCAGCCCATCTTATGAATTTGAACTGAGCAACAATGCAACCGTCAACACGCGTTTTGATATCTCATACCGCGACAGCATGTATGGTGAGCCAAGCTCAGATCCGCGTCGCATGACACAAATCGATGACCGTACCACAGTCAACTTTGATATCTCTTACGCACCAGCCAACACCAACTGGGATATTTCTTTGTATGGTCGTAACATCTTTGATGAGCGTTATGATGATGCACGCCTGAATACCGGTGACTATATCCTGGTGATCAAGAGCAATGATGCCAGCGAGTTTGGTGTTCGCTACCGCGCAACATTCTAACCAAAATAACCTCATACAGGCTGCCAGTTACTGACTGGTAGCCTGCCTTCCTTCCGTTGTTTACAATCATTCATCAATCACTGTTGTTTTCATAGCTAATAAGCACTAACATGCCGGCTTTTTGAACGAATGTGAGTAAACTTCAATATGAGATTCTTCCCCAATAAAAAGCTCTTCCTATGTGTCACTATGGCCCTGTCCCTTGCTGCATGCGGCGGCGGTTCCGACGCTGGCGATACTCCAAGCACTTCACTCAATGAAAACAGAGTGACTTATACAGAGCTTCCTTCTTTTATCGATGTGAACGAAGGTGAGGAAGTCACCCTCTCATTAAATACCACGGGCAACAATGCTAAAAACCTCACTTTTACCTGGACAGTACGTGGCGTAAATGGCGATGTGCCATTCACAGGCCAAGGCAGTGATACCATTAAATTCACCGCCCCGGAAGTCAGCCAACAATCCTCTTTGAGTATCTCCGTAAAACTGGAAGATTCCTCTAACGTGATAGGGTTTGTGAATCAATTTAGCTCTGTGTCAGTTGCTGATACAGATACTAACATCATTGCACCTCAACCAAATACTAGCAACGTTGTAGAGGCGCTTGATTTAAGCGTGCTCACTTTTGGTAGTACCTGGACAGAAACAGCACACCAATATATCAAAACGCAGCGTGATGACGGTGGGTTTAACAATGTGGTGGTTAAGCTCACTCGCCCTATGGATATTATCAATGTAGACCAAAATGATCCGGCATTTACTGCGCGTGTATGTGGTGAGCAGCAAAACAGCAGCGTCAAGATTGCCGAGTTCTACACGGATATTGACTGTACAGAAGGGACAGGCTCAACAGTACTCACTCAGAATGAGAACAGCTTTACCATTACCAGAATGTGTGGCGAAAACGTTGCGGCTACCAGCACATTCAAACACGTCAGCGACACCCAAAAAGACAGTTTTGGTCAGTTATCTGTCAACTTCACTAACTACCCTGAGTTGAGTGAAACAGCTCAAGTCTGCGGTATCATTGCGACGACGACTGTCGAAGCACTTGAAATCGGCGGTACTAACGTAGTGGACAGTGCCACAGCGACGATTTTGCGACTCGCCAGCGAATACGAAGGCAGCCCATTTTTATTGAAATTCGTTATGAATAACGCGCCAAACGCTCCATTTGCTTCAATTAGCAATATACAGGGTTTAGACCAAGAATATGCGCAACTCAGTACGCTTGTATTCCCGGAGATCAATGATCTTAAGAGCAGCTGGGGAAGCATTGATTTGGCGAGCGAGAACACGGACACATATATCAAAGCGGATTTTGACTTTACGCTGCCAATAAGCACGTTCAAAAACGAAGAGGTGACAGGTAGTTTTGAGCTTAAATTAGACTAGCCGTTGTATCACGACTCATCTCAAAACGCCGTATCTCAATGAGACACGGCGTTTTGGTTTATTGGTTGCCATTGCAACCACTTCAAGGGTTTACAGCGTTTTTTTCTTCGTTAGTTTCGTTTTATGACCCAGAATACGGATAGACCAGCCCTGTAACACACCAGCCTCAGGATTGTTCTCTACCTCACGAAGTTGACCCCCATTGACGAAATCGAAGAGCCCAAAAGTCCGAGTTTCATCACTCATATCTGTGATGTGTAACTTCCACTGGCCATTGCCTGCATTGGCTTTCTCATCCCAAAACTTGTAACTGAGCATCAAGTGATCTGTATAGCCATCCTGACTACCGGGTGACTGTTCTGGCAAGCCTAAATGCTGCCCTATCAAGTTATTAAAGGGTGACATCAGGATACTGCGGGTACCACTCGGTGATTCCAGCTCTACTTTCAAATCTGAAATACGTGCATGTCGTGCATTGAGTCGGATCTGAACGCCTTCAATAAACAAATCATCGGTTATATTAATGCTTGCTGTTGTCGTCTGGCTGGCATCATCCGCAATGGTTGCGTTCACAACGTCATTCAGCCCATACCAGGGCGTCTTAACCAACTCAGATGGGAGTTGTTCGATTGCATAACGGCGCACCAGCTCAGTCGCTTTGTCTACATCGATCAAGCCAAAACCATAGTAAGGCGAAAATAGATGCCCTGCTGCGTTAGTGCTCCACCCTTCAAATGCTGTAATACCATTCACATCGATGTCGGCGCGTGTCGGATCCACTTTTGTCGCTGTGCGTGCCAGGAGATGACGAATGTCGCGCGGTGTCAGATCGTGGCTCTGTTGCTGCGCAGCAGAAAGTAGTAACGCAATAGCGCCCGACGTATTCGGTGCCGCTGACGACGTACCATTCATTCGTACAGTAAAATCATCCTCGCCATTACAAGCGAAATTTGCATCAATGTTTTCCAGATACCAGGCACATGAAATACGCGTTGTCGCATGACCTGGGGTGCCTCTGTCCAGTCCACCAGGGGCGGTCAGAAACACATTACTTCCAACCGTCGAATAGTCTGACAACACACCATCAGCACTCAACGCACTAACGGTCAGGTTCCAGAAGTTCGCTGGAGTATAAAGTGAGTTGCCGTTTGTCCAGGGCAAACCATAATTGCCACCAACCGGAAAACTATAACCTAAAAAGCCTAGTCCAGTGTCTGTAAAATAGTGAACGCGAGAATCGCGATATGAATTTCCGGCTGCCTGTACATAGACTGCGGTGCGAGGATCCTGTTCAGTAGACAGAGAAACCGCTTCATAAATCTTTTCCTGCTCGGGTTGGCTGAACATCAGGATATCTTTACCCTGGCTATCCTGAATGGTTTTTGAAAAGGTATAAGGCAGGCTCACTGACGGGCTCATACCATAACTTTTATTAAAAATGCGGATCTGATCTGAAGTTGAATTATCCGTAAGGTCACCATCATAGCCATGGCTTATTTTCCACTGTTCATGACTTTCAAAGGTTCCGCCATAATTGGTAAATGCCGTGACCTTCGCCATTGGCGCGACCCCACGCACACCGATGTTGTTTTGAACCGCTGCAATTATTCCGGCCACCATAGTGCCATGATCGGCGCCCAAATCGGGCTGTGGATCAATTAAAGGATCGTCAATCGTATTGGCATCTAAGTCTGCGTGTTCCATGTCCACGCCAGAGTCCACGACTGCAACGAGAATATCCTGTCCTTTGTGACCCCAGATGTGCGTCTGCCATAAGTTCAGATCAATTCCTGATTGAGTATTTGCCAATACGCCCGAATTCAATAAGTTCCACTGTAATGCGAGCATAGGATCACCATTTGGATCAAGCCAACGGTGTTGATAGTCACGATCGGTTGTTGCGAAAGCACTTACACTGAGCAGTGAAGCTATAAGACAAGCAAGAGGCTGTTTCTTTATGTTCATTGTACAGTTCCTTTTATGGGTTCAAATCTATTACTAGCACCTCAACTTTCAAACTGTCAAGCACAAAAAAAACAGAACTCATTTACAATCAAACAAAAAAGGTAACAAAACTACCCAGAACCCCAATTTGTGAACTGAGTCGTAAAAACAATAAGCTTTGGCATGCAACAAGGTGAAAACCCGGATTGACAACGATCTATGTCACGAGCATAACGAGAGGAAGATAAGGCTGAGCGTCGACGCTGAAATTGCTCGCAGAGCACTTACTCTGCGAGCGGATATATTACGAGTGAACCTGTGTCGTTGCATTCACTTTTGGTTGTACATCTTCACCATAACCAAAAGTAACCGCAAGCACCAATACCACCGACGCAGCCAGCATCAACTTGCCGAATAACGGCAGACAGAATCGGAACCATAAATGATAAGGTACACCGGCCATTCCGATGATACCCATCAGTACTGCGTTGGTCGGAATGATCATATTAGAGAAACCATCACCAAACTGGTATGCAAGCACCGCAACCTGACGATACACACCAATGATGTCACCAACCGGTGCCATAAGCGGCATAGTTACATACGCCTGACCACTGCCCGAAGGAATAAACAAGTTCAACAAGGTTTGCATAATAAACATGCCAACTGCAGCCAGCTCAGCACCTAAATGTGAAAGCGGCGATGACATCGCATAAACCAAAGTGTGCAAGATCTGGCCATCTTCCATAATTAACGCAATGCCCCTTGCAACACCAATCAGAATAGCTGTGGTTGCCAGGTCTTTCACCCCTTCGATAAACTCATTTGCAGCACGATCAGCACCGATCTGGCCCACTAACGTAGTGAAAATACCCCAGGAGATAAACACCGCGCCGAGTTCATACAAATACCAGCCCTTTTGGGAAATACCCCAGACTGCCGTGATGATGGTGGCAACGAGGCCGAACAGGATCATTTGATGGCGCTTATTAAGCACCGGGTAATTTGCTTCCGCTGAGCCTGCTAGCGGGCAAGGCAAGCCTTTCGTCAGGGATAGCTCAGGATTTGCCTGTACTTTTTTGGCGTAGCTCCATACATGATGAAAGCCAATTAAAACAAACGGCAGGAAAATCGCCAGACGTAGCTCAATACCTGAATAAACCGGAATGTCAGCAACCTTTTGCGCCACCATCACTGTAAAGGGGTTAAAGGCTGATACACCATAGCCAATCCCATACCCTGCCACAACCATACCCACGGCGGTCATCGCATCCAGCCGCATAGCTTTACACAGTCCCACCAGAATTAGAACAAAGGGAATATATTCGCCCGCAGTACCAATCACACCGGATGCCAGTGCAAAACAAAACACCACCATAAAAATCAGAATATTTGGCTTATGACCAAACCGCTCGAGCAAGCGGCCAATCAAAGCATCAATGGTGCCCGTTGCACGTGCAATTGACAGAACACCACCAACAATGAAAACAAAGAAAATAACGTCTTGTGCAGCCGCAAATGCACGCGGAATAGCAACCAGGAAATCCATCGGTGTTAAATGAGTTTGTGCTTCAGCCAGTGCATAAGTGCCGGGCACGACAGCCTGACGGCCATTATCGAGCGTGACGGTGTCGAAGAAACCTTGCGGAACCAGCCAGGTCGCAATATATGCTACCAGCATCATAGACAACAGCAGGATGAGCGTATGAGGTACTTTAAACCCTTCTTTCATGTTATTTCTTTGTCGTTAATTAAAATTGTGCGCAGTGTAATAAAAATCAACCCTAAGGTGCAAACACCACGCGCCTAATAAACCAACTTTGGCGTTAAAAAAGGTAAACACACGGCTTGGATTAAAAAAGCACGCACAAAAAAGCCCCACATGGTGTGGGGCTAAAATGACGAAAGAATTTAAATTTCTGCTAAGCGTGCTACTTATAGGAACGCAGCCAATGCTTTTGCCTGGTCCAGCATACGATTTGAGAAGCCCCACTCGTTGTCATACCAGGCCATGACTTTCACCAATTTACCATCTACTTTAGTCTGAGTCGCATCAAAGACAGAAGAGGCCGGGTTATGATTGAAGTCCACAGATACCAGCGGCAAAGTGTTATATTCAAGGATACCTGCCATTGCACCTTCTGCGGCCCCCTGAAGGATCTCATTAACTTCCGCAGCAGATGTTTCTCGTTTAGCTATAAAGGTCAGGTCAACCACAGAGACATTTACGGTGGGCACACGTACTGCCATGCCATCTAATTTGCCTGCCAGCTCTGGCAATACCAGACCAACCGCTTTAGCAGCACCGGTTTTCGTCGGGATCATCGACTGTGTTGCGCTACGCGCACGGTACAGGTCTTTGTGATATACATCACACAGGTTTTGGTCATTGGTATAAGCATGAATCGTGGTCATGCTGCCTTGCTCAATACCTATGGTATCGTTCAACGCTTTGGCCACTGGCGCCAGGCAGTTAGTTGTACATGACGCGTTTGAAATTATAGTGCTATCTGCGTTTAGTACATCGCTGTTCACACCGTGCACCACTGTGGCATCCATATCCGTGCCAGGCGCAGACACAATAACTTTCTTTGCACCCGCAGTGATGTGCTTACCCGCTGTTTCACGCGAAGTAAACAAACCAGTACATTCAAGGACGATGTCAACATTCAGATCGCGCCACGGTAATTGCTCAGGGTCGCGCTCCTGAGTCAGTGTGATCTCATCTTCACCTACAATCAGCGTGTTGTCTTTTAATTCAACAGGGAAGTTAAAGCGTCCATGTACAGAGTCAAACTGAGTCAGGTGTGCGTTAGTTTGTGCTGGTGCCAGATCATTGATCGCGACAATCTTGATCTGGTCATTTTGACCTGATTCGTAAAGTGCTCTCAGTACATTTCTACCGATACGGCCATAGCCATTAATTGCAATATTAATCATAACCCTATTCCCCTAAATTAGTTTACTTCACTTGCTTGTCGAGCAAGCGCTTCGATGGCTTGCCAGTCTTTGTTTGCGATAAGTGTTTTATCGAGCATCCAGGTCCCACCTACACATATCACATTATTCAGTGCCAGGTAGCTGGGTGCTGTTGCTAAGCTGATCCCACCTGTTGGGCAAAACGTCACCTGAGGTAAAGGACCACCGATTGATTTCAGCATCGCCGTACCACCTGCGGCTTCTGCCGGAAAAAACTTAAGAAACTTAAAGCCCTGCGCAGCCAGTTCCATCGCTTCGCTAGGTGTTGCCGCACCAGGCAGAAACGGAATATCAGATTCTTTTGCCAGCGCCAGCAATTCTGAGCTGACACCCGGGCTCACCATGAAGTCGGCGCCAGCCTCAACAGAAGCGTCGAATGACGCTTTGTCAACCACAGTACCTGTGCCTACATAAGCCTCAGGTACCGCTTCTTTCATCGCCTTTACTGCTTGTGCAGCAACTGGCGTACGCAATGTCACCTCCAATGCGCGAAGACCACCGCGATATAATGCCTGTGCTAATGGCACTGCATCTTCTAAATCATCAATAACAATAACGGGTACTACCGGTGCCGCTGATAATATCTCTTTAATGCTCATAATGTCCTCATTCCCAGTTGCTATTATTCTTCTATGCCGAATGCACTCGCACCTAAATCGGCGCTGCTGACAATATTTCTGAAGCCGCTAAATAACTCGCGCCCCGTACCAAATGTTGGACCAACTTCCGTTAGTTCAATCTCACGCTGTGCAAGCTCTTCGTCGCTCACATGCAGTAACAGCTCACCTTTTGGTGCATCTAATGTGATCAAATCACCTTCTCGTACTTTGGCAATTGGCCCGCCTTCAACGGCTTCTGGAGCCAAGTGAATAGCCGCAGGCACTTTACCGGACGCACCTGACATACGGCCATCTGTCACAATGGCAACCTTAAAGCCTTCATCCTGTAAGCTCGCCATGACCGGCGTCAACTTGTGTAATTCCGGCATCCCTTTTGCCTTAGGACCTTGTTCTTTGATAACCGCAATAAAGTCCTGATTAAGTTCGCCTCGCGTATAAGCTTCTTGCAATGCGGCTTGTGAACTAAATACCTTGGCAGGTGCCGACACCACTTGATGTTGCTCTGCAACGGCCGACACTTTAATCACTGATTTACCTAGGTTTCCACTCAGTAGCTGTAAGCCACCTTGATTGTTGAATGGATTAGAAACAGGTCTGAGTACCTCTTCGTCCAAAGAATCTGCAGGGCAATCAATCCACTTCACTTTTGCCGGACCCTTGCTGTCCGTCATGATGAGTGAAGGATCCACATCCAGTACAGGTTCTTTGGTGTACGCATCTAAACCTTCACCAACAATGGTTTTCACGTCATTGTGCAGGTATCCCGCATCACGTAACTCACGCATCAGGAATCCCATACCGCCGGCAGCCTGGAAGTGATTCACATCCGCAGAACCATTTGGATAAATACGTGTCAATAATGGCACGACTTCCGATAAATCAGCCATGTCTTTCCAGGTAATGTCAACGCCAGCCGCTTTAGCCATCGCAACCAAGTGAATCGCGTGGTTAGTCGAACCACCCGTCGCTAACAGGCCAACTAAGCCGTTAATCACTGTTTTCTCGCTGACCACATCCGCGAGGCTATTGACTTTGCCATCACCCTGAAGCTGCTTCAGCATGGTTTCTACCGCGCTGGCTGTAAGCCCTTCACGCAGTTCAGTGTAAGGGTTAATGAATGAGCTGCCCGGTAAATGCAAACCCATGATTTCCATGAGCATTTGGTTTGAGTTAGCGGTACCGTAGAAAGTACAGGTACCGGCACTATGGTAAGACGCGCTTTCCGCTTCCAACAATTCTTCGCGGCTCACCAGGCCTTGTGCAAACTTTTGTCTGACTCGCGCCTTTTCTTTGTTTGGAATACCCGACTGCATCGGACCTGCTGGCAGGAAATAAATGGGAAGATGACCAAATGATAGTGCGCCAATCAACAGTCCCGGAACGATTTTGTCACACACACCTAGACAGAACACACCATCAAACACATCGTGTGAGAGTGCAACTGCTGTCGACATCGCAATGACGTCACGTGAGAATAAAGACAGTTCCATGCCGTCGCGACCCTGCGTTACACCGTCACACATTGCGGGTACACCACCCGCAACCTGCGCAGTCGCATCGTATTTTTCTGCAATCGCTTTGATTTGATCCGGATATTCTTTGTATGGTACGTGGGCAGACAACATATCATTGTAGGCATTGATGATGGCCAGGTTTGGCTGCTCATCGGCTTTTAATCTGGCTTTGTCACTGCTCGAACAGGCCGCCATCACGTGTGCCAGGTTACCACAGCCTAGTCCAGCTCTGACTCGAGTTTGTTTTTTTGCTTGTTCGATACGCTCAAGATAGGCATGACGAGATTGCTGACTGCGAGTGATAACGCGTTGAGTGACTTCATGAATTCGAGGATGCAACATAATTCAACTCTCTATTGTTAGAGGAAAAGGCTCAGTACAGCTCTCCCTGTACTGAGCAGCTTTGATTTACCCGTTCAAAGGTACGCTATCAGGTTGTCTCTCACCCCAACCTGACACCGGTGTCACTATATTTACTCACGTTTCTGACACCGGTGTCAACCCTTACATTAAATTTAGTCTAAAATTCACAAATGAACAAATAACAAACAAAAAAGCCCGACCAGTAACGGCCGGGCTTTGGGCAAGTATAAAAATGGGATTTAGTGGTTTTGCGCTGTTGACTCGCGAGTGATTAAACGCGCTTCCAGCACACGATGATAAACCTCTTCCTGAGGCTCAGAAATCTGCAGTATCAGTTGCTCAACCGCCTGTCGGGTCATCTCTTCAACTGGCTGTGCAATGGTCGTCAGGCCCGGCCAGATATGCCTAGCAATAGGTGCATTATCGAACCCGGCAATAGACAAATCCTCAGGCACTCGCAACGCCCGTTGGGTTGCCAGCTTAAGCACAGCAGCCGCCATGTAATCGTTCGAAGCAAACACTGCTGAGGGACGTGGTGTCAGGTCGAGTATTGCCTTGGCACTGTCTGCACCCGAGTGGTAACTGAAGTTGCCCTCCGCGACAAGCCGTTCTTGCAAAGGAATTTTATGCTGTTCGAGCGCCCGTTTATAGCCGTTAAACCGGTTTTCGGTGGCACTGTGATCCGGGTGCCCTTTAATAAATGCAATGTCTGTATGCCCAAGCGCAATCAGGTGCTCGGTCAGCTCATACGCGCCCTGCTCGTCGTTACTACACACAGAGATGGAGTCATCATCCTGGATCGCAGAGGCCACCAGCGCATAATTGATTTGCTTCTGCTTAAGAAACTCTATCAATTCCCTTGAATCAGAAAATGGCGGCGTCAACACCAACCCGTCGAGGCGAGACGTCGTCAGCAATTGATCTATGTTGTCAATTAACGCCTCTCCCCTGAGCTCACACGGGTGGATCAGTAAGTTGTAATTGTGTTTATGACACGCTTCTAACGCACCGCTTTGTACCCGGGTAATGTAACTTTTACTCGGATTATCATACAGACAGCCGATAATGAAGCTCTTATTGCGCGCTAGCCCCCGAGCTATCGGGTTTGGCCGATAGTCCAGCTCTTTGAATACCTTAAGTACTTTCTCACGGGTCGCCGGGCTGACGTTAGGTTCATTATTCAGCACACGAGAAACGGTCTTTTTCGAGACCCCTGCGTACTGTGCGACACTGTTAATGGTCACTTTCTTCATTACACTTATCCTGACTATCTGATGCTCGCACGCTCATGTAAACAGGCTGCGGCACCAATCAAAGGAATATTTTCCTGCACGACTAAGGTGACTGGGATTTGGCCTGCGTACTGGCTCATAGGCCCTTTAGTCACAAAACGCTCAACAAACTGACTTGACTTGAGTCGCTCTGCCATTCGCGGCAATATCCCACCACCAATAAATACGCCACCTAGCGCACCAAACGTTAATGACAGGTCGCCAGCTACACTGCCGATCCAGTCACAAAAATGATTCAACGTCGCATCGCAGATCTCACACTCTGATGCGCGCTCACTGATCTGTGCGGCACTTAACCTTTCTGCTGTTTGGCCTTTTACTTTGGCCATGGCCTGATACAGGTGTGCCAATCCGCGACCCGAGAACACCTCTTCAACAGAGACATGTGCTATTTCCTGTTTCAAAGCCGCCAATAATTGTTGGTCCAATTCGGTTACTGCGGCCAGGCTGATATGACCAGCCTCACAGCTCATCACAGCACTACCATTAATGTCTCTGGCCAGGCACGCAGCTCCAAAGCCTGTGCCAGGCCCCATTACCGCGATATTGGCGCCAGCCTGAGCCTGACCCGATTTAATTTCTATATTTTGTTTCGGGTCTAAATAAGGCGCAGCGTAAGCAAAGGCCGCAAAGTCATTGATCACAGCCAGTTCATTAAAACCAAACTGCTGTTTAATATCCTGACTGTTAAACTGCCAGCCAAGATTCGTCAGATAAACCTGCTGCGCCTTAACCGGACCCGCAACGGCTAAACACGCGCGTGTTGGCTTAGCTATAGGTAGTTCATTGAGATAACGGCTAATGGCAGTTTCAAAAGAGGGGAATTCGGCGCTGGGATACGTAGACTGATGACTAATAACAAACTGATTGTTGCTCGATTCGTAATGGGTTACGACAGCAAAGCGGGCATTGGTACCGCCAATATCTGCAACGACAATTGGCTCAAAGGCCTGTCCTGCGTGATTCGAGCTATGAGGTGTTGTCTGGCTCATGTTGTTTTTCTCTTTTATCTGGGTGCACTGAGTGCACAACTTCCAAGGTAACTGGCTTGGTGATGATGCCAAGATTCAGCTAGATAACTTTGCACGTTCAGCTGAAAAAAGGCTGTCCCCGAAAGGACAGCTAAATACGTTTTGACAACAAAATGATAAAACAGTGACATTATGACACCGGTGTCAGATGGAGGCAATAAAAATTTTCTCCAGATCAGTGCTACGTCTGCCAACTGCGTGTTTTCGCGTCAATTCTATTTGCCATATACAATGTTGTGGAAAAACAACCAATCAAATATGTTACCAAAGCAGTAACAGAGATATTAGACTTGCAAATTTTATTCATTTGCTGACAATAATCAGGTTATCACTCAAAACCAGTGCACTATGAAACCTAAAGGCAAAGCTACCTCTTTTGATATCGCCCATTTTGCGGGTGTTTCCCAGTCTACCGTATCGCGAGCGCTGAGAAACAGCCCGTTGGTCAATGAAGAAACGCGTCGTCGCGTCTGGGAGGTAGCAAAGGAGCTCAATTATAAGGTCGACAAAAATGCCAGTAACCTGCGCACTCAGCAAAGCAGCACACTGGCCTTATTGCTGTTTGAAGACCCCACCGGAGATGAATCACAGATAAACCCGTTTTTTCTTAATATGCTGGGTAGCATCACTCGTGCATGCGCAAAGCAAGGCTATGATCTGCTGGTATCCTTTCAGTCCACCAGTCAGGACTGGCGTGCGGACTATGAGGATAGCCACCGTGCCGACGGTATCATTCTGCTCGGATATGGCGACTACATGGACTACCAGTCTCGCCTTCAGCAATTGCTCACCCAGAATACCAAGTTTGTCTGCTGGGGAGCGACTGTCGATGGGCGTGAAGATTTAACGGTCAGCTGTGATAACTATGGCGGAGGTAAACTGGCAGCGGAACATCTGCTACAACAAAATCGCTCACAGTATGCTTTTATAGGCGACGCGTCAGAGCACAGCCCTGAATTTTTCGCACGCTTTAAGGGGTTTAGAGACACCCTGACAGCCAATAACTGTACATTGTCTGAACGCCAAATCGCCAATGCGATTTCAACCGAAGAGTCTGGCTATCATGCAACCCGCTCGTTGTTAGCTAACAACATTCAATTTGATGCGTTATTTGCAGCCAGCGATCTCATTGCTATTGGCGCTTTGAAAGCACTCAAAGAGGCCGGTAAAGACGTGCCTGAGGATGTTGCCGTTATTGGCTTCGACAATATCGCTGCAGCCAACTTTATCTCACCCGCCCTGACAACCGTACAGCAGAATACAACGCTGGCTGGCCAGATGCTGGTCAATAACCTGCTCTCTTTAATTAAAGGAGAAGCCGTCACAGATACCCTATTACCACCAAAGCTGATTGTCCGGCGATCCGCATAATGACCTTTATTCCAGATGGAATTTGCTAATCTGCTGCTTAAGTAATAGTGCACCTTCATCGGCAGCACTTGCCATTGCATTAACCTCAGTGAGAATGGTACAGTTCGCCTGAGCTAAAGTTGTAATGTCCGATATTTGCTGAGTGACATCTTTAGCCACTGCGCTTTGCTCGGTAGCGGCCGTGGCCATTTGCTCATTGAACGCCTCAATTTTGCAAATTTGCTCGTTAATCTGTTGCAACGAGTCACGTGTGCAATCCGTCGATGATAGGTTATTTTCCGTCAAAGCATGTGCCTCATGAATTGCTGACATCGCACTCGCGGCTCCACTCTGAAGACTCTGTATCATTCGGTTAATTTCCTCAGTCGATTGCTGTGTCCGCTGTGCCAGAGATCGAACCTCATCCGCAACGACAGAGAACCCTCTCCCCTGCTCACCCGCCCGGGCCGCTTCTATTGCAGCATTTAATGCCAGCAAATTAGTTTGCTCTGCAATTGTCTGAATAACCTCAAGTACCTGACTAATGTTGTTTGACTGTTCCTGTAGACTGGACATCTGTTGCATGGTGAGCTCCATCGCTTGCTCCAAACTTTGGGACGATTGCATGTTCTTATCCACATTACTCTTACCTTGTTGGGAAGCACTGACTGCATCATGACTGGCCTCGCTGGTGTATTGCGCATTTTTAGCGACATCCTCTGACGTTGCGGCCATTTGTTCCATCGCTGCTGCTATGTGTACAGTTAGATCCGTTTGATTATCGCTCTTGTTTGTCAATTCAGTGAAGTTCGATTGAAGTTGTGCCATCTGGTCGGACAATGTTTCTGCATTGGTATTAACTTGATTTAAAGTATCTGAAAAGGTCTCAAACATGGAATTTAACGCACGCTCTACCTGTCCTATTTCATCCTGATTATCTGATTCATCAAATCGCTTGGTTAAATCCAAAGAGGTCGCAACTTGATTAATAAAACGGCTCATCTTTTGTATAGGCGTCGCAATGACATTGCCCATCGCCCAGGCAATAACCAATGCAATGGCGATCAACACAACTGTAATAACTATGGCTATCGTTGTGATCTGCCCTGTAATTTTTGCGACATCAGCAAACGCTTCGGATTGGTCCAGTTCACTCACTAATGCCCAGGTTTTGCCATTAATATCAACGTCTGTATAGGCTGATGCCACCGGCACATTGCGATAATCCTGAATAATGGCAAACCCGGATTGTCCAGACAATGCCGCTTCTACTGCTTGCGTCCGTACACTCTGCAAGCCGACCGATGTATCAAATCTGTCTATCGCAGCGATAACTTCATAATCGACTCTAGCTTGTTCCAATACCCGTAAATAGCTCGTTTTATCTTCCAATAAAAAACGGCTCATACTGCGCATTTTAAAGTCACTCCCTACCAGGTAGGTTTCACCCGACTCTCCCAATCCCCTCGCCCGCCAGTTCTGCTGATAAGTGAGGATATCGTTAAGTCTGTCGATCGGCATTTGAAAAACCAGCACCGCCAATATTTCATTTTCTCTTACAATAGGTGTCGCAATAAAAGAAGCAGCCGCATTATAGGATGGTGAATAAGGCTCAAAATCAACAAAGGCCAATTCGCCCTCTGGCAATGTTCTGGCAGCTCTGAAAACAGCCCCAAGTCCGCTTTGTGCGTATGGACCACGCAACAACGACGTTGCGTAATCCAACTCCTTGAATACGGAATAAACTACATGGCCACTTTGTGCATCTACAATAAAAATATCGTAGTAACCAAACTGAGCTAAAAATCGATTAAAGAAGGGGTGGTGAAGACGATGAACATTGTCATACTCACTGCCATCATTAAAACTGGTCAGGGCATTTTTGCTACCCAGAGGATGATTGTTTTGCGCAATGTACTTGTCCTGCCAGTATCTGGCTGGTGTATCCAATGCCCCCAAAAGACGCCGTGTATCAATCGGAGTACCATTTCTTCGTTCAAAGATCTGCCCGAACTCTTCACGATAATAGCGTTCAAGTACACGCTCATCTGGCATTTCTCCTGTTTGCTTAAAAGCACTGGTGAAACGCTCGGCTGCATCGCGGGTAGCCTCATTCTGGGCCAAAGTCAGTAGCTGACCATTGATAAAATCAAAATACGCCGTTAACTGTTCTTTTTTTGCGTCCCTGAGTCCAACTAATCGATGTTGGATCTGCATAGTTAGTGTGCTGGCTACATCTTTTTGTGTAATGATACCCACGCTAACCGACAATATGATGAGTACAACAGTTACCAAAGCTGAGACGCTTACGATCAGTTTTAACTTGATGCTCATGGCACCTCCAGCGTCATCCTGACTTATAATCCCGACAGGTTTTATAAGTCTAGACGAATACCTGTTGTGTTGTGCCTTTTTATTCAATCACGCAGGTTAACGGCAGCTGGCAAACCATTTACGCCATTGTGCCTGATTGTTTTCGATCCAGTGCTTGGCAACCAAAGTTGGGGTGAAATTCTCCAGATTCACCATAGCAGCAAGCTGTTCAAGCGTTGCGCCGTCCATATTGAACTGACGCAAGCCTTCTGCCAGGCAAGGATATTGTTCAAAAAATGGCGTGCTGACGACTTTTTTTAACCAGCCAGACTTGGGGTTGCCGCAGTCAAACAAAAACTTCGGATTTACGCCCCAACCCGGCTCAGTTTCACAGCGTTCATCAAAGTCCGGAAATTCGACAAACTCTCCAGGATACACAGCACCCACCCAGTTAGGCGTCCAGTTAAACATGAGAATGGGCTGTTTAATTTTGTGTGCAATGGCCAGCTTTTTCCACAGGGCCTCCCCACTTTCGACTTGCTCCACAACAAATGGCAGCTTCAATGCCCGGATCCTGGCTCTGTCTGGTTTTTCCCATGGCCCTGCAATGTACACCCCTTTACCTTGAGAACCAGGACGGGCAAATACTTCTGCACACTGGATCAATGCCTGCCAATGGGGAAGCCCGGGGCAATGTTGCTTGACATACAATGGATACCACCAATCTTCGCGGGTTTTTAGCGCATAATCCCCCAGGTCGACTATGACCTGGCTTTGCATCAGTTGCGCATACTTATCCGCCATGGTGCCTTCCCACACTTCAACCTGTACGTCTGCCATACCCGCTTTAAGCAAGAACCATTGGCCATCCGTTTTAGCCTCGATAAACTCAGTCTGGTAGCCCAGCTCCGTAAATATATCTGCAACAATATGGGACAGAACCTGCTGACTGGTCCAGTCATTGTAGAGGATGTGCACGGGCTGCACGGCCCTTAGCGATAGCGACCACACCAAAGTCAAAACACAGAGCAAACGATGCATAGTAAGACCGAAGTCAAAATACAGGTCTTCTCAGTATAGTTATAAAATCGTTCCGCCGTACCTCCTCATCACATGTCTTTTTTGTGACATAATTATTTACAAAGATACATGAAAAACAATTTTACAATATTATTACAACTGTACTAACGCGAGTATTATTCAACAAATGAACACCCGCATTTTTTAAAAGGAATATCAAAATGAAGCTCAATTTAAACAAAAAGAGCATCAAAAAACTCAGTACAGACAAAGCACTGGCAATGCAAGCGACGCCAGAGGTTGCAGGAGGTCGTCCAAAAAGCTATTTCAATAACTGTGCGCCTACCGAAAACCGCTTTTGCTGGGAAGAGTCTATCAACAATTGTCCGCTGTCTCAGGCTATCGGGTGCTAGTCCTTTAGCTCAGACCAAGTTACTCAGTCAGATGAAGCGTGATTTGCCTGATAATCTTGTCTTGATTTAAACTCTAATACGGTCGCATTAATGCAGTAGCGATCGCTTCCACCGGGCCCTTCCTTAGCAAACACATGACCCAGATGAATTCCGGATGAACTGGAGCGGATCTCAACGCGTTGCATGCCATGGCTATTATCCTCATGATAAGTCACACTGTCAGCGACCGGATGCTTAAATGACAACCAGCCAGTGCCCGAATTAAACCTATCTTTCGTATCAAATAAAGGCTGACCACTGAGCTTATCAACAAAGACCCCATCCCCTGTTTTCTTGAACAAGTCATATTGCTTACAAAACGGCCTGTCTGTGCCCTGCTCAAATGCGGTTTTAAAAGCGTCGCTGTCACCCAATTTAAATGCACCCAGCGCCTGATAGAATTCCTTACGATTCATATAGCCCTGAAAGCCCGCAACTTCTTTACCATTTTCAAGAAATAAAATGGTAGGTGTTGCCCAAGTTGCAGACATGATACTCAGCCCCTGCAACTGACTGGCACGGCGATAATGTAAAGGAATGCTGCCCTGATAGTCGTTCACAACTTGCTGCTTAAACTTGTCACAATAGGGACAGTAAGGCGCATCAATCACAACCACGTGCTTGCCCGTTAGCAAAGCGTCATTGTCAACTTGCTGCTCTGCCACATCGACAAAAGTGACACCTGTACTGTGATCCGGGCAATACCCATTGGGGTTTTTCACTAGGTAATTCTGGTGATATTCTTCTGCCCGAACAAAAGCTGCAAGCGGTTTAAGCTCAGTCTGAATTTGGCCATATCCCGCTTCCGTCAACAACACCTGATACTGCTCTGTTAACGAAATAGCCTGCTTTTTTTGCGCTTCATCGGTGTACAGTATTATCGAGCGGTATTGTGTACCTATGTCGTTGCCCTGACGGTTTTTCTGAGTCGGGTCATGGCTTTCAAAATAAGCTTTAAGCAAAGACGCGGTCGAAAGCCGACTGGCATTGTAAGTGACCCGTACTACTTCAGCATAGTTGTTAGGATCAAAACGCCTGCTGGGTGCCGTAATTGCCTTGTAACTTGCTTTAAACCCGCGGCCATCAGCATAGCCAGACTCGGCATCTATCACACCGGGTAAAGCCTCATAACGTTTTTCTGCCCCCCAAAAACACCCAGATCCCAAAACCAACGTTTTAATATGCGAGCTAGCTTGCTCAGGTGTCGTACTGTTGACAGAGACTTCACCAGCATTCACCAGATTCACTGCACTTATCAGCGTAAATCCCAGAATTAGTCGTTTATTCACTCCGGTATCCTTTAAATAAATATCTGTTGTCTACTGAGACCGCGAAACCCTAACTGCAATTTCACTTTCGGGGAAAAAACCTACCATCCCGCACTTTAACTAGGATTCTGTGTCATTCAACGACATTTAATTAATTAATCTGAGCGTTTAGGGTAAAACAAAACCCAAATTAGTTATTGAGGGTTTAATCAATGTCATTATCTACTCGTCTTTGCGCACTCAGCGTCGCACTTTTCGGCTCAGCTTCGGCTTTGGCCGCTGACATCCAATTCACCAGTAAACTGAACGAAAAAACCGATGCACTGGTTGTGTTTCAGGATAGTGAGCAAAGCAATGCATTTAAATTTCTTGACAGAGATACCCGTAAACAGCTTACCAAAGCACTTGAAGCAGACAAATTTACAGGTGATTACGGCAAGGTTGTAGAAGTATTGGCGCCAGTGGACTCAAAACACAAGCGCATTCTGGTCGTTGGTCTTGGCGAGCGTGATGAGCTGGATAGCGCAAAAATGGCCAAGCTTGGTGGTAACCTGCATGCCAAGCTTGAGAAAAAAGAAGCTGGTACCGTTAGTGTCGCATTTAAAGGCGTTAATGGTCAGCTAAGCAATCATGCGCTTGCTGCACAATATGCACATGGAGCAAATCTGCGCGACCACACTTTTGAACTATACAAAAAAGAACCAAATACACACAGCATGACCTATAGCCTGAGTGTTGATGACCAGCGTCAGACCCAGGCCGAGTACACAACTTTAAGCTATATCGAACAAGGTGTTTTTCTGGCGCGTGACCTGACCTCAGAGGTCCCGACTGAAATGACGCCAGTTGACTTTGCAAATGCCGCAAAACAACTTGAGCAATATGGTGTTGAAGTTAAAATCCTGGAACCTGAGCAACTTAAGTCTCTGGGAATGAACGCGTTAGAAGGTGTTGGCAGAGGCAGTAAAGAAGGCGCACGCCTGGTCGTAGCCCATTATAAAGGAAATAACGACACCCCAATCGCACTGGTTGGTAAAGGGATCACGTTTGACTCAGGCGGTTATAGCATCAAAACAGGTAAATCTATCGCCCGCATGAAATCAGATATGGCTGGCGCTGCTGCGGTACTGGGTACAGTGAAGGCCATGGCACTGGCAAAAGCAGATGTGAACGTTGTTGCTGTGATGGGCATGGCCGCGAACATGGTTTCTGAAAACTCTATCGCGCCTGGTGACGTACTGCGTACAGCAGAAGGTCTGAGTGTCGAAATCCTCAACACCGATGCGGAAGGCCGCCTGGTATTGAGTGATGCTATGTGGTACGCCCGCACCTACTACAAGCCAGAGGTAATGGTTGACCTTGCGACGCTGACAGGCTCAAAAATCCGTGCAGTCGGTAACCGCTATGCAGCAGTTTTCTCAGATGATGACCAGCTGGTCACAGAGTTTACGGTTGCAGGCAAAGCCGTCAATGAGCCGCTATGGAGACTTCCTCTGGGCTACAAAGATATGCTGAAATCCGATATCGCGGATCTTGCCAATATTGGTTCCGGTGGCCCTGGCGCAACCACCGCGGCCTCATTCCTGCAGCACTTTGCCGGTGATACGCGCTGGTTACATATTGATATTGCCGGAAATGCACTAACTACCACAGGTAAAGGTGAAGTATCTCCAGGTGGCACCGGGTTTGGTGTACGCCTGTTGAGTGAATGGTTGTTAAGCAACTAACTCAATCCCAACCGATGAGAGCCATGCAACCCTTGCATGGCTTTTTTTTAGCTGTGGTCAGCTCTCAGACTGACAACGCTGGACAGGTTTGGCAAGACAGCCAACAATAAGCTTGCTATGCTTTGCCCGGGTGTCCCTCTGAGTGAACCGACACTTATGGGCCGCCACATGTGAAGACAATGAAATGAAAATAAGAAACCATGACACAAGAACAGACTTATCTGCTCGGCGAGCAAGCTGTTGTACTCGACCTTAACTGCGCCCGACTCGACAACGAACAACAGAACCGTTTGTTTGCCCTACATCGCTACCTGCAAAAACAGGCCGGGTACACAGATATTGTAGTTGGAAAAACTTCTCTTACCCTGGTTTTGCAAGACCCTACACAGGGTACTAAATGGCTAGAGGCATTACTCAGCCAATGGCATGCACTCAGTGCAGAAGACTTTCAACCCAACACTCACAAAATCCCGGTTATATATGGAGGAGAAGCAGGCCCAGATCTGGCACCACTGGCCGAACAGCTGAACTTATCGCAACAAGACATCGTCGAGCTGCATAGTTCACCGACTTATCAGGTCAAATTTCTGGGTTTTTTACCTGGTTTTGCCTATCTGGGTAGTGTGCCAGAGCAGCTTCAGGTTGCCCGTCTCAGCTCACCCAGAACACATGTGCCAGCCGGCTCTGTCGCCATCGCTGAAGATTTAAGTGCGATTTACCCCAGCGCCTCTCCCGGCGGCTGGCGGCTGCTGGGTAACAGCATTACTCGCTTATTCGATGCCAATGCGCAGTCCCCCAGCTTGTTTCAGCCAGGTGATAACGTCAAATTTGTGCCACAGAAGGAGGGCCTATGCTAGAAGTCATTAAGCCCGGCGTGCAAATATGTATCCAGGATCTAGGACGACATGGGCATCGTCACCTGGGGGTCTCGCAAAGTGGTGCGATGGACCCCATGGCACTGCAGATTGCCAACCTGTTACTGGATAACCCGCCAAATACCGCGGTACTTGAAATCACGGTCGGACTAGCCCAGCTAAAATTCACGACAGCCACCAATTTTGCACTGACCGGGGGAGACCTGAGTGCACGCCTTGACGATACACCACTGACACCCGGCTGGCGCTATTTTAGCAAGCCAGGTCAGATCCTGAGCTTCGCCTCGAGCTCTGAGGCACTGCGTGCCTATCTGAGTGTCGAAGGTGGGTTCAGCCTGAAAGCCACGTTGGACTCACACTCGACCGATATTCAGGCGGGATTTGGTGGCATAAATGGTTCAGCATTGGCCGCCGGCGATCAGCTGCACTATGAAAGCTGTATAGAAAAAAGCAGTGCTGGCGCACTTCAACCTCCCTACCACAAGAAAATACGCATATTGCAGGGCCCACATTGCGAACGGTTATCCCTTACAACACAGCAGCTATTGTGCACTCAGCAATGGCAGGTATCGCCAGATAGCAATAGAATGGGTATGCGACTTTCGGGCTCTGAGCTAGTCACTCATCAGGTTTCTATCAACAGTCAGGCCGTATTACCTGGCACCATTCAGCTACCGCCAAACGGCGCGCCTATTGTATTGCTGAATGATTGTCAAACCACAGGCGGTTACCCAATGGTCGCTCAGGTGATTGCGGCGGATCTGAGATACTTTGCTCAATTGAGTGCCGGAGATAGCATTAGCTTCACGCTCGTCACCCCAGCTCAGGCATACCAAGAGATACAACAACAACAATATCATCTCAACCAACTGCGCATTGCGCTGACACATCGCGACAGGAGTATTTCGTGAGCGAACTTAATTTTTTACCCCTTACAGGGATACTGGTGGTGATCCTCGGATTTGCCTTTCGTTTTAACCCTCTGCTGGTCGTGACCTGTGCCGGGCTCGTCACCGGCTGGGCAGTCGATTTAGATTACCTGACTTTGCTGGAAACCTTTGGAGAAAAATTTCTTAACTCCCGCCAGTTAGCGAGCTTTTTATTACTCTTGCCTGTGATTGCTATCTTAGAACGCTATGGCTTACAGCAGCATGCCAAAAGTTGGATAGCCAGTATCAAAAGTGCCACCACAGCGCGGATCCTCAGCGTCTATTTTGTTGTGCGTGAATGTAGTGCCGCACTTGGGCTCATCAACCTTGCAGGTCAGCCTCAAACAGTGCGTCCTTTATTAGCGCCTATGGCGCTTGGTGCAGCAAGTAACATGCATGGCGATTTGCCAAAACCTGTCCGGGATATGATCAGTGCGCATGCCGCAGCGTGTGATAATATTGCCGTCTTCTTTGGTGAAGATATTTTCATCGCCTTTGGTGCCGTATTACTGATGGATGCCTTTTTAAGAGAAAATGGCATTACGGGAATTGAACCTCTTCATATTGGTTTATGGGCTATTCCGACAGCCATTGCGGCATTGATTGTCCACCTGTTTCGACTGGCCAGACTGGAAGCCAAGATACGAACGCAAATTGCCCTGCATGCCGAGCAAAACGGCTCCAATACAAGCAATTCAGTTGCCCGGGAGGAATTGGCATGAGCACAATAGCCTCCTCTGCCAGTGCGCAGCCTGCTATCCTGTCGATTGATAATATATATCTGCTAATCGGCTTCGTGGTGTTATTTTTGGTGGTCAAAACACTGCAAGATAAACACCACCCAAAACGACTAACTACCGCCTTGTTCTGGGGATTATTTGGTAGTGTGTTTCTGTTTGGTGATTTATCTGCCGCCTATTTGGGAGAAAACCTGACCCATCGCTGGGTAGGAAGCTTTGTCATCGCCATCGCAATACTGGCCGGAATGGGCAAGGTCTCCATGGGCAGCTACGATGTACCCAGTGACGAAGTGCAGACTGCCAGTGCCCGACGGATCGGTAATAAGCTGTTTATTCCCGCAGTGCTTATCCCCATAGTAACTGTGGTGTGTACTATCCTGCTCAAAGATATTCAGGTAGCAGGGTTGTTTGTATTCGACCAGAGTCATGTGACCCTTGCAGCACTGACGCTGGCCTGTACAGTCGCACTGTTAGTCAGCTGGAAGTTTACCGGTGGCAGCCCGTTTCAGGCTCTGGGGGAATCACGACGCCTGGTCGATTCCATAGGCTGGGCCGCAATTCTGCCGCAAATGCTCGCGATGCTGGGAGGGGTGTTCATCGTCGCCAATACCGGCACTGCCATTCAAGATCTGGTCACATTATTTGTTTCTCCCGACAACCGCTTCATGCTGGTTGTTATTTACTGTGTCGGTATGGCCCTGTTTACAATGGTCATGGGTAATGCATTTGCTGCTTTCCCTGTTATGACAGCCGGCATTGCCGTGCCATTTCTAATTCAGGGTCATGGCGCAAGTCCGGCCCCGTTAGTTGCCATCGGTATGTATTCAGGTTATTGCGGAACTTTGATGACGCCTATGGCCGCCAATTTTAATATAGTTCCGGCAGCACTATTAGATCTGAAAGACAAATATCAGGTTATCAAAGTTCAAATTCCGACAGCTTTGTCGCTGTTAATCATTAACATCTTGCTCATGTATGGAGTCATCTTCAATGACTAAAGGAACGCATAAAACCGTATTGTTGACGGGTTTCGAGCCCTTCGGCGGTGAATCGATTAATCCCTCCTGGCAGGCTGTACACCAGCTCGACGGTTGCCACGTAGCAGGACACACAATCCGTACCAAGGAGCTTCCTTGCGAGTTTGATCATGCCTTAACACAACTGAACAGAGCCATAGATAAATATGCCCCTGCGCTGGTTCTGTGTGTGGGCCAGGCAGGTGGCCGCGCGGATATTTCTATTGAACGTGTTGCTATCAATATTAACGATGCACGTATTCCGGATAATGCCGGTGCTCAGCCGATAGATACGCCGGTATTAGCGGGAGGGCCTGCCGCCTACTTTGCTGCACTCCCGGTTAAACATATGCTCAATGACCTCAGACAAGCACAGATCCCGGCCAGTATTTCGAATACCGCCGGCACTTACGTGTGTAACCATGTCATGTACGGATTACTTCACTATATCAATGAGCATCAGCTCAATTGTCGTGGTGGCTTCATTCATATCCCTTACTTACCCGAACAAGCCACGCACCAAATCGGTGCACCCAGTATGAGTGCTCCTCAGGTCGTTGATGCGCTCAAAGTCATGATTTCCTCTGCGCTGACCCATGATACTGACCTGCAGATTGCTGCGGGCACCACTCACTAGCCACACCGCCCTATTTTGGTTCATTTTTGCACCAAAATAGGGCGGCATTTACTCACCAAAATCACAGTTTTTTATGTGACTTGATACCCCATTTCTGATAGTACTATGAGCACGAGACACCGAAAATACAGGTGCTCGACAATAATAGCTAACAGGAATGAGGTCCATTATGTGTTCAATTTTTGGTGTGTTGGAAATTAAATCCGACCCAAGCGTTCTGCGTGAGCAGGCAATAGAAATGTCTAAGCGTTTACGCCACCGCGGGCCCGACTGGTCCGGTGTTTATGCCAGTGAGAAAGCAATCCTGGTGCACGAACGACTCGCCATCGTTGGCGTATCCAGTGGCGCACAACCTTTGTACAACCCGGAGCGGACGCATATTCTTGCCGTAAATGGTGAAATATATAACCACAAGGAACTGGCGCAGCAACTAAGCGTCCCTTTCACCTTTCAAACCCAATCAGACTGTGAAATATTACTGGCACTATACAAGCAAAAAGGCCCTGAATTTCTGGATGATCTGAACGGGATTTTTGCCTTTTGCCTGTACGATGAGCAAGAGGATGCCTACCTGATTGGTCGCGACCATATTGGTATTATTCCGCTATACACAGGTCGTGACCAGCATGGTAACTTCTATGTCGCCAGTGAAATGAAAGCGCTCACTCCTATCTGCAATCAAATTGAAGAGTTTCCGCCAGGACATTACCTGTACTCAAAAGAAGGCACGCTGAGACCCTATTATCAGCGAGACTGGCAGCAATTTGATGCGATTAAGGATAATAAGGCGGAACCTGGTACGGTCAAAGAGGCATTAGAAGCTGCCGTAAAACGTCAGCTCATGTGTGATGTGCCTTACGGCGTGTTACTCTCTGGGGGCCTGGACTCATCCGTTATTTCGGCCATAACGCAAAAATTTGCGGCGCGACGCATTGAAGACGATGATGCGACTGAAGCCTGGTGGCCCAAACTACACTCCTTCTCCATCGGCCTGGAAGGATCACCTGACCTGGCAGCTGCGCAGAAGGTCGCCGATCAGATAGGCACAGTTCATCACCCAATCCACTTTACCGTGCAGCAGGGTATCGATGCACTTAAAGAGGTGGTTTATCATCTAGAAACCTACGATGTCACGACAATTCGGGCATCTACCCCGATGTATCTGATGGCACGTTACATCAAAGCCATGGGGATAAAAATGGTGCTTTCAGGGGAAGGAGCTGATGAGTTGTTTGGGGGTTATTTGTATTTCCATAAAGCCCCCAATAGCCAGGAATTCCATGAAGAGCTTAACCGTAAAGTTTCTAAACTGCATATGTTTGACTGCCTGCGTGCGAACAAGTCCATGGCTGCGTGGGGAGTGGAAGCCAGAGTACCTTTCCTCGACAAAGAGTTTGTGGATATAGCCATGCGTACTAACCCGGATTATAAAATGTGTAAAGAAGGACGCATTGAAAAACACATCATTCGTGAAGCATTCGATGGCTACCTGCCAGACGATGTGCTTTGGCGTCAAAAAGAGCAATTCTCCGATGGTGTTGGTTATTCCTGGATAGACTCGCTAAAAGAGTATGTTGACGAGAAGGTCAGCGATCAGGAGCTAGCCAGCGCCCAGTACCGCTTTCCTATCAACACCCCGGATAGCAAAGAGGCTTACTACTATCGTTGTATTTTTGAATCACACTTCCCTGGGGATGCGGCAGCCAAATGTGTGCCTCACGGTAAATCAGTCGCCTGCTCCACGCCCGAAGCACTGGCCTGGGATGCGTCATTTGAGCAAAACGCGGATCCTTCAGGTCGTGCAGCCAATGTCCACAGCCATGCCTATGACAATACCAACTCATAACAGTGGCGTATAAAAAAGGGCCATCAGGCCCTTTTTTATTTAGATGAACTTTTTGATAATAAAGTCAACTTTAACCCGCTTTGCCTGGCCAAGTATTTTCTTCACTGGTGATGGATAATCATCCACAGTTTCAAGATCCTGCGGACCGGCCAGTTTGGTGCAGTTAGCTAGAATAGCATCACGTTCCTGATTAATGGCCTGCTCGAGTTGCTGCTCAGGGTCTTCTATCAGAATACCATTTTCGATATCCAGGCCCCAGGCACGCGGATTGAGATTATGGCCGGTCATCAGATGTACCTGATTATCCCGGTTAATCCCCTTCAGATGAAATGAGTTATTGCCATCGCGCCACAAGTAAACATTCAACTGACCGGCATTGAGATAACGTCTTTGCGATTTAAGAAACTTGTACAAAATGGTCTCGTACAAATAAGGCAAAGCACCAATACGACTAAACGGCTGATCAGGCGAAATATAAAAGTCGTTTGCGGTTTTATCACCAATCACTATGGTGACGGTCTTACCTTCTTTGAGCAACCTTCGCAATGAGCGCAGTAAGGGAGCCGGAAAATTAAAATAAGGTGTGTATAACAACAGCTCACGCTCTGTAGTGTCGAACAAGGCTTTGATAAGTCGATTTAGCTTGTTAGTACGGCGACCAAACCCCAGAAAAGCACGCACATTTAAGCCCTTTTCCGCGGTTGCCGCACTCATGTCGTACTGAGCTTTTTTGAGCTGCTTCATCAGCTGCTTTTGCGCCAACTTTAACTCTGAAAACGGTTTAAGTGGGCGTAAATCCAACCTCGGAACCGCCTCGCTGGAAAGCAAATAAGTATCCAGGAAATGGCAGAAGCTTGCCGCAAGTGCGGGGTTCTTAATCACAAAGTAGCGATCAAGGCGGTATTTATCACCATACTGCAAATAGACATTGTTAATGCTGGCGCCACTGTAAAGTACAGTGTCATCGATCACGAACCCTTTAAGATGAAGTACCCCAAATAGCTCTTTTGCTTTGACCGGCACACCGTAAACTTTAACCTGTGAGCCAAACTGTGCTTGCATATCACAATACAGCTTCGCATTACCTTCTGATTTGGCTTCGCCTATCAGACCACGCTGAGCACGATGAAAATCGACCAGCACATGGATCTCCAGTTGTGGCCGCTCTGTTGCTACCTTATGTAAAGCAGAGAGTATTTCACGACCCGCCTCATCGTCTTGCAAATACAACGCGGTTAAATAAATGCGTTGCTGTGCACCGCGAATGAGTGTCAAAAGCTGTGTATGATACTGTTTCGCGTCAGTGAGTATTCTGCAACTTTCCGCTTCCAGTGAAAACCCAGGTTTATCCTGCCAAAATGCCATAACTACCTTTAAAAACAGACTAACGTCAAATAGACAGAGAAAAATTCCCTAGAACATAGCAAAAAAAAACTCTCAGGTCATGAAATACCGTTCATTTACACGCTTGTGGCGCAAATTCTCAGCAAGTACAGTATATTTGACAGCTTGTCATTTTATAAAAAATCGATTTTTGCAATTTATTTTACTTCTGGCTTGAAATTCATAGAATCGGCAGCACTAACTAGAGAAGATAAAATTTATTTTTAGGAATTGTTTACATGAGTGATGCAAAACACTGCAAACTATTGATCTTAGGCTCAGGACCTGCAGGCTATACTGCCGCGGTCTATGCAGCCCGTGCTAACCTTAACCCAGTACTGATCACAGGCATGCAACAAGGCGGTCAGCTGACTACCACTACTGAAGTTGAAAACTGGCCAGGTGATGCGCATGGATTGACAGGCCCTGCACTGATGGATCGCATGAAAGAGCACGCTGAGCGCTTCGAGACTGAGATCATTTTTGATCACATCAATAAAGTTGATGTCACTAAGCGTCCTTTCACTTTAACAGGTGATCAGGGTACTTATACTTGTGATGCGTTGATCATTGCGACAGGTGCTTCTGCTAAGTATCTGGGTCTGGAATCAGAAACCAACTTCCAGGGCCGCGGTGTGTCAGCATGTGCAACCTGTGATGGATTCTTCTATCGCGGACAAAAAGTTGCGGTTGTTGGTGGCGGTAATACAGCGGTTGAAGAAGCGCTGTATCTGTCAAACATTGCTGAAGAAGTACACGTGATCCACAGACGTGACACTTTCCGCAGTGAAAAAATCCTGTCAGACCGTCTGATGGAAAAGGCAAACAATGGTAACGTTGTACTTCACCTGAACAAAACGCTCGATGAGGTCCTGGGCGATGACATGGGTGTGACGGGTATCCGTATTAAAGATACCGATTCTGACGCCACTGAACAGCTAGACCTTGCTGGTGTGTTTATTGCGATCGGCCATAAACCAAATACAGACATGTTTGCAGATCAGCTGGAAATGAAAGACGGCTACCTGGTTGTACAATCAGGCCTAAACGGCAATGCCACTCAAACCAGTGTTGAAGGCGTTTTTGCTGCTGGTGACGTCTCTGACCACATCTACCGCCAGGCAATTACCTCTGCGGGCACAGGCTGTATGGCAGCCCTGGATGCAGAGCGTTACTTAGACAACCTTAAGTAACGCCTGCAGGAAGACGTGTGACTTAACGCACGTCTTCCAATATAAAATCCCCACGCCTAAGCAAAAATAGGTTAGACTGACTTCATCCCCGAGGTTTTTAGTTTGTAATTCAGATCCGCGAATATGACTCAGCAATTGTTTCATCTGTCTGCTACCGATTTTATTTTTCCTCCCTGCCATTTTGCACTCAAAGATCCAGATGGGCTGCTGGCCGTAGGTGGATGCCTGAGTACCACAAGGCTGCGTCGCGCCTATCAGCAAGGTATTTTCCCCTGGTTCAATGAACGAGAGCCCATTATGTGGTGGACGCCGAGCGAACGGGGGATCCTCGACTTAAATGAGTTCCATGTCAGCCGTTCACTCAAAAAGTCTCTGCGAAAACTTGCGCCGCAGGTTACTGTTAACACAGCATTTGAGCAGGTTATTAAGGCATGTAGAGAACAACGGCTTGATAAAGAAGGTACCTGGATTAACAGTGCCATGCTCGATGCTTATCTGAGAGCCCATGATGAAGGGTTCGTACACAGCGTTGAAGTGTGGCACGAGAGCACCCTGATTGGCGGTTTATATGGAGTGATGTTAAATGGTGTTTTTTGCGGTGAGTCAATGTTTTACCGCAAACCCGATGCATCCAAACTGGCTATGTGGGCATTGGTCAACTGGCTCAAGCGCCATGATGCCCATTTCATAGACTGCCAGCTGGAGAACCCTTATTTGGTGTCTTTAGGTGCAAAAGTCATCTCACGAAGAGAATTTTTAGCTAAACTTAAAGCAGCAAGCCATTATCAAGTGCCTGAATCGATGTGGCATCCGCAACCATTGAGGGCGATATATGACTGAACATTTCCCTTCAAAAATTGGACTGAGCCAACAGTTTGATTGCAGTTACCTCGCAGACAGAAAAGAGCAGTTGTTAGTTATCCTGGATAGCAACTGTTATACACCATCCCGATTTGAGACCTTGCTCTCATTTGGTTTTCGCCGGAGTGGCGATCAGATATATCGTCCACACTGCCCTGCCTGTCATGCCTGCCAGTCAGTACGTGTACTTGCAGATGCTTATACCCCTTCGCGCTCACAAAAGCGCAAGTGGAATAAAATAAACCCAGAGTTTCGCTTTGAATACAGTACTCAGGAACAACCTGACTATTATCAGTTATACGAAAAATATATCACTATGCGCCACAGCGATGGCTCTATGTATCCGCCCAACCGGCTACAGTACGAGAGCTTTTTGTTTTGTCGCTGGCTGCCCATCACTTTCATAGAGCTGTGGCACAGAGACCAGCTCATAGCCGTTGCAGTCACGGATACCATGCCCACCGCTCTATCGGCTATCTATACTTTTTTTGACCCCGAATATGCTCAATTGAGCCTGGGGACTATCATGATCATGGCCCAATTAGACTTTGCCCGCCAACATGATAAAGCGTACCTCTATCTTGGTTACCAGATAGATGCCTGCGCCAAAATGCGCTATAAGCAACAATATTTACCTGCACAACAGTTCAAAAGCGATGTCTGGGTAAACATTTAGATTACAAAAATAAGCGCTCCTGCCTTTACTTATCGCGCGCTTTTCGGCAAAATCTGCACCGTTAAACTTATCAAAGAGGTGATACGCTCCCCATGGCGAAAGAAGACGTTATTGAAATGCAAGGCACGGTCCTTGACACTTTACCAAATACTATGTTCCGTGTTGAATTGGAAAATGGTCACGTAGTTGTGGCACATATCTCTGGCAAAATGCGCAAAAACTACATCCGTATTTTGACCGGTGACAAGGTGACTGTTGAAATGACACCTTATGATCTGAGCAAAGGACGTATCGTCTTCCGCGCGCGTTAATTCGCCCAGCTCAGTAACGCTTACCACACTAAGCGGATGCAAAGAGACGATTAAAACAAAAAGCCCGGCGATTGCCGGGCTTTTTGTCATCTTAAGTCGAGGTTAAGCAGGTTCAACCACATTAGACTCGAACTTAAACGACAGCTTCTTATCTTTAACAGATATAGTGACAGTCCCACCATCAACCAGCTCACCAAACAAAATCTCATTAGCAAGCGGCTTTTTAAGGTTGTCCTGTATCACCCTGGCCATTGGACGCGCGCCCATGGACTTGTCGTAACCGATGTCTGACAGCCAATCTCTCGCTTCATTGGTCAGATCAAGACAGACAGATTTCTTATCAAGCTGCGCCTGTAGTTCAACAATAAACTTATCGACGACCTGCAAGATAACGTCTTTCTCAAGGTGGTTAAACCAAATAATATTATCCAGACGGTTTCTGAACTCAGGCGTAAACACCTTATTGATCTCAACCATAGCATCGTGCGAATGATCCTGCTGCTGGAAACCAATAGATTGGCGCACGGTTTCCTGAACACCCGCATTGGTTGTCATCACCACAATTACGTTGCGGAAATCGGCTTTACGACCGTTATTATCGGTCAGTGTACCGTGGTCCATAACCTGTAATAAGATGTTGTAGATATCCGGATGCGCTTTTTCAATTTCATCCAGTAACACTACAGAGTGTGGATGCTTAATCACCGAATCGGTCAGCAAACCGCCCTGTTCGAAGCCAACATATCCAGGAGGCGCACCAATCAATCTGCTCACCGCATGGCGCTCAGAGTACTCAGACATGTCAAAGCGCACAAACTCAATGCCCATACACTTCGCCAGTTGCTTAGTCACTTCCGTTTTACCAACCCCAGTTGGGCCCGCAAACAAGAATGAACCAATTGGCTTATCCTCACTGCCCAACCCTGAGCGTGATAAACGAATGGCAGAAGTCAGCGCATCAATGGATTCATCCTGACCAAAGACAAGCATCTTCAGATTACGATCCAAATTCTTAAGCACTTCTTTGTCGCTTGATGACACATTCTGCTGAGGAATGCGTGCAATCTTAGACACTATCTGCTCAATATCAGCAACACCAATCGTTTTTTTACGTCGAGAAGCTGGCAACAGACGCTGATTTGCACCCGCTTCATCAATCACGTCGATGGCTTTATCAGGCAAGTGACGCTCATTAATGTACTTTGCGCTCAGCTCAGCAGCTGCCTTCAACGCTTTTTGGGTATATCGGATACCATGGTGTTCTTCGTAACGTTCTTTCAGACCGCTAAGAATTTTCGCGGTATCAGCTACACTCGGCTCTACTACATCAATTTTCTGGAAACGCCGCACCAGGGCACGATCTTTTTCGAAAATGTTTTTAAATTCAGAATACGTAGTTGACCCTAAGCAACGGAGCTGACCACTTGATAGTAAAGGCTTAATCAAGTTTGAGGCGTCCATCACACCACCAGACGCCGCTCCAGCTCCTATGATTGTGTGAATTTCATCGATGAATAAGATGGCATTCGGTTTTGCTTGTAATTCCTTCAGCAATGCTTTGAAACGCTTTTCAAAGTCACCCCGATACTTAGTCCCGGCAAGTAATGCGCCCATATCCAGTGAATACACCACAGCATCGGCAATCACTTCTGGCACCAGCTCATTAACAATCCGATACGCCAAGCCCTCAGCAATCGCCGTTTTACCAACACCTGCCTCACCAACCAGCAGTGGATTGTTTTTCTTTCTGCGGCATAGGACCTGAATGGTCCTTTCTACTTCCTGATCGCGCCCAACCAAAGGATCAATTTGACCCGCTTTGGCCAGCACGTTCAAATTGGCGGTAAAGTTCTCCAATTTGGTTTTTTCTTCAGACGCAGCTTCGTGACTCTCTTCATGGATTTCTTCGTTATCTTCCGGCTCAACTTCGTCGTCCGATTTCGAAATACCATGACTAATATAATTAACAATATCCAATCGGCTGACATCTGCTTTTTTCAGCAAATACACAGCCTGACTTTCCTGCTCAGAGAAAATCGCCACTAGCACATTGACACCAGTCACTTCATTACGACCAGAAGACTGCACGTGGAAAACGGCACGTTGTAATACGCGCTGAAAGCCAAGTGTCGGCTGTGTTTCTCGGTCTTCTTCCAAATCTGGAATGACCGGCGTCGTCTCATCAATAAATTCGGATAACTCCTTTTTTAGCCCCTCTGTGTCAACGCCACAAGCATTCAATGCTTCACTGGCAGACGGGTTATCGATCAATGCGAGCAGTAAATGTTCTACCGTCATAAATTCGTGACGGCGATTTCTTGCCTCACGAAACGCGGTATTCAGAGTAATTTCTAAGTCTTTATTTAGCATTGGCAACCCCCAACGAGAATATATAAGGTCATTCCTGCTCACAACTACAGAGCAGCGGGTGCTCGTGATCCCGAGCATATCGATTTACCTGCTCAGCCTTTGTATGGGCAATGTCGGCAGGATACAGTCCACATACCGCTTTTCCCTCGTGATGTACTTTCAACATCACTTCAGTTGCTCTTTCGCTATCCATACGGAAAAATGTCATTAAAACTTCAATGACAAAATCCATTGGTGTGTAATCGTCATTGTTTAAAATCACTTTGTACTTGCGCGGCGGTTGCAACTTTTGCTTCTGTTCCTCGCGGACCGCGTCAACCACACCAGATTCGTTTGTCCCACTCATAATAAAATATAGTCTTGTCTTATCAACTCAAGCAACTTGAATTGAAAAATAAATAAATTGTTAAAAAATCGCTTTAAAAACTTGACTGTCTGGCCAAATAAACTACAGTCTTTACCTAGCTGGACATATTAATCATATGGGCAGCTTAGCAAATTTCAAAGGTTAGATTAACTTAATTTAGTCAACTTATAGAAGGATGTAGAAGTATGGCTTGCGGAAAAGTCAAATGGTTCAATAATGCCAAAGGGTTTGGTTTCATCGTAGAAGACGGCAGCGAAGAAGATATCTTTGCCCATTACTCCACGATTGTAATGGATGGATACAAAACGCTTAAAGCCGGTCAGGATGTAACATTCGATCTGCAAGAAGGTCCCAAAGGCCTGCACGCTACCAACATCGCGCCGATAGCGGAGGAAGTTGTGTAGCATTGCAAGATTTTGGCACACTCAAAGCGGGTTACGTTTGTTTCTCGCTTAATCCCCTTCGTTAATTAGTCTCATTTCTTCCACCTTAGTTCATAAAATTTTATATGTTTATTAAATTGCATTAGCGACTTAGTCATTTGGTTGATACAATCCCCGCCGATGTCAAACAAGCCAACCAATTTGTTATGCCTCAGGGCGCGTCAGGTGTGTTAGATATTTTTATTGTGCCCACGAGTAACAATACCTAACAAACTTGCTATATGCCGAGCTCAGCCATCAGCTTGATGATCCCTTATCAGGTCACCAAGCTGATGGCTGAATAAAGATCGTGTATGCGGATACGTCCTTGAATAGCAAGCTTTTGCTTTGTTGAACGGCTGTTTAGCCCTAAACTATCTAGGAATGATGATGACATCAAAAATTATTTACACTAAAACAGATGAAGCGCCGGCTCTGGCAACTTATTCTTTATTGCCAGTTATCCAGGCTTACACCAATGCGGCTGGTGTTGAAGTTGAAACTCGTGATATTTCACTGGCAGGCCGTGTCATTGCGAACTTCCCAGAATTTCTGAGCGAAGAGCAACGCATTGGTGATGCTCTGGCTGAGCTAGGTGAACTGGCCAAAACGCCAAATGCCAATATCATCAAACTCCCTAACATCAGTGCGTCTATCCCGCAGCTAAAAGCGACAATTAAAGAGTTGCAAGAAAAAGGCTATGCCCTTCCTGACTACCCTGAAGAGCCAAAAGACGACAAAGAAGCCCAAATCAAAGCGACTTACGACAAGATCAAAGGTAGTGCAGTAAACCCTGTATTACGTGAGGGTAACTCAGATCGTCGCGCGCCAGCTTCTGTTAAAGCGTACGCACGTAAAAACCCGCATTCAATGGGTGCATGGTCTAAAGACTCACAATCCTATGTTGCCAGCATGAGCGAAGGCGACTTCTTCGGTTCTGAGCAATCAACTACCGTTGCACAAGCAACTGACGTTCGTATTGAACACGTTGCCGCAGACGGCACGGTTGCAGTTCTGAAAAAAAGCACGCCACTATTGGCAGGCGAAATTATTGACGCGTCTCGTATGAGCGTAAGTGCACTACGTAGCTTCCTGGAAGCAGAAGTAGAAGCTGCAAAAGAGAAAGGCGTACTTTTCTCATTGCACATGAAAGCCACCATGATGAAGGTTTCTGATCCAATCATCTTCGGTCACGCTGTTAAAGTCTTCTATAAAGAAGTATTTGCTAAGCATGGCGACACGTTCGAAGAGCTGGGTGTAGATGTAAACAATGGTATTGGTGACGTTTACAACAAACTAGCTAACCTGGACGATGCAAAGCGCGCAGAAATTGAAGCAGATTTAGCAGCCGTTTATGACCTGCGTCCAAGTATTGCAATGGTTGACTCTGACCGTGGCATCACAAACTTGCACGTACCAAGCGATGTTATTATCGATGCATCTATGCCAGCGGCGATCCGTACCAGTGGTCAGATGTGGAATGCGGAAGGTAAGCAACAAGATACTAGCTTCGTCATTCCTGATCGTTGTTACTCTGGCGTGTATCAGGCAACCATCGAGTTCTGTAAAGAACACGGTGCGTTCGACCCTCGGACTATGGGTACTATCCCTAACGTTGGCCTGATGGCACAAAAAGCCGAAGAATACGGTTCACACGACAAGACTTTCGAAGCACCATCAGCTGGTCAAATCCGTGTTGTTGACCAGGCAGGAAACGTATTGCTGCAACACGATGTTGAGCAGGGCGATATCTGGCGTATGTGTCAGGTGAAAGACGCACCTATCAAAGACTGGGTTAAGCTGGCAGTTAACCGTGCACGCGCAACTAACACACCTGCGGTATTCTGGTTGAACGAAAACCGTGCGCACGATGCTGAACTAATCAAAAAAGTAAATGCCTACCTGCCAGAGCACGACACTGCGGGTCTGGAAATTCACATTCTGGCGCCTATTGAAGCAACTAAATTCTCACTTGCTCGCATGAAAGATGGTCAGGACACGATTTCAGTGACTGGTAACGTACTGCGTGATTACCTGACAGATCTGTTCCCAATTCTTGAGCTGGGCACCAGTGCAAAAATGCTGTCTATCGTGCCACTCATGAACGGCGGCGGTCTGTTTGAAACAGGTGCTGGTGGTTCTGCGCCTAAGCACGTACAACAGTTCGAAAAAGAGAACCACTTACGTTGGGATTCGCTGGGTGAATTCCTGGCGCTAGCGGCCTCTCTTGAACATCTGAGCCAGGTAACTGGTAACAGCAAAGCACAAGTACTGGCAGATACGCTAGATGCAGCAACAGGTAAATTCCTTGATGAGAACAAGTCTCCTTCACGTAAAGTGAAAGAACTCGACAACCGTGGCAGCCACTTCTATCTTGCTATGTACTGGGCACAAGCACTTGCAGAGCAAACTCAAGATGCAGAGCTACAGGCTAAATTTGCCGACGTTGCAAAAGGTCTAACAGACAATGAAGCAACAATCGTATCGGAACTGAACGATGCTCAGGGCCAGGCAATGAATATTGGCGGTTACTTCCAGCCTAACGATGTACTGGCAGCAGAAGCCATGCGTCCGAGCAAAACACTGAATAACGTATTAGCTAACATGGCTTAATGCGTTAATTGCTCTAAAAAAAGGGTGGCCTCACAGCCACCTTTTTTATTTGCCGCCATTCTTTGCTACACTCGCGCCATTGCAACTCAGCTATACTAGTGACTATGCCTGCACAGCGCACAAAAAACCGAACACACACTGCCAAGCGCACTACTCATAAACGCCCCGGCACACAACGCACGAATAAACCCAAACTCTCGCCAGATCAGGTTAAAGTCATTCTGTTTAATAAACCATTTGATGTTCTGTGCCAGTTTACCGACGATCAGAACCGCCAAACACTCGCCAACTTTGTTGACATAAAAGATGTTTATGCCGCTGGACGACTCGACCGGGACAGCGAAGGCCTACTGTTGCTCACCAATTGCGGCCGCTTACAACATAAGCTGACTGAACCGGGGAAAAAAACCTACAAAACCTACTGGGTCCAGGTAGAAGGTGAGCCAGATGACACCGCATTGGAGGCATTGCGTGAAGGTGTCATACTTAAAGACGGTCCGACACGACCAGCCAAAGTGCGCGTGATCACAGCTCCCGATGTATGGCCACGCACCCCCCCTATCCGCGAGCGTAAGAACATTCCCACTAGCTGGCTGGAGATCACCATATCTGAAGGCCGTAACCGTCAGGTAAGGCGCATGACAGCGCATGTTGGTTACCCGACCTTGCGACTGATCCGTTACCAGATCGGTCCCTACACCCTGGATGGGATTGAAAATGGCCAGTATCGCGTGATGAAAACCACTTAACCCGGTGATGAAAAACTTGGGATTAATCAGCCCGCGACTTCCGGGCACCTTGATTTACATGCTATAATGCAGCTCACTTTTTTGTAATCAAAATACACAGCGAGTTTATGAGCGATAACAGTCAAATTAAAGTCATCGTCGGTATGTCCGGCGGCGTAGATTCCTCCGTTTCGGCCTACCTGCTTAAACAGCAAGGCTATCAGGTTGAAGGCCTGTTCATGAAAAACTGGGAAGAAGACGACAATGACGAATACTGTGCCGCCGCTGAAGATTTAAAAGACGCTCAGGCAGTATGCGATAAATTGGGCATTGAGTTGCATACCGTTAACTTTGCTGCAGAATACTGGGATAACGTATTCGAGTATTTCCTTGCCGAATACAAAGCGGGTCGTACGCCAAACCCGGACATCATGTGCAACAAAGAGATCAAATTTAAGGCTTTCCTTGAATTTGCCGCCGAAGCACTGGGTGCAGACTACATCGCAACGGGCCATTACGTACGTCGTGAGGAACGAGATGGTAAGTTTGCCATGTTACGTGGGCTGGATAACAATAAAGATCAAAGTTACTTCCTTTATACACTCAGTCACGAGCACGTGGCACAAACACTTTTCCCAGTTGGTAATATCGAAAAGCCGGAAGTACGCCGTATTGCAGAAGAACAAGATTTAATTACTCACAATAAAAAAGACAGTACCGGTATTTGCTTCATTGGTGAGCGCAAATTTAAAGACTTTCTACAAAAGTTTCTGCCTGCTCAACCTGGCAATATCGAAGACAGCGAAGGCAACCATGTTGGTGAACATGAAGGCCTGATGTATCACACTTTGGGTCAGCGTAAGGGGTTATTGATTGGGGGAATGAAAGAAGGCTCCGGTGAACCCTGGTACGTAGTCGACAAAGACGTTGAACGCAATGTGTTGATCGTTGGGCAAGGTAAAAACCACCCTCGCCTGTTCAGCAATGGCCTGAACGCCAATCAGCTCCACTGGGTTGACCGAGTTGGCCCACAAGGCACAACGCGCTGTACAGTCAAGACCCGTTATCGCCAGGAAGACATCCCTTGTACATTACTAGTGGGTCAGGATGGCATGGCACGTGTGTTATTTGATGAACCGCAAAAAGCAGTGACACCAGGACAATCTGCGGTCTTTTACCTGGATGATGTGTGTCTTGGTGGTGGTATCATTGAGTCGGTGATCAAATAATGCAACGTGAAGTCGTGATCCCACTGGCAGCAATGTGTCACATTGCCAAACTCGTTCAGAAATGCGCTCGATATGGCACTTTTAACAGCCACGAAACGGACAGTATATTAAAAAGTATCACTATTACTTCACCGCAAAACCCTCAGGATGTCTACGAAGACCCCAGTGCCGTCAAGCAAGGCTGTCGCGCACTCGCAGATCAGCTGAGTGCGCAAGGTGAAAAAGACGTGGAAATGGTCAAATATGTGGGCAGCCTGATGCAGTTAGAGCGCGCATTATCAGCCAATGATAAAGCACTGGCTGAACTGGGTAAGCGCATTGAGCAACTCGACAGGCAACTACAGCATTTTGATATCGGTGACGAACAAATCATTGCCGCTCTGGCTGATATCTATAGCCAGGTTGTAAGTCCGGTGGGTCCAAAAATCCAGATTTTTGGTAAGCCCGAGTTGCTCAAACAATCTCATGTACAACATCAGATCCGGGCCCTGTTACTGGCCGGGATCCGCAGCGCAGTACTATGGCGTCAGCTTGGTGGTAAGCGTCGTCAATTTTTCTTTGCAAAGAAAAAAATCATTACTGCTGCACAAAGTTATATTTAAATATCGTTCAAAAACCAATTAGTTAGGAGAAGTTATGGAGCTTTCAGCGTTAACCGCTATCTCTCCAGTAGATGGCCGCTATGGTAGCAAAACCAGTGAGCTGAGAAGTATTTTCAGTGAGTTCGGCCTGATCAAGTATCGCGTGACGGTTGAAGTACGTTGGCTACAAGCCCTGGCCAACGCAGCTGCAATCAACGAAGTTCCAGCCTTCAGTGAGCAGGCGAATGCCCTGCTAGACAGCATTGTTGATAACTTCAGTGAAGCGGATGCCGCACGAGTTAAAGAGATTGAGCGCACAACCAACCATGACGTTAAAGCCGTCGAGTATCTGTTAAAAGAGAAAGTCGCAGACAACGCTGAGCTTCAGGCTGTTAATGAGTTTATTCACTTTGCCTGCACATCTGAAGATATCAACAACCTTTCTCATGGTCTGATGCTGAGTGAAGCACGTGATCAGGTATTACTGCCATACTGCGATAAGCTATTGGCTGCTATCAAAGAAAAGGCGATTGAATATAAGTCTGTTGCGATGATGACCCGCACCCACGGTCAACCCGCTTCTCCTTCGACTATGGGCAAAGAATTTGCAAATGTATACGTACGTTTGCAACGTCAACGTGAGCAAATTGCCAACGTTCAGATGCTGGGCAAAATCAATGGTGCCGTGGGTAACTACAACGCCCACCTGAGCGCTTACCCTGATTACGACTGGCACAATCATGCTGAGCAATTTGTGACCAGCCTGGGCCTGACCTGGAATGCTTTCACCACGCAAATTGAACCGCATGACTATATTGCGGAACTGTTTGATGCGGTTGCACGTTTCAACACCATTCTGCTCGACTTTGATCGTGACGTGTGGGGATACATTGCACTCAACCACTTTAAGCAAAAAACCATTGCTGGCGAAATCGGTTCTTCAACCATGCCACACAAAGTGAACCCTATCGACTTCGAAAACTCTGAAGGCAACCTAGGTATTGCGAATGCAATCTTCACTCATCTTGCACAAAAACTACCGGTTTCTCGCTGGCAGCGTGACTTGACCGATTCTACGGTACTACGTAACCTGGGTGTTGGCATGGGTTATACCCTGATTGCTTACCAAGCCACCCTTAAAGGGATCAGCAAATTAGAAGTGAATGCAGATCGCCTGTTGGCTGAACTGGATGACAACTGGGAGCTGCTGGCTGAGCCAATTCAAACTGTCATGCGTAAATACGGTATCGAAAAGCCGTACGAAAAGCTCAAAGAGCTGACTCGCGGTAAGCGCGTTAATCAGGTAATTATGGCTGAGTTTATCGATGGCCTGGATCTGCCAGAGCACGTAAAAGCTGACATGAAGCTAATGACGCCAGCCAACTACATTGGCCGCGCCGAAGCTTTCATTGATGAACTAAACTAATACCAAGTTTTAAAAACCAGTTTGAGAGATAAAATCTGCCGCTCATAGTGTTAAAAATGTTCGCTCAGAACCTATACTTCAGAGATATGTTCAGACATTTTTGACCGGTGACAAGCGAGGTGTCCTGACCTCAGCATTGGCGGCTTAATTATGCAAATTGGTATAACTCAGATATAAGCCTGAGAAGCGAAAGTCGTGGCATAGTGCCGGACTTTCGCTTTTTTATTGGAGTCACTTTATGTATCAGCTATCTATCAATGCCCTTACTGAGGCTGCGTTTCTCGCCCAGTACTGGCAAAAAAAACCTTTACTTATCAAACAAGGCTTTCAGGATTTTATCGATCCACTGTCACCAGAAGAACTGGCTGGCCTGGCAATGGAAGACAATATTGAGTCTAGGATCGTCACCAACCATGACAATCACTGGGATGCGCACCATGGTCCGTTTGAAGATTTTTCCTTACTGACAGAGCAGCACAGTACTTTGCTGGTACAAGCCGTTGATCACTGGCACCCTCAGGCTGCCAGCTTGCTAGAACCCTTTCGCTTTATTCCAAACTGGCGTATTGACGATCTGATGATCAGTTTTTCTACGCCAGGGGGCGGCGTTGGTCCGCACCTTGATCAATATGACGTATTTATTATTCAAGGCCAGGGGAAAAGGCGCTGGCGCGTCGGCATGCCTGATGCCAGCCTAAAACAATTTGCCCAGAACAAAAGCCTGCTGCAAGTAGAGCAATTTGAAGCCTGCATAGATGCAGAGCTGGAACCAGGTGATATCTTATACATTCCACCTGGCTGCCCTCATGAAGGCTATGCCGTTGAAAATGCAATGAACTATTCTGTTGGTTTTCGGGCCCCTGATCAAAAAGATCTGCTCTCAAGCCTAGCTGATCACCTGATAGACTCAGAATCAGGTACAACCCGTTACAGTGACCCTGACCTCACGCTACGAGATTCTCTCGGCGAGGTCAGTCGTCAGGACAAAGGGAAGATCCGCACCATGCTGGAAGCAATACTGCATGACAGCGAGATCTTCGACCAATGGCTGGGGCAGACACTCAGTGAACCTAAGCATGAAATGGATCTGGCCCCACTCGATCCGCCACTGAATGCTGACTCCTTACAAGATGATATTTCAAGCGAAGATACCCTGGTGCGCTCAGGTGGCGTCAGAGCACTGTATCAATTAACGACACACGCAGTGATACTGAGTGTGAATGGGCAAAATTTTACACTTCCACTTGAGGTCTTACCAGCTGTTAAAAAGCTGACAGATCAGAGTTGTACGCCCGTATCTTCATTATTAGATGAGTTTACATGTTTGGAATTTAAACAAACATTAACTACGCTTATTAACGATGGGTCCTTTTACATTGAGGACTGGGTGTAATTACCTGAATCTGAGGGTTAGTCACACAATAAGGCATCGATAAATTCGATGCCACAATAATAAAGAGCACAGGCTGATCCCCTAATCAGGCGTGATTATGATGTTTGATGCGAGGCAATCATGAATTACCACGTCGATAGAGTGAGTTGGCAAAAAACTCAGGGACAACTGCGCCAAATCCGCGAACGAGTCTTTGTTTGCGAACTTCACCTTCCAAGGGAAGTAGAGTTTGATCAACACGATAAAACTGCGGAACATGTTCTCGTGCGGGATGAAAATCAGTGCCCGATTGGAACCGGCAGATTATGTTGTGATGGTCTGATCAGTCGAATTGCGATCATTCGGGCTCACAGAAATCGCGAGGCCTACCAATCTTTGATCAGCTTTCTTAGTACCCTGGCGGAACAAAAAGGCTATGAAAACGTCTTCGTACAATGCATCTTAGACGAGGTACCCACCTTTTTGAAGTCCGGCTTTTCCAAACAAGGCGGTGTGTTTATGGAAGCAGGCATTCCAAGACAGCGGATGAAATGCCCGGTAAAAGAAATGAACTCTGAGCCTTTTACGATGCTACATTAGCCCATAACTGGTCTTTGTTGGCCAAATCATACACGCCATGGGCATGGTGAATAAGAAAGTTGGCATACTCAGTCTGGGTTGGATCTGGACGCTCTGCACCCAAGATTTTATCAGCTTTAATTTGCCATTGATAAGAAAAGTGCTTAAGTGCAGCGCGGGCATCTGCAGCCCCGCTCACTGGCATCGCATCTGTTGGAACTTTACCTGAAATAACCCAATACCCTTTACCCTGGTTGTCCTTAATTTTCCAGACACCACAGATCGGCGGCAATATACGGGACTCTTTGGCTTGAATATTAATACCTACTATGCCCTTTTCTGCAAGATACTTTTGAGCAGCCTGCAAAGAAGTGTGTTGCCACTGGGCAAGCATTTTTTGTTGTTCTTCTTTACTCATTTGTGTGTTGTCTTTCGTCATTCTAGGTACTTCTTGAGAAAATTTCCCCTACTGTATGAATTAAATGAACAGGATGCAAGTACGACCCCACTCTGGCAGGTGTAAAAGCGCGGGAATATCCAAGGTGACTATTTGCATTTGCACAATAAATAGACTCGACTAGGATTAAAGGATCATCTAACAGGTCAAAGTGGTCGTAACTATGATCCCACTTTCCATTGCTATTCAGTTAGTCATCTTTGCCATCGCCTGGTATGGGTCAAACCTGGTCTTTGCGCTAGTCATCACAGCTCTATCTGGACTAGCCATGTATGTGAGCATCCGAGCCGCCAGGGCAGACGCCTCTCCAGTAACAGAACCACAACCAGATCAAGCTCTCGGGCAGCAATCGGATCTCACTTGCCTGGAGCAATTGGGCCATACTATTACCCCGCAGCTGCGGGAGCAAATCAACAGTGCCCGTCAGCAAACCAAGCAGGCGGTTGACAATATGTCTGGTGAGTTCTCCCAGTTAGTGAGCAATATCACTGCAACCTTAAGCAACCTGGATAACAGCAGTGCCAATACCTTGCAGCAAACCTCTCAACACAGCCGCGACCAGTTAAATCAAATCCTGGCTTATCTTGAACAATCCAATACCAGCCAACAGCAACGAACCGAAACATTTAAAACCATGGTCGAGCAGAGCAAAGAATTACAAGCAATGTCTATCGATGTTGCGAAAATTGCAGAGCAAACCAATTTACTGGCTCTGAATGCATCCATAGAGGCAGCGCGTGCCGGAGACAATGGTCGTGGCTTTGCTGTTGTAGCAGATGAAGTACGCGCGCTGGCCAATTCAAGTGGAGACACTGGGGTCAAAATAAACAAAATGGTCGAGTCTATCGCGCAGGCAATGCAAAGCTCCATGACAATGATGGAAAGTGAATTAAGCGAACGCCAGGCGTTGACGGAAAAGTATCAGCGCCAAATTAACGAGGTGATTGATACCTGGCTCACATTATCTCAAAACGTAGAGCAACAGGCACAAATACTTCAGACCTCTAACGAAGATAATCGACAAAAAATCTCGGAGATATTGGTTGACCTGCAGTTTCAGGACCGAGTTGATCAGATCCAGGACAGCGTGACGATTGCGCTGGAGATCATGACACAAGAGTTGGATAAATTCATTGAAGAGCGCCGCCAAAGCGACACCGCCCGATTTAATCATCAGCGGATCAGTGACACACTGTCTCGTACTGCTGCGACCCGAGAGCAACGACATATTCTGGCATCTAGCCATAGCGGCAACAATCGCAAGGACGATGACACTGTGGACGACCTTACTTTTTTCTGACATGCAGCCTGAGGGTACATTATGAGTAAAACCATTTTAGTTGTAGATGATTCTGATTCTTTAAGACAGGTCGTAAATATTGCGCTGACAGGGGCTGGCTATCAGGTTATTGAAGCCTGCGATGGCAAAGATGCACTCAGTAAACTCACCGGTAGCAAAGTTCACCTGATAATCAGTGACGTCAATATGCCCAATATGAACGGCATTGAGTTCGTCAAAAATGTCAAACAGCTGCCACAATACAAATTTACACCCGTCATTATGCTGACCACTGAAAATCAACAGAGCATGATGGAAGAAGGCAAAAAAGCAGGCGCAAAAGCCTGGATGGTCAAACCATTTAAGCCAGCACAAATGCTTCAAGCCGTCTCTAAGTTATTGATGATGTGATCGTAATGTCTGAGTGTTTTAAGTTCCCAGCAGAATTAACCATCTACGAAGTACAAGATGTGCATATCGAGCTCAGTGCGTTTTTAGAGGGCAAACAGACGGTAGAGCTCGACTTAAGCCAGGTCGAAGAGCTCGACAGCGCAGGGATCCAGTTGACAGTCTGGCTGGTGAATCACTGTCGGACAACAGGGGTACAGATTAATGCCCTCACCCTGTCAGATCTGCTAACAGCCAGGCTAACCCTGTTGAATGTGTCCCTGGCCGCTCCAAATAAAAGCGAACCTTAACTATGTCTGTTGATTTAAGCGCGGCCATTACCACCTTTGTCAGTGAGTCCAAAGAGCTTCTGGCCGACATGGAAAACTCTCTGCTGGATATGGAAGCCAGTGACGCTGGTGCCGATCAGGAAGAAACCATCAACGCCATCTTCCGCGCCATTCACACCATTAAAGGCAGTGCAGGCTTGTTTGGTTTTGACTACGTCGTAAGCCTGACCCATATTGCAGAAACAGTACTGGACGATGTTCGAAACGGCAATCGGGAAATGAGCAAACCTCTGCTCTCTCTATACCTCGAAACGGGTGACTTATGCGAGGAACTGATCCTGCTCGCCGCGTCGGACAATGAACCCAGTGCACACCAGCTGACCCAACTTGCTGCTCTGAGCGGCCAGTTCAGTGAGTTTATCGACGATGCTGCTCTTCCCCAGGATAACATTGCCACCTCAGACATCCACATGCAGCCGCAAAATGGCATCTGGTTTATCTGCTTTGTTCCAAACGAAAATGTACTGCGTAATGGCCTCGACCCCTTCCCTTTTATTCATTTTCTTAATAACGAAGTGACCGAACTTGAAGTCGCCACCAATGTTATTCCTCTGAATGCCCAAACCCCTTATGACCCCGAGTCCTGCTACCTGGCGTTCCTGATGCTGTTTCGTACAAGTCAAAACAAAGAGGCGATAGAAGAGGTCTTCGAGTTTATCAAAAACGATGCAGCTATAGAGATTTTACCGCCTGATCAGTGCAGTTACGACGCAATCCAGGCATGCGCACGGTACTTTCCGGAACCATCTCAGTTCCAGTCAACCCTGTCACAGCTCACTCAGTCACTTTTACCGAAAGAATCGCCCGCATCAGCACTGGATGATAACCCTATAACCTCCCCCAAAGATAAGAAGAAAAACAAAGTACACAGCAGCAAAACCTTGCGGGTCGAAGCAATGAAGCTCGACAGGTTGATTGATCAAGTCGGGGAAATGGTCATTACCGGTGCCAGAACGAATCTGCTTGCCCACGAAACAGGCAACGAAACCCTGATAGAAGCCATGGCACTACTTGAAAGGTTAGTTGAGAACATTCGTGACAGCTCACTTAAACTCAGAATGGTGCAAATTGGCGAAACCTTTAATAAATTCAAACGCGTTGTCCGGGATGTATCTGACGAACTGGGTAAAGAGGTGGAGCTCAATATTATTGGCGCGGATACCGAGCTGGATAAAACCTTTGTTGAGAAAGTCAGCGATCCGCTTATGCATATCATCCGCAATGCTATAGACCATGGTATCGAAACACCTGACGAGCGTGTCGCCGCAGGCAAGCCTGCCTGTGGCCAGCTAACGCTGAAGGCCTATCATGACTCTGGTTCAATTGTGATAGAGATCCAGGATGATGGTCAGGGGTTAGATCAGAGCAAAATCCTGGCTCGCGCAATCGAAAACGGTTTAATAAGCGCAGAGCACTCTTTGCAGGACAAAGAAATTAACCTGCTCATCTTTGAACCTGGCTTTTCAACCGCTGCAGCCGTGACCAGTATCTCGGGTCGTGGCGTGGGCATGGACGTGGTAAAACGCAATGTTGAAAGCTTGCGGGGCAGCGTGGAAGTCGACAGTACCAAAGGGCTGGGCTCCAAAATTATTATTCGCCTGCCGCTGACTTTATCCATTATTGACGGGTTTATGTTTACCGTTGGCGACGAGGATTACGTGATCCCCCTAGATACTGTGGTTGAGTGCCTGGAGCTCCACGAGGTGGTCTCCGAGTCCGACATTCAGGATAAAAACTACATCAACCTCAGAACTGAGGTCCTGCCTTTTATTCGTCTGCGCTCCCTGTTTGGGATAGAGCAGCAAATTGAACATACGAAGGAATCACTGGTTATCGTCCAGTTTGGCACGCTCAGAGCCGGTCTGGTCGTCGACTCATTGCAAGGAGAGTTTCAGACCGTTGTAAAACCCCTGGGGAGGCTGTTCGAAGGCCTCAAATGTATCAGCGGAGCAACCATACTCGGCAGTGGCAAAGTTGCCATTATTCTGGATGTATCTGCCCTGATCCGCACCGCAATTACGATGTATGAGCAATTAGAGCTCAAGCATTAGTCAGATAAAACCGGAGCGTAAAGATGTTTAAAAATCTGACCATTAAAAACAAGATCATTCTGGCCATGTTTACCATGGGGCTGCTGTTGCTGGTGATTGCCATGTCTGTGCAAATGAAAAACGGCCGGATTGAAGGATTTGCCACCAATGTCGGGCAATACGACATACCTGAAGCCATTTATGCGCTGAATATGCTGGATGAACTGGGGGACATGAACAGCAATGTGCTGGAATACATTGCCGGTGAGGCCGACGAAAAAGCAGATTTTTTGTCAAACTACAGTGAATTCACTAACTACCTTGAAGATCTTAAGCGACTCAATTCTGTTGATACCAGCTACATTCGTCAGCTGGAAGATTTAGTACGTCGCTATGCCAGCGAGAATCAGGAGCTGATTTTTGACCGATTTGACCCCCTTCAGGAAGAAAAAGCAGTCGAAAAATATGAGTACATCAATCGCGAATTCGCGGAGCCGCTTGAAAGTTTACTTGACTCCCAAAAAGAGGCCGAAGTGGCTGATGCCGGCAGCAGTGGCGACTTTGCCGAAGTGGTCAACGATGATTTGCCCGGGGTACGCTACTATTTGGAGCTGATTGACGAACAAGGCGACATGATGGGGTCACTGAATGCTTATATGCGTGGCCGAGTTGGTGCAACCGCTGCCTTTGAAAAAGACGCCCGTACCTTTTCTAATTTTCTATCAGAGCTCAAACCTCTGGAAAGAAAACCACTGGAAATTAAAGCCATTGGTGACATAGAGCGTATGTATCTGGGTCTCTACAACGGTGGTAAAGAAATTTTCGCTATGTATGACCCAAAACAAAAGATCCAGGCTTCCAAAGATGTGGACCGACTGGAGCACGATATCTTTAGTAAAATAGAAGAGATACTGGAAAAGATCTCCAACGAAGCGATAGCAGAGAGCACCACTTCACTCAACGATCTTATGTCTGCCGCCCGGGACAGTATTAGGCTTGTCTGGGGCTTACTTATCGTTGCCATCGTCCTCGCCGTCGCCACCGCCGCTTTTTTGATACGAGGCATAGTGCTGCCTATCAATGCGCTGGCAGAAGCAGCGGAAGACCTGCGTTCAGGCGAAGGCGATCTGACCCGTCGTATACCGGATTTTGGTAATGACGAAATAGGCCAAACCGCACAAAGCTTCAATGGCTTTATCGAACGACTGCAAAATATCCTGCTGGATATCCAGGAATCTGTAGAGTCCATTGCCCACAGTACTAATGAAGTGAGCACCACTTCTCGCATGCTCAGTTCCACTTCCAATCAACTGGCAGCCAGTGTGGAAGAAACTTCAGCATCACTGGAACAAATGAGTTCGTCCATTTCAATGAATACCGAAAACTCTAAAATGACCAATGACATTGCCAAGCAATCCAGCAGCGAGGCAAACGATGGTGGCCAGGCTGTAAAAGACACTGTTCAGGCCATGACCCAGATAGCAGAGAAAATCGGCATCATCGAAGACATCGCATATAAAACCAATCTCCTGGCTTTGAATGCCGCCATTGAAGCGGCCAGAGCCGGTGAACACGGTAAGGGCTTCGCGGTGGTGGCTGATGAAGTACGTAAGCTCGCAGAACGTTCTCAGGTGGCCGCACAAGACATCAGTACACTTGCCGACAACAGCGTTAAAATCGCACAACACGCAGGCGCCATGCTGGACAGAATGGTACCCAACATTGGCAAGACCGCAGATTTGGTACAGGAGATCACCGCTGCATCGACGGAACAAAGTACCAGTGTGGCTGAGATTAATCGTACCGTGGCTCAGCTTGATGAAATTGCGCAACAAAATGCATCCGCATCAGAGGAGCTCGCCTCAACTGCCAAAATGGTTCAGGATCAAACCGGAGATATTCGCTCGACCGTAGGTTACTTTAAATTGAGTAACAATGGCCGCAGCCACAAAGGGCGTCAGTCTCATGTCATTCACGACAGTAGCCATAGCCGCGAAGATGGTTACACCCCATTTGATGAGTAATGTGCGATGAGTGAATTGATCCATGACCCAGTCACCGCAGCCTATGATCTTGATAAGTATCTGGCTTTTGAGCTCAATGGCGCATCGTATTCAATCAGTATTTCCATTGTCAGAGAGATCATGGAATATATCGAAGTGGATAAAATTCCCATGGCACCTGATTTCATTATCGGTGCCATCAACCTCAGAGGGTTAGTCATACCTGTTTTTGACTTATCCGTTCGACTGAACAAACCTGCACAACCTAATACCAATCGTACCTGTATTATCGTTGCTGAGTGCAACTATAAAGCGCAGAATATTACTGTCGGCCTGAAAGTCGATATGGTCACTAAGGTGCTGGATATTCCTGCACATGAAATTGACCAGGTGCCTAGTATTGCTGGTCAGTTTCATAGCCGTTTTGTGTATGGTTTGGCAAAACTAACAGACAATCTGATGACAATACTGGACATAACCAAAATACTGACGCTAGATGATGTGCAGTTGTTTGACGACTTACAGCAACATAATAAACAACTTGCACTGGAACTGACACTCGACTCTGACCCCGCACACTCATACGAGGAAAGGTGATATGAATTCAGCGCCCACTCTGACGGACAACAATAAGACCAACGAAGAACTTCATTCACTGTTAGTATCGATCGGCTATGATACCTTTGGCATTCCAATAGAATCCGTTAAAGAAGTCATTGAGCTGACCGACACGACGATGGTCCCTATGTGCAATCAGGTGATCCGGGGCGTTATCAACGTCCGGGGCAGTGTTATCCCGGTTCTGGATATGCAGCGCCGCCTGATGCTGAAAAATCCTCAGCCTTACAACAAATACAGTTGTATCGTGTTATATGACTTTTATGATCCCAGTCTGGACGAAGTTATGACCCTCGGCATGCTAGTCAGCAGCGTGATGTCTATTCAGTTTATCAATTGCACTCAGCTGGAGGACTCCCCCTCTTTCGGGGCCAATATCCCCCGTCACTTTGTCTGGAAAATGGCTAAAATTAATAATCAGCTCACTATTTTGCTGGACATGAACAGTGTGCTCAATATCAGTGAGATAAATACGCAACTGAAGTCCTCTCAGACTGAATTCTTCACCCGATTTTGTCAGCGTTAGGCAGCAATGGCGATTTCAACTGTGGAGTTTCAGCAACTTAATCGTCTGTTTGAGCAGCATACCGGGATCAGTCTGGGTAAAAACAAAGCGGATATCGTGGCAAGTCGCCTTGCCAGTCGCCTGCGCGCTAAACGCTGCTCTTCTTTCAGCAAGTATTATCGCTTGTTAATGACACCCGAGGGACAAGATGAGCTGCAAGTCTTTATTGATAAACTCACCACACATGAGACCTACTTTTTCAGGGAACAGGCCCAGTTTGAGTTTCTTTATCACTATTATCAGCACAATCGTCCACGACACTCTCCCATTCGGGCCTGGAGCGCCGCCTGCTCGAGCGGAGAAGAGGCTTACTCACTGGCGATGATACTGGACGATTTATTCTATAACCGGCCATGGCATGTTATCGGCACAGATATTTCTGAAATGTCTGTGCTGATGGCCAGAGATGCGCGCTATGCCATATCTACCGTAGGCAAAATTCCCAAACGCTACCGGATCCGGTATTGCATGAAAGGAACGGGCAAAAATGCCGATAACTTCACGCTGATCTCGACGCTAAAAAAACAATGTAGCTTTCAGGAAGACAACCTGTTGAAGTTGACCACGGTTGATTTTTCATTTGATGTGATTTTTCTGCGTAATGTACTCATCTACTTTGACAAATCCAAACAACAAGCCATCCTGAATAATATCATCAAACGTTTAAACCATGGCGGTTTACTCTTTTTGGGACATTCGGAAGCCATGCGAGATAAGCCTGCTTGTCTGCAAACTCTGAGCCCCTGCATATACAAAAAGGTGACCTTATGACCAGCGTCTTCATCATCGATGATTCCGCCCTGATGCGCCAAGTCATGAGTGAGATCATAGCCCATGAACGTACCTTAATTGTCAGCGGTACAGCCCCTGACCCAATCATTGCAGAACGAAAAATGAATTTGAATTGGCCGGATGTCATTTTGTTGGATGTGGAAATGCCCAAAATGAATGGCATCACTTTCCTGAAGAAAATTATGCAGGAACGCCCTACGCCGGTGATCATCTGCTCGGCACTGGCGCAGGAAAAAACCACCACCGCCATGGAAGCGCTTGCTTGTGGCGCTGTAGATGTGATTGCCAAACCCACTCACGGGCTGGGAGACTTTTTACACAGTGACTCAGTATCACAAATCATTGACGCTATCAAAGGGGCGACTAAAGCCAAAGTTCGTCAACTCAAATACCTCGAAGAAGGCACCTTTCGTGAACTACATACGACAGAAGAAGTGCTACCTGCCCACAAAACAGCGCAGCCACCTGACAGTGCGGGAAAAGTGATTGCTATTGGTGCTTCGACAGGCGGTACAGAGGCAATCGCCCGGCTTTTACAGCAGCTGCCAGCCCATTCACCGCCGATTGTTATCGTACAGCATATGCCAGGTAAGTTTACGGCTGCGTTCGCCCAACGCCTCAATGACATCACACCACACAAGGTAGAAGAAGGAAAAACTGCCACTCGCATCCGCCACGGCCATGTTTATATCGCCCCGGGAGGCCAGCATATGTTGGTAAAACGTCAAGGCTCGGACTACTATTTAGAGATACGCGATGGACCACTTGTCAGCCGTCACAAGCCTTCGGTTGATGTGTTGTTTCGCTCCGTAGCCCAGTCGGTAGGCAATCATGCCCTTGGTATTATTCTAACTGGCATGGGCAATGACGGTGCAAGTGGTTTACTGGAAATGAAGCAAAAGGGGGCTGTGACCTTTGCAGAAAGTGAATCCAGTTGTGTGGTGTTTGGTATGCCAAAAGAAGCCATCGCGAGGGGGGCCGTCGATAAAATCTATGCGCTGAGTAACCTCCCTTACCAGATCCAAAAAGCGCTTGGGTGATCTGTATGAAAAACCAACTGAGTCAACTACTGCACATTGCTTATCTTAGCTATGACAAGCAGGGGCAGATCATCTCCATCTCGGATGCTGCCGAGCGCATGCTAGGCCTAAAGTCCGGCGACATACTATCACAAAAGCTGGTTTTTATTGATGAGGACTTTATTGAGCTCAATCTCAGTGAAATTCTGTTCGATCCTATATTTGACCAAATTGAGCTGGGCGTCAGTATCGATAATAGCAGCGTTACCTGGGTCAGACTCTACAGCTTCAGACAAGATGACCAATATTACATCAGGCTTGAGCCTGTCGAAGAGCTGATCTCCGTCAGGCGCCTTAATAAGCAGCTCGCAATCCGTGATCCCCACACCGGATTACTGTATCGGGATGCCTTCATTAACAAAATTAAAGAGCAACCTCATCAGGGCACTATTTGCTGTGTCCGGATCTGCAATTTTCAGCGTATTTCCGAAGTCTGGAATATTGGTGTTGCCAACTTGGTATTTATGGAGATCCTGGCACGATTCCAGGGAGAATTTGATAAAGGGATATTCTCTAAACACTCTTCCGACTGTTACTGCGTGTTTATTCCCGATACGGTTCCACTGAACATCGAAACCTTATACAAGCAACTGAATGAGCCTTTTAATTTTAACGGCAACAGTTTCTACAGCAATGTCTCACTGGGCTACTATAAAGAACAGCCCAATGACGACCATGAATTAAGTCTTAACAAAGCGGAAATGGCAACTTTTGATGCGCTATCAGACCACAATCGTCTGGTCGAATTCAAAGAAACGCTGGCCAGGCAAATTGAACGACAGAATAAAATTGAAACCGGTCTGCGCAGCGCCCTTTACCAGGATAACCTGGCGGATAGCTTTGAAGTAGTATTCCAGCCAATTCATGACACCAAAACAGAACGTCTGATTGGGGCTGAGTGCCTGATGCGCTGGGAGCTTGACGGTCAGCCTATTCCTCCTACCGAATTTATTCCAATCATTGAAAGTACGGGAGAGATTAACAAGCTAACGCTATTTACGCTCAGTCAGATTAATAAGTTAAAGAGTTTACTTGCACAAGAGCACATTGAGGCGCGCCAGTTTCGTTTTGCAATCAACATTAGTGTTGTTGAAATTCTCGATGTTAACTTCACCACCCGATTGCTGCAAACGCTGGAAAAGCTGTCGCTTAACCCCGCCAAAATTAAGCTGGAGCTCACTGAATCAGCCCTGATCGATAACTTTAATTATATTAATGAGATACTGCAAAAACTACAAAGCGAAGGACTGATGATATCGATTGATGATTTTGGTACCGGCTACTCCAGCCTGAGCTACTTGTGTAAACTGCATTTTGATGAAATTAAAATTGATCGTGCCTTTGTCACCAATGTCGTCAGTGATGGAAAAATGCAGTCGCTGTTCAATTCCATTGTGTCGCTGGCAAAAAATCTCGATAAACCGCTGGTCGCAGAAGGCATAGAACAATTAGACCAGATGATCTATGCCAAAGCCAAAGGGGTTGAATATATACAGGGGTATTACTATAGCAAGCCGCTGAGTATTAACGATTTTGTCGAGTATGTTGTCGCCGACAAATCCAGCTATCTGCATTTTGAAGAGTAGCGCATACACCGTGGTATGCGTTACCTAAGCTAACCACCCAAAACCCTGGCTGGATCTACTTTTACGGCCTGCCAGGCCGGATAAAGGCAAGATAGTACCGAAATAACAAGCGTAATAGACAACACTGAAACCACGTCGATCCAATCCAACTGGCTGGGCAAAAATTCAATAAAATAAACGCCCTGCAATGGATTATCACCATCAAGCTCAATCCAGGCACGGAATAAGTCGGAAATATTCAGCGCCAACAAAATGCCGACAAACAGACCAACCAGGGCACCTATTAGGGCATAGCTGACCCCCTGTATCGCGAAGGTCGCAAAAATAGTGCTGTCTCTGGTACCCATGGTTTTTAAAATCGCAATATCCGCTTGCTTTTCTTTCACTTCCATTACCATAGACGACACGATATTAAAACTGGCGACAGCGATGATCAGAAACACGACCAGATACACTATCGTCCTGACCATTTGAATATCCTGATAAAGGCTCCCCTGCGTACGAAACCAACTATTGACGTAGACCAGATCAGGTAAAGCCCGGCCTGCTGCCATTGCGACCTGATGAGCAGAGAATACATCCTCAACTTTGGCACGGAGCCCGGTCACTTCATCGTCCGACAGGCCCATTGCCTGCTGCAACCTCTTCACAGAAACCAAAGCCAACGACCGATCAATAGGTCCTCCCATACTAATCACATCCGCCAACACAAAGTTAAGCCGCTTTGGGGCAGCCAGAGGAGAAGCGGCTTGTGGATTTGCCACTAACAGTGTGACTTTATCCCCGCGCTCTAAACCCAACTCTGTCGCAATATGCCGACCTAAAACGATATCATTGTCGGTCAACTCGCTTAGTGAAGTGTCAGTGATAAACTGGCCCACATCTGACACCTTATGATGAGAGAGAAAATCTATTCCCTTCACTTCAGCCGCTTTTAGCTCACCACGAAACTGGACCATAGCAGTGACAGATATTTCAGGGGCGGCGGCCAAAATACCTTGCTGAGCTTCCAGCAAACGTACCTTGTCAGGCCAACTGGAAATAGGGTCGTAAGGCGCCTGGTACGCCACATGGGGTACCACAGAAAGTAAGCGGGTTTTCAGCTGTTGTTCAAACCCATTGATCACTGAGAGTGCGACAATAAGCACCGCCACCCCCAGCATGACACCGAGCGTTGATGATTTACTCAAAAAACCAATCATACCAGCCTGATGCTTGGAAGCACGTAATCGGTTACTGATAAACACACTCAACATTCGCTTATGCCTCACTATGTAGCGCATGCTCAACCAACACACCGTCGTCCAGAGCAACTGCACGACCCAGTTTTGCCGCCAGTTCAAGGTCATGTGTTACCACCACAAAGCTGGTTTTTAAATCCCGGTTTAACTCTTTTAACAAGGCATAGATTTTCAGTGCATTTTGTTTGTCCAGGTTACCGGTAGGTTCATCTGCCAAGACTAATGCAGGACGCGTAACTAGCGCCCTGGCTATGGCAACTCGCTGGCGCTCCCCGCCCGATAACTCCGATGGTCGATGACCTCCACGATGGTCCAGGCCAACTTTGCCCAACATTTCCTGTGCTTGCGCCTGAGCGGCTTTAGGTGGCTGACCGGCAATCAGCAAAGGCATAGCCACATTCTCTAATGCCGTAAAATCCATAAGCAGGTGATGGAACTGATATATAAAGCCCAGGTTTTGATTGCGAAAATCCGCCTGTTTGCGACGCGATAACTGCGCGACATCGGTGGCTTTGATTTTCACTGAACCACTGCTGGCGGTATCCAATGTGCCCAATATATGCAACAAAGTACTCTTGCCTGAGCCGGAACTGCCGACAATGGCCAACATGTCGCCCTGTTCAAGCGCCAGATCGACCCCTTTTAACACTTCAACCTGCTGGCCCGCTTCATCATAAGCCTTGTTCAGGCCCTGACATTCAATTACTAAATCACTCATACCTTAACACCTCAGCAGGAAGCACTTTTGCGGCTTTAAACGCCGGATATAATGTTGCCAGAAAACTCAAAACCAGACTGGTCGCAACAATTAAACTCAAACTAAACCAGTCGAACCTGACCGGTAACTCTGCACCACCCAGTAAAGACAGCCCACAGACTGCCAGTACCTCGTTAATATGACTGGCCAGCAGATAACCAAACACAGTGCCAATTAGCGTACCCACTACACCGTTGTACAACCCTTGCACCATGAACACCCGTGCTATAGCGCCAGGTGCCAGCCCCAAAGTCTGCAAAATAGCTACTTCACCTTGCTTTTCACTGACCATCATCGATAGCGCCGACACTATATTGAATACGGCCACAATCACGATCAGTCCCAATAGTAAGGCCATAATGCGTTTTTCCATTGCAACGGCTGCAAATAATGCCCCCTGCTGTACATGCCAGTCTGAGTATTCTAATCCAGACAACAAGGGGACATTCGCTGTTCTGAACTCATTAACGGCAAAAGCGTCTTTTAATGTAATGCTAACGTCAAAATCCATCGGTTTGCGCTTAAGTAAACGTTGCAGACTTTTACCATCGGCGAATGCCAGGTTAACATCGGCCTCACTGTGGGTGTTGTAAATCAAGGCAACTGTAAATAAACGCTGTTTAGGGACCCGGCCCATAGGCGTATAACTGCTAACATCAGGCATGATCACCCGAACTTTTTGTCCCAATCGCACATCCAGTTGATTTGCCAGATAGCGACTCAGCGCCAGTTGATATTTCTGCTCACGAAACTGTGCCAGGCTACCGGCTTCAATGTGTGGCTCGAGTGCCGATGGATAACCGGAAAAGGCCCCTTGCAAACGCACACCAACCAGATCTTTATTCGTTTGCAGGATCACATCACTGGTGACATAGGGAGTTACCCGCTTAACTTCTGGCAATGCGCTCAGCTTAGTTAGCAACGCATCGGCGTCTTGAGATTGTTCGTCTGATGATTTGCGCAACTGCACATGAGGTATTAAGTCGAGCATGGCATTTTTCAGGCTCTGCTCAAACCCATTCATCACAGAGCTAACTGTAATAAGTGCCATTAACCCGAGTGCTATCCCGGCAATGGAAAAAAAAGAAATAAAAGATACAAACCCATTGCCCTTGCTGGCACGGCTGTATCTGAGCCCTATGTAAAGGCTAACAGGCTGAAACATAATAGTTTATTTTTCTGCATACAAGTTCAGAGCACGATACTAGCACAATCAAGAAAGCCGGGTCATACCCTTGACCCCAAAAAAAAGTGTAAAATTTTTTTAATAGCCGCTCTAAATTACGTCGGGTTTTAGTGTAGAATGCGGCAAATCTCGCGGTATGGACCTTCAATGTTTTCGTTATCAAGATTTAAACATATGAATTTCAAGGGAGATTTGTTCGGTGGTGTGACCACTGCAATCATTTCCCTACCACTCGCCCTCGCCTTTGGCGTGGCATCCGGCGCCGGAGCTGAAGCCGGTATGTGGGGCGCAATTCTCGTTGGCCTCTTCGCTGCCTTATTTGGCGGCTCTACTTCTCTGATCTCAGAACCAACTGGCCCGATGACGGTCATTATGACAGCAGTTCTGACCACCATGATATCAAAATACCCCGAAGCGGGGCCGGCTATGGCCTTCACCGTGGTGATGATGGCGGGTGCATTCCAGATATTACTGGGCACGCTCAAGCTTGGTAAATATGTCACTCTGATGCCATACAGCGTGGTCTCCGGGTTTATGTCCGGAATTGGTGTCATATTAATCATACTGCAACTGGCCCCCCTACTCGGACATCAGGCGCCTCCTGGCGGTGTTCCCGGTACTTTGTCCGCTTTCCCTGAGCTATTTCTCAATTTACATTTTTCTGAGCTCTTTTTAGGGATCCTCACCTTAGGTGTGCTGTTCTACATGCCTAAGAAGTATCGCCAGTATGTGCCTGCTCAACTGGTTGCACTGGTCATTGTTACTTTAATCTCAATCTTGCTGTTTGATACTGACAGCATTCGCCGCATTGGCGAGATCCCCAGTGGCTTGCCTGAAATTGTCTGGCCAACTTTTACTCCGGAACTCTTTACCGAAATGGTGATCGATGCCCTGGTGCTGGGTACCTTAGGGTGTATTGACACTTTGCTGACAGCCGTTATCGGTGATAGTCTGACGCGTACAGAGCACGACTCTGATAAAGAACTACGTGGTCAGGGTATTGCAAACATGATTGCAGGCTTCTTCGGCGCACTACCAGGTGCTGGTGCCACCATGGGCACAGTTGTCAACATACAGGTAGGTGCACGCTCTCCGTTAGCCGGGATTTTCCGCGCCCTGATCCTAATGGCCGTTGTATTTGTGGCCGGCAGCCTGACAGAGCCGATCCCGATGGCTGTGCTCGCCGGCATCGCGGTGTATGTCGGGATTAACATTCTGGACTGGAGCTTTATTCAACGTGCACATAAACTCAGCATCAGTCAGATGGCCATCATGTATGGTGTGATGTTGCTGACCGTTTTCGTTGATTTAATGGTGGCTGTTGGTCTGGGCGTATTTATTTCCAATATTATGGTAATTGAGCGCCTAAGCCGGGTTCAGGAACAACATGTGAAAGCCATCAGTGATGGCGACGCCGACGAAGATGTGCCACTGTCAACGCACGAGCGAGCCTTGCTAGAGCAGGCCAAAGGCAAGCTCTTGTTCTTTTACCTGTCAGGTCCGATGATCTTTAGCGTATCGAAAGCAATCACCCGCCAGCATCGCCACATTGGCGAATATAAAACCATGGTGCTTGATTTAAGTGATGTTGCCATGCTGGATGTAACCGTCAGCCTCGCAATTGAAAACGCCATCAGTGACGCACTGGATGCTGAATGCCAGGTCTTTATTTACTCACCAAATAAAGACACGAGTGAACAGCTTCAGAAGTTCGATATTCGCAGCAAATTGGGTGACCACGCATTTTGTAAGAGCCGCGAACAGGCATTGACCAGAGCCCTGGAAGCGATGCAAAGCAATACTATTCAGGCCTAGAGTGCGTCAGCCAAAAAGTCTATTAGCGCACGGATAGCCGTAGACAAATATTTTCTGGGCGGGTACACCGCCCAGATCCCCTCTTCCATAGGTGCAAAGGAATCCAGCACAGTCACTAATTCACTACCTTGAATGGCATCTTGCACATAATAATGAGGCAACTGAACGACCCCTAGCCCCTGCTTTGCCGCGTCTAACAACGCCCAGCCACTGTTACATCTCAAGGTACCAGTTACCTTTACATGCCGCTCGACTCCGTGATCCATAAAACGCCAATAATGTGCATTGCCTAACAGGCAATTTTGTTTCTCCAGATCTCTGATAGCGGTAATTGGACCGCGCTGACTTAAATATTGCGGTGAAACACACACCAAAGTACGTCTCTGCGACAGACGTTTTGCATGTAACGAGGAATCTTTGAGCTGGCCGATGCGAATAGCAAGATCGACGCCCTGCTCAACCAGATCGAGCTGCGCATTAGTCAGCTCCATATCAACCGTAACCGAAGGAAAACGACACATGAACTGGTGTACCAACGGCATAATGTATTGCTCGCCGTACATCACTGGTGCTGTGAGCCTGATTTTGCCCGTAGGCTCACTGTCTCTTTGTCTCAGTGCCGCTGTTGCGTCATCGTAGGCGTGCTGGAGCAACCTGGCATGACCGAGAAATACCTGGCCTTCGGGTGTCAACGCCAGATTTCGGGTTGTTCGAGTCAGTAGCTGATAGCCAAGCTCGGACTCCAGGGTTTTAACCCGACGGCTGACCTGTGCTACTGAGGTGTCTAACTGCTGCGCTGCCGCTGTGAAGGAGCCACTGGTCGCCACCGCGACAAATTCATCTAAACCTGACCATCTATCCATTATTACAAATACGTAAAAGTCTTTCTTAATTTTTAAGATTATCAAACTCTCACAGCAAGTTATACTTTTGTTTTCACACTACAAAACTGGAGTAATGATGGCTGAGTTTATTAAATCACGGGCAGCGATTGCCTGGGGACCAGGACAACCACTGAGCATTGAAGAAGTGGATGTGATGATGCCTAAAGCAGGCGAAGTATTGGTTAAAATCGTTGCCACAGGTGTCTGTCATACAGACGCATTCACCCTATCCGGAGAAGACCCTGAAGGTGTATTTCCGGCGATTTTAGGTCACGAAGGTGGTGGCATTGTTGAAGCCGTAGGTGAAGGGGTAACCAGTGTCGCAGTAGGTGACCACGTTATTCCACTTTACACGCCAGAATGTGGCGAATGTAAGTTCTGTACATCAGGCAAGACGAACTTATGCCAGAAGATCCGTGCGACTCAGGGTAAAGGAGTCATGCCTGACGGAACAACCCGTTTTTACAAAGACGGCGAACCTATTTATCACTATATGGGCACTTCAACCTTCTCTGAATACACTGTTCTTCCTGAGATTTCTCTGGCTAAAGTTAATAAAACTGCGCCACTAGAAGAGATCTGCCTGCTAGGGTGTGGAGTAACAACAGGGATGGGCGCAGTGATGAATACAGCCAAAGTGCAACCAGGCGACACGGTTGCTATCTTTGGCCTGGGTGGTATTGGCCTGTCAGCCGTGATAGGGGCAGTGATGGCTGGTGCCAGTCGGATCATTGGCGTTGATATCAATACAGACAAATACGCGCTGGCTGAAAAACTCGGCGCTACCGACCTCATCAACCCAAACGATTACGACAAACCAATTCAGGAAGTCATTGTGGAAATGACCGATGGAGGAGTTGATTTTTCATTTGAATGTATTGGTAACGTCAACGTGATGCGCAGTGCATTGGAATGTTGTCACAAAGGCTGGGGCGAATCTGTGATCATCGGGGTTGCGGGTGCTGGCCAGGAAATCTCTACTCGTCCTTTCCAGTTGGTAACTGGCCGGGTATGGCGGGGTACAGCATTCGGAGGGGTTAAAGGCCGTTCTGAGCTGCCAGAAATCGTCGAGCGTTACCTCGCTGGTGAATTTAAACTGGATGACTTTATTACCCATACGATGTCGCTGGATGACATTAATGAAGCGTTTGATCTAATGCACCAGGGTAAGAGTATCCGTTCGGTGATCCATTTATAAAGAGCATATTATGGAATTATTGAGCGAAAACAAAGTCGCCGGAGGCTGGCACCGACGTTATCAACATGACAGTCAATATACTCAATGTAAAATGACCTTTGCCGTTTTTTTACCTGAGCAAGCACTTAATGGCCAGCCTGTACCAGTGCTTTACTGGCTGTCAGGGCTAACCTGTAACGACGAGAACTTTATGCAAAAAGCCGGCGCGTTTAAACGTGCCAGCGAGCTCGGGATAGCAATCGTAGCACCGGATACATCACCGCGTGGTGAAGAGATCCCAGATGACCCGGAAAATAGCTATGATTTTGGGCTCGGCGCAGGCTTTTACGTCAATGCGACTCAAGCCCCCTATGATAAACACTATCACATGTATAGCTATGTCAGTGACGAGCTGCCAAAACTTATCGAAGCGCAACTTCCTGTCTCTGACAAACGTGCTATCGCGGGACACTCCATGGGTGGTCATGGCGCGCTGGTTATCGGTCTGAAAAATCCAACTCGTTATCAGAGTATCTCGGCTTTTAGCCCAATCTCTAATCCGGTGGATTGCCCTTGGGGCAAAAAAGCATTCAGAGGCTACCTGGGAGAAGACAATGCAATGTGGGAAGCATATGATGCATGCCACTTGCTTAGACAAAATACGGAAAATGGCAAAGCACCTATCTTAGTTGATCAAGGTGATGCTGATCAGTTCCTAACTGAACAGCTCAAGCCTGAAGCACTGGTGCAGGCGGCTCAGGCTGCAAATTACCCACTTACGCTAACAATGCGGCCGGGATATGACCACAGTTACTTCTTTATTTCGACCTTCATCGATGCACACCTGGATTTCCATGCACAATACCTGAAGTAACCAATACAAAAAAAGGCGCTAGCGCGCCTTTTGTTTGCTTAACATAGTATTTTAATCCGTCAGGTCACCATACTGATTATTGACATTCAGCTTAACTGCTTTATCAAAGCCTGGGATCTCCAGAGTTTCTTTACTTAGCTGTAGTTGCGAATCATCAATCATGCCATTACCAAATCGATAAATAAGCTCATACTGACCCAGATCGGCTGCCTGTTGATAACTGGCTTGTTGTTGCTTCGTTTCTGCCAGTTTGGCGTCATGCTCTGCAAGCGCAGCTTCGCTATAGCGTTTCGATAGCATCTTTAAGGTAACGGCAGGCGACAGTATCGTTGCAGTTGCATTATTACCACCAAACCCTTTGGAATTAATGAAAGCGATATCCATCTCTCCACAGTGATAATGGTGTGTGCGGATATCCAGATGCTGGTCATAGACATCTTCTGCAACCGCATCTATGGTCGTCACACCTGGCATAATCTGATGACTGAAGATACCCAGCGCCATTGCCAGCTGATCACCAGAAGCCGGACCGATGGTATGACCAACAAATGCTTTCGGCGCAGCTACTTTCCAGCCTTCGATAGCAAATGTTTGTGCAATACGATGGTAAATCAAAGATTCTGTCACCCGGTTTTGTGGTGTGCTGGACCCATGTGCCAGAATAAAGCTACGCTGTTGAAGTGCTTCAGTGCCCGCGATCTGCTCTGCCAGTGCCACTGATTTAGCCATAGTAATGTAGTTACCCGGACCAGGCGCAGTAATCGATTTCTTAACCCCATCAGCATTAACATAGACATCTGCAACAGACCCCATAATGTCAGCGCCCAGTTCAAGGGCTAATTTATCATCCATCAGAATAGTTACCTGTGCCCCTTCCCCAATGGTAAAGCCACAGTTTTCACCAAATGGACGGCTGGTACGGCGATAATCAACCTGTTCAGTGTTATCAAGCTTACGCAAGCCTTCTTCGTTTGCCAGTGCGCCCATATTACCAAAGCCTTCTATAATCTCTGGCGTTAACGCACACTCAACACTGGCAACCACGGCTACACGGGTACGACCCGCCTGAATGTCATTAACTGCTGCACGCAAATTATACAAAAAGGTTGCACAAGCACCTGAAGTGGAGAATGTCGTACCCACACTGCCCGTCACATAAGCGTTAATGAAGTCAGTTGACATGGTATTCAGACCCAACGCGAGTTGTTTGGTGCTCACCCGCTCCCCTTTCATGCGGCTGCGAATGAGGCCACCAAACCCTTCATCATTAACCTGCCCAGCGACCGAAGCTGAATAAGTGCCAATCTGGTCGGGTTCGACACTGTTCATAACCGTATCCCAGTCTAGGCCTGTAGAGCGGATAGCGTCGGTTGCGGCAAAAATAGTGGCTTGCAAACCACGCGGCTGATAACGGCTGTTGTACATGACAGATGGATCAAATCCAGTTGGTAGCTGGCCTGCTGCCTTAATAGGGTTGTCTCTGTAACTATCCACTTTTACCGCCAGCTGCTCCGGAATAAGCACCTGGGCCGTTTTTTCATCAAGCATTTCAATTTGCCAGCCAGATGGTACAGGCGTTGGTAAATCACGCTTGCGACAGGTAAAGGTTAATCCATGGCTATCGTTGGCCTGCATTGTCAGCTTTTGCTGCCAGTGCGTTGCATCGACATCAAAATGAGTTTTCTCGATTTTTCGGATTAACGTCCCTTCAACAATCTGCTGGCCAAAGCGTGCTTCGATTTCATCACGCTGAACGACTTCGCCTTCAGCTGTTACCAAATCCGCCCCTTTTAATGACACTAGGTTCATCAAGGTCGCCAGGCCAAGGAAAGTTTCCTGTCTTGCAGCATCATCCAGGGTGTCTAACACAATGCGACGAAAGCCCTGATGGAACGAGGTTCTGCCAGCGGCATTCACACCGCCCATACCTACGATAATTGGTAATGCTGTCATATCAATCTCTTATCAAATAAAACTAATGAACCGATTTTAGAACGAAGGAAAACATGATACTTTACTTTTTTCGCCACATAACATGCAAATTACGCCACCATTAAGAGGTCGGATGAGATGGGTGCTTATAACCACCGTATTGCTTTCACACTTTATGAGCAAATGCTAATAACCAGCGTAACATTACCCATAGAAATGCTGCGTGCTGGTGAGGCGTTCGCAAGACGCCATTTAGGAAATGAATTTATACCATTGGAAATTGCCTGGCTAAGTGAAACAGGTGAAGCCGTTCATTCATCGATGGGCGTGCCTTTTTTAGCACACGCCAATTTCAGTGCACTCAGTGAGTTCGACTACATCATTACTCCCAGTATTTGGCGTAACCCTCGTCCAGTGTTGAAAAAAAATACCTCATTGGTTTCAAATCTAGCCCTGGCATGGCGCTCTGGTGCCACACTTATTGGTGTCGGCACAGGCGTTTGCTTCTTAGCGGAATCCGGGATCCTCGACGGACACTCAGCAACAACCCACTGGCATTATGCAGATCAATTTAAGCGCAATTATCCCTTAGTTGCCCTGCGCCCTGATTACTTCATTACTCAGTCAGAAAGACTATATACAGTAGCAAGCTTGAACGCGCTGGCAGACGTGATTGTCCACTTTATTGGCCAGTTTTATGGCCAAGAAGCTGCCAATCATGTGCAACAAAACTTCTCTCACGAAGTAAGAAAGCCCTATGAAGAACAAAGGTACCTGGAAGGCGCTGTTGACCGCCATAGTGATGAACAAATTGCCTCAATCCAGTTTTGGTTACGCAACAACAGTGCGAATGAAATAACATTTCCTGAGGTTGCCACTCAATTTGGTATGAGCTATCGCACTTTCAACCGACGCTTTAAAGCCGCAACAGGTCAGACTGCCGCCAACTATTTGCAAACAACCCGAGTGCGTCAGGTTACTGAGTTATTGGCTTCCACCAACCTGAGTATTCAGGAAATAGCGCTGGCATGCGGTTTTAGCTCGCAAGGACAGCTTACCAGGGTGTTCAAAAGTACAATGAATCAAACCCCCAGTCAGTACCGACAAGTGGTCAGAAAAAAGCTCTTTTCATGATCACTGCAACTCTAGTACCTCCAACCATTGAGTCTTACCATTGAAGTTAAACTCAACTTCCTCACCCTGTTCACGCCCTTGGAGAGCCTGACCGACAGGAGAAGCGAGCGTGATCACTCTGACTTCTGAAGTACCCAAAATCACTTTCAGTCCACCTTCACAGGGTCCAACATAAAACCAATGATGCTGATCCTGCTCGTCAACTAACTCTACCAGCGCCCCTACCTGGACAACGCCAGGACGGCTTAACGTATATGTTTGCTCGAACGCCTGAATAGCTCTATGTGCCTGATCGACCCGCTCACTTTGCCCCTCGGCAAGGTAGCCGGACTCAATGCTCAAAGAGTCATACTGAGTTTCCGCCGCACTTTGTTCATGAATTGCATCGGCACGAGCACTGTCTGCTGCCTCTTGTGCCTCCTGGAGCTTGCATTCCAGTGCAAACCTTAAATGTTCAATAACGTGGCTTTTATTCAAGCTGACCCTCTTAAAACCGCAAAAAGGGCCCGCAGGCCCTTCAAATAAAAATATCATTTTAACAGTAATTGACCCCATCAGAACAGGGATTCAAAACTACCATCCGGGAATAATACACCTGGAACCCCTCTTACTGTCTTTACGTCACCGATTTGCTGATCACCGTAATAATATCCACCAGTGAAATTACGCCCTTTTTGTTTAATATCCAGCCAATAGCCGTCCTTACCCTGCGCAACAATATTATTGTTATCTCCAGAGCGACGCACATCAAGTTGCATAACCCTGCCACCAACAAGGTAACTGATTTCAGCTGAGTTCAAATTTGTGAAATTATTAGGATCAGCTGCCAGCTGTAGCTGAAAATCAGGGCCGCCTTTTAGATCAAAATCAACATGTAACCCGAACGCTAAATCCAGGGCTGTGTCGAACTCATAGGGAGATTGCTCAGCGGCGTATAGAGCGACAGGTGTCACCTGGTTCACAGTTTCAAAATCACCGCGCAAACGCAAGTTAGCAATGATGCTTTCAACCGAATTGCCAGGTGAGCGCACCCGATCTAAATGTAATCTCAGGTCCGCTTTAGTCATCGACGCTGCAGTTTGCAAAGTAACCTCACCTGCAAAATGTGAAGTACCTGTGGCCGTTTGCAGGTTATCTCCATCAATAGAGCCATCAAATAACAAGAAGATATCGTTCAGGTCTGCCTCTAAAGACACATCGCCCTTGCGAACTGATACAACCCCAACACCCACAATACGGTCGCCCAGAATTGGGCTTTTACGCCACTCGGACATAGTTACGTCCATACTGACTTCAAAGCCTCTATTAAAGCCAGTTACTTGCCAGTTAAACAAGGGATCAGTCGTATACACTACATCCAGATCATCAACCTGATAGTTACCTGGCTCAGAGTTGCGAGCTGGAGACACGTTGTCAACAACATTATAAACTGCCTCCGCAAGTGCCAAGAACGACTCTTGTACTACATCATCTGAAACAACACTCTCTATTTCACGCAGTTTGGTGTCTAGTTCATCACTGTACTTCTCTTCTTGAAGGCGTACTACCCCCAGAGAATCTCTGAAGTGGTCAAGCAGTTCATTGTTAAATACGGTATCAGAGTCTTTTAGCGTCACCATATCCTGTAACTGCAATGCTTCATTGGCAGTCAGCAAAACCTGGTCCACAACACTAGAAAACAGTGTGCTATCCTTTTCGTCTAACAGCGTTTCTATAAAGTACTCGTTGACTTGATCAATATAACTTTGCCAAAGCGTACTGTCGCTGTGCTTATAAGCAAGATCAAAAGCATCAGCCAAAGGCGAGATCTCGTCATCCTGACGGCCCTGAATGTTAAGTTGTCTCATGATATCAGCAGAAGTAAATGCTTGAGCCGCATACTCTGCTTGTAATGACTGGTTAATACGACTGTGACTCAAGTGATAAACAGGTGTATTTGTCAAAGACAGTACTGTACTGTCTAGTTGCGAATCGCTCAGCAAGGTTGCATATGAAGAAAAATATAGCTGATTTTGGCCAGCAACCGGTTTCGCCGCAAGAGAATATGACACGTTTGCAGACACCGGTTCGCCGAAATCAATTTCCTCATTGCCATTGAGATCATTTGGGTCATCACGCAGGGCCCGACCACAGCCAAGCTTTCTGGGACAAAATACTTGTTCGGAACTTGGGCGAAACTCAAATTGATACACCACACCTGAATCCAGGGTGATGGTCATTTCGTTCAGATCGTTAACGGTAAACTGCTGTGTTTCCCTTGAGCTTATCTGAGTGACAGACAGGGTCCCCGACGTATCGACAAACTTCGGCACATAGAAGGCCACAGAAGCGGAAGGAACTTGAGTTACATCATGGCCAAACCCTGGCTCTGCATCATCCACGGTTGGGGCCGGGTCACTACTTCCACCACATGCTGACAAAATACCAGCTAACAACAAAGGTAAGATTTTATTGATTTTTTGCACCTTTTACCCCCTAAAATGCCAAGTTAAGAAACCAGTTCAAATTTACATAGTGCGCATCATCAATATTGGGGTTATCCATTTTCACAGATATACCAGCATGACGAGTTTTAATACCTAACTCTAAGGCCTCGCTATGTGTTTCATAGCCACCAAATAACTCCCAGCTTTCTCCAAAGTGGTAAGATACAGTTGCCTGAACAAACGCATCATCAATATACTTGCGCGCTTTAAGTGTGGTAGAGAACTGGTTGTTAATACGGTAATTCACGCCTAAATAGTATCTGGCGTCCCGCTCAAAGGTGTATTCGATTTCTTGATCATAAGCAGAAGTGCGCAATCTGACAGAGGGGGTTGTGTCTATGCCATCTTCTCTCTCGGTGAATGGGATATCCGTGGTAAATCCATTTACAAACCCAGCTCCCTCGTACTTGGTTTCATACATCAGGTCTTTACCAGCTGCCCAAATATCTAAATCCGGCGTAATCTGCCAGCTAAACGTTAGATCAAAACTATAGCCATCTCCTTGCGGATTTTCCGTTGGTGTAAATGACTTAAACAGGATATCTTTCGAAAAGTAGTACTCAGTCTGCAGTTTTCCTTCAATTTCATCCGCAAAAATAGTGCCGTCGACCACTGCGTCTTGAAAGTGCGTACTTTGAAAATAAGTAAACTTTGGCGTAATCACTAAACTCTCATCCAGCAACGTGAAATCGTAGCTTAGAAAAACCCCGTTGGTTGTCGCCTGCTTACCTCTCAGATAATAGCGATAATTACGACGTTCAAATGGCAGATCATTTTTTTCTGTATGCGTATAACGGGCCGTATCGGGATCAAATGCAAGTAAATAATCAAAGCGGCTCTGCGCCCCAATACCAAACCCCTTGTATTTCATGCCTAACTCAAACACATTGTAAGTAAAGGCGCTGTCACCATCTGTCAGAGGCTTGTCAAAATCATCAACAAACGCCTTAACAGGTTGTGCTTCCGTGTATATCTCACTATGAAACTGGTGAATCAACTGTATGTCATTAGATGCTGACAGCGCCGCCTGAGACACAGGTAGACAGCACAGAGAAAGTAGAGGTGTAATTTTTTTTAATGTCATAAACTTAACTTCTAAAAAAAAGGGGAAAGGTAACCCTTTCCCCTTTTCAAATTGACTTACATTAGTTGTTTGACTGACCGATAAAGTCAATATCCGTATAGTCGATTGACAGACCAGTAAAGTAATCAACACGGAAACCGTTTGTAATTTCCTCTACGCTACCTACGCCAACAGACTGTTCGGTATCGTTGAATAGTGAAACACTGCCGCGCAATGGGCCAGCTTCATCGATTAGACCAACTCTAAATACATAACCATTAAAATTGTCAATCGAGACTTCAGCCATACCAAGGTCGTCGTTGTTATCCTCATTACGGATATCGAAATGCGCAGTAAACTCAGTACCCTCACTATCACCTTTGAGCACAATTGAAGCCAGTTCAATTGAATCGTCAACAAATAGTGGAGCTGGGTTACCTTGCTGGTCAACCGCAGTCAGCTCTGAATGGAAGTATCCGCTAAAGCCATACTGGCCATCAACAAATTCAACCAAGTTGAACGTTTTGCCACGAGAAATATCAAAGTCTCGCGCATCTTCTACACTCTGAATGCTGCCATCAACGTTAAGCACCAAACAAGATGCATTTGGCATGTCAATAGAATCTATCGCCCAGCGCTCACATTCAGCCAGATCCGGAGACTGGATCTCAACTTTCTGACCAGAATCAGCTACCAAATTGCCAGACCAGGTGAAAATTATTTTACTCTGTGCGCCAGAGTTAACCTGACCATTCGCGACAATCTTCTCGTCACCTTCGGTATTTTCCAGATTCAGAGCATATGTATTTGTGTCATAGCTGTATTTCCATTCAGGGAAACCAGGCGCTGTGCCACTATGTTCACCAGAATCTAATCCCGAATCCCAGATATCTTTCATTACATCATAGATAACTTCGCCCGCATTAAATGTGGCATCAGCACCCTCTCTGGTTACAAAACTGATCTTAACCAGTTTGTCCGTGCCCTGCATGGCCAGCGCTGTGATTCTGTAGTCTTCAATTTGTAGCGCAGTGTTTCCTTGCAATACGGAAATTTCAAGAAGCGCTTCACTGATCAACTCATTCGACTCATTGATTGCGAGGTCAGCTGCATCCGTTGACGCGTTTTCGTTTTGAGCAATAGTTTTATAGGTGTTAGCCAGCTCCAGTGACGCTTTTGCAGCTGTTTCTGCTGCCTGGTAAGCTGCAATAGTGTCTTGTAAGCTAGTCTGAGTTTTTTCCACTTCGCTCAACGCAGCTTCAGCGGAAGCTTGATCTGTAATTGCTGCGACAGCAGTCATCGCGGTCTGGAATTGGACTTCCATCTCGCCTTTCTTAGCAATTGCGGCTTCCTTACTTTCCTTCGCTGCTAACAGGCTTTCATCCGACGCTTGCTTAGCAACATCGAGCGTGGCACCAAATTCCGCGATTTTCTCATTGGCCGCAGTCAATTCAGCAGTTATTTGAGCACCCAGTTGGTCTTTTTGAGCAACCAACGTAGTGACTTGCGTTAACAGCTCTCCTGCTTGTGTCAGCGTAGGTTGATACTCGGCATCTAATATCACTAATCCCGAGGCAGCAGATACCAGTTGCTCAGCACCAGAGAGCTCACGGACCAGCAACTTACCCAGGTTATCGCCTTCTACGTCTGTTGAAACCGCAGCGGTATATTGTGTATCCAGGACAACCGCAGCACTGCCATAGGCTACCGCTTTCTCTTTAGTATCTGTATCAACTGCCAGGGCTTTAACAGCAGCCAATGACGCAGCAAATTCGTTCAACTGAGCATCACTACCAGTAAGTGTTTGTTTACCTGCCTCAATACTTGCTAACAATGACGCATTCAAGCTTTCCAGAGAAGTGTCACCGTTACCCAAGTCATCAAGTTGGTCAACGACTTTATCCGAATCATCTTGGAGTTGTTCATCTGACGTAGCACCGTTTTTAACAGCCTTATCTTTGGCCGCTTTCGCATCAGCCGCAACCTGATCGACATCAGACTCATCAACACCTGCTTCAATTAGTGCTGTTTTAATTGCTTCTTCATCACCGGAAACAATCGCGTTCAGAACTTTACCCGCTTTCTGTGTTTCAGTTTTTAGTTTTGAGAAGATCTGGCTATCGCCCAGGTTACCCTGTTCAACATCACCAGTTAGTTCAGCTAATACGTCCGCAACGGTTCTGCTTTCTTTACCAGCCAGAGATTGCAGTGAAGACGCAACCTGTACCAACACGAGCGCACCGGCGTCAAGCTTTTCTGTCCCATCGACATCAGTAAAGTCAATCACACCACCCAGTGATAAGTCACTGGCCAGTGTAGCAACTAAAGAAAGGTCACCCACAAGCTGGCCAATAACCTGAATGCTCGCTTGCCCAACAGCAGCTGCGTCAATAGCTGATTCTCCAGCAAGCAAAATTCGCGCTGCGGTTGACGTAAATACCGACAAATTCGCTTTGTAAGAACCATCGTCACCATCTGCATAGGATGGACCTCTTTTGGCCGACGCGGAACTAGCCGCAGCGTTCGCGGAAATCAGCTTAACAACAGACAGTTCGATATCATCTTTGTACCATTCGCCAAAGTCGACCTTGCCATTGTCATTAAAGACGGAGCCGTCATCCACTTTTATCGCAGTACCTACACCACATCCAGCAAACGCATCACACTTAACCAATGCATCGCCGTCTTTGGTTGTCTTAACAGTGATGTATAAAGGTCCAGAAAACTCTTCGTCAACAAAGATCTCGTACAAGCCTTGTGCTGATGTTTTCAACTCTGCTGGGTTACCGCTGATTAATTTTGCCTCAGCTTTTGCTTTGGCTTCACTCTCGCTTTCAGCTTTTTCTGTCGCAGACTCTTCGCCTGCGGCTGTTCGATAAGCCAAATCAACCATATTGCCTTGCGCGTCTACAGTCTTAACACTGACCATAGCGCCACTAAGAGTTCCCTTAACGGCTTTACCAGATACTGAAACGTTAAAATTAGCATCAACAGTACTTTCGACTTCGGAGGGAGCTGGGGGAGGATTGACAATCGGGTCGTTATCATCACTATCAAATAAGCTACAGCCAGTAAGGCCCAGGCTTAATGCAATGGTGGATGCCACTGGAGTAAATTTATTCATGCGCTTTGCCACTAGAGGTCTCCTTAAATAGCTTGCGTGTTTTTCTTTATTTATTTGCCTATGCGAATGTTTTTGTCAAACGAGACTCTTAAGCTAATTTGGGTACTTTAGACCATCAATATACTCAATACTCTTAACAAAGTCATTGCAAAACACACTTCTTTGTAAACAAATATAAAACGCAAAGGTGAACTTTTCCAACATTGATTTCATTCTTGCGTAGTATAAAGACTGAATGTGACATTTCTGACATATTCAACCTCCCCCGTCAAATCTGCCAGTTCGACTGTCAAACGCCACTCCATTACAGGTTCACTGCAAGCGCCTACCATCACCTCTGCTGACCAAAATTCAGCTTGCTGATGCGTAAAAAAAACAGGGATGGTACCCATGTACATTTGAGTGCCTTCCAACCAAGCAGACCGTACCTTTAAATCGGACGAACTGAGAGCCAGAGACAAGTTGAAAGGGGTTTCTGGATGTAATTTTTTGCCTGAACTCCAAAGTACCTCATCACCATTTTTACATGGTGATGAGGCAACACAGTTCAAGGAAGTTTGCGAACTTTCACTATTTTCTGAACTTTCATGTATAATGGTACTTGGGTCTGAACAGGCCGTCAGGAAAGTGGCTAAAAAAACACCGGGTAGTGTGCAAAATTTCTGCATAATGCTTAGTGTGTGACATCTTGAAAAGACATTCAGTTTATGTGGAATAACTCTTTTCAGCCAGCCTTTGGCGTTAAGTTTTGCAATTTGTTTTGATATTGCGCAATTCGCGTACTCATTAAGCAAATGACTCGTACAAAGTTTGATTGATGTCATTATTTTAGGTGTTTGTAGTATCTTTTCGTTTGCAAAAAAATTATTATTTCCTTGCAAAAATAAGGGTTTCTCAAGCTGGTGAGAGTTTTGTTCCACGGGATGTAACTCAAACGGGTTTGTTGAAATAAAAAAACAGGGCCTGTATTACAGGTTAATCATTTCTAATCGCATTAATTGCAGCGGAATCCGGAAAATGAGCCAAACAGTAGCATCACAAACTGAGTACAATTATAAGGTTGTACGCCAATTCGCTATAATGACAGTGATTTGGGGCATCGTTGGCATGGGTGTAGGTGTATTTATCGCGGCGCAACTTGCGTGGCCTGCGTTAAACTTCGACATTCCATGGTTAACTTACTCTCGACTTCGTCCGTTACACACGAACGCAGTAATCTTCGCATTTGGTACTAGTGCACTTTTCGCAACATCTTACTATGTTGTACAGCGTACGTGTCAGACGCGTTTATTCTCCGATAAGCTAGCCGCTTTCACTTTCTGGGGCTGGCAAGCAATCATTCTTGCAGCAGCTATCACGCTGCCACTGGGTATCACATCTTCTAAAGAATATGCTGAACTTGAGTGGCCAATCGATATTGCAATCGCTGTAGTTTGGGTAACGTATGCTGTTGTTTTCTTCGGCACGCTGATCAAGCGTAAAGTGTCACACATTTACGTTGCGAACTGGTTCTACGCGGGCTTCATTATTACTGTTGCAGTACTGCACATTGTAAACAGCATGGCTGTACCTGTATCTCTTACCAAGTCATATTCTATTTATGCGGGTGCGGTAGATGCTATGGTTCAGTGGTGGTACGGTCACAACGCGGTAGGTTTCCTTCTAACCGCAGGCTTCCTGGGTATGATGTACTACTTCGTGCCTAAGCAAGCAGGTCGTCCTGTTTACTCTTATCGTTTATCAGTAGTTCACTTCTGGGCACTGGTTTCTCTGTATATCTGGGCAGGCCCTCACCACTTACACTACACCGCGCTACCTGATTGGACTCAGTCTCTGGGCATGGTAATGTCTGTGATCCTGTTCGTTCCTTCTTGGGGTGGTATGATCAATGGTATTATGACTCTGTCTGGTGCCTGGCATAAACTACGTACCGACCCGGTACTGCGCTTCCTGGTTGTTTCTCTGTCTTTCTACGGTATGTCTACCTTCGAAGGCCCAATGATGGCAATCAAATCCGTAAACGCGCTATCACATTATACTGACTGGACAGTCGGCCACGTGCACTCTGGTGCGCTAGGTTGGGTAGCAATGATCTCTATTGGTGCTATTTATCACCTGATCCCTGCACTATTTGGTCACGCCAACATGTACAGCGTTAAACTGGTTAACACCCACTTCTGGCTACACACAGTCGGTGTTGTTCTGTATATCGTTGCAATGTGGATCTCTGGTGTTATGCAAGGTCTGATGTGGCGTGCAGTTAACTCTGACGGTACTTTAATGTACAGCTTCGTACAGTCTCTTGAAGCGTCTAAGCCTTTCTACATCATGCGATTCCTGGGCGGTGTATTCATCGTGATTGGTATGCTGGTAATGGCTTACAACGTGTACCGTACTGTAGCAGCTAAGAGTGGCTCTTTGACCACCGACGCTAACACACAAATGGCTTAAGGGGTGTCGAGTATGAGCAATAATAACTCTTCAAATAAACATGAAATCGTCGAAAAGAACGTTGGCCTGATGGCTATCCTGACGGTTTTTGCCATCAGCTTCGGTGCCCTCGTTGAGATCACCCCACTGATGTTCCAAAAAGATACCACTCAGCCTGTTGATGGTTTGCGCCCTCTAACAGCGTTGGAAATGGAAGGTCGTGATATCTACGTACGTGAAGGTTGCTACAACTGCCACTCGCAAATGATCCGTCCTTTCCGTGACGAAGTTGAGCGTTACGGCCACTATTCTGTAGCTGGTGAATCAGTTTGGGATCACCCGTTCCAGTGGGGCTCTAAGCGTACAGGTCCAGACCTCGCGCGTGTAGGTCAGCGTTACTCAGATGACTGGCACTTTGCGCACCTGATGGACCCTCGCTCTGTGGTACCTGAGTCAAATATGCCTGGCTACCCTTGGCTCAATGAGAATGTATTGGACGGTCAATTAACCGCTAAGAAACTTGAAGTGTTCCGTAACTTTGGTGTGCCATACACCGACGAGGACATTCAAGGTGCTGAAGCCGCAGTAAAGGGCAAAACCGAAATGGAAGCCCTGATTGCTTACCTTCAGCAACTTGGCACACATTTGAAGTAATTTGTTATGGATTACGGCACATACAGAGGCATTTTGACTCTGGTAATTTTAGTACTGTTCATAGTGATTGTTGTGTGGGCATACAGCAAGCGTAGCAAACGTCGTTTTGATGACGCTGCCAATGCCATTTTTGAAGATGAAAAAAAACACAATAACACAATCTCAAACGAGGAAAAGGAGTCTGAAAAATGACTAGCTTTTGGAGTATTTGGGTCATTGTATTGACCTTGGCGTGTCTGGCTCTGATCTTTGGCTTGCTGCTTTGGAACCTGAAAAACTATGCAGGTGTTGAAGAAGGCGAAAGCTGTGGTCACGAGTTTGACGGAATCGAAGAACTAAACAACCCACTACCGAAGTGGTGGACTTACATGTTCTTCGCAACATTTATCTGGTCTGTTTACTATCTTGCTGCTTACCCAGGTTTAGGTAACTTTGCAGGCTTTTTGAACTGGACAAGCTCTAACCAGGGCGTAACGTCTCTCGAGGAGTCTAAAAAAGCAATTGAAGAAGCCAAAGCAAACGGTCACTGGGTTCAACTTGATAAAGAGTTTGAAGCTGCTGACGAACGTTTTGGTCCTATCTTCAAAGCATTTGCTGAGCAAGACATAGAAACACTGGCAAAAGATCAAAAAGCACTTGAAATTGGTCAACGTTTGTTCGCGCAAAACTGTGCACAGTGTCATGGTTCAGATGCTCGTGGTGCAATGGGCTTCCCTAACCTGGCAGACAATGACTGGTTGTACGGCGGTACACCTGACAAGATCAAAGAAACACTACTGCAAGGTCGTGTTGCTGCGATGCCAGGTTGGCAGGATGCACTGGGTGACCAGGGCATTAAAGAAATGACTGCATATGTACTGAGTTTGTCTGGCCGTAAAGTAAACCAAAAAGATGCTGATGCTGGTAAAGCGAAGTTCGCAATGTGTGCGGCTTGTCACGGCATGGATGGTAAGGGCTCTGTCGCTCACAACCTGCCATTTGGTGCGCCTGACCTGACCGATAACATCTGGTTGTACGGTGGTTCTCAACGTGCTGTTGAAGAAACACTGCGTCATGGCCGTGCTGGTGTAATGCCAGCTTGGAAAGACATTCTGGGTGAAGACAAAGTACACCTGCTTACAGCCTATGTGTACAGCCTCTCTCAGGAGAAATAATCGAATAGATTATAAGTTTATTTAAGATCAAAAAAGCTCCAATCGGAGGCTTTTTTTTAGGTATTTAACCCCAAATAAGATAGAATATTGCCACTGAAATTAAGCTGTTGAGTCGTTATGAACCCTACTCCCTGGTATAAGAATTTTTGGCCTTGGTTTTTAATGTTTTTTCCGCTGGTTACCATTATTGCCTGCGTTTTTTTGGTGATTTTTGCCGTCGGTAATGGTCCAGACATGGTGGTCGACGACTACTATAAAAAAGGTAAAGCCATTAACCTTGAACTCAGCAAGTTCGATAAAGCTAAAGCTTTGTATTTACATGGTGATCTTGATGTCACTGAAGAAAGAATAAGCTTTACGTTCACCAAAGGTGATCACAGTAAAGTAAATGCATTGAAGGCATCTTTTTACCACCGCACAGTCAAAAAGTATGACTTTGAAGTGACCCTGCTTGCTAATGCTGCTGGTGAATTCACCGCCATTCTGGATGAGCCACATCGTGGCGCGTTTACTGTTTTTCTGGAACCTATGGACCAAAGCTGGAAGCTCAAAGAAAAACTGCAATTACCCACCACTCAGAAAGTCGCCATTTCCCCAGAATATAAGTAGACACTATGACAACCAGTTGTTTTCATTGTCTGGAGCCCGTACCGCCGGGGTTTTCTGCTCACGTAAAATTTGAGGGCCAGCCGCAGCCTGTCTGCTGCACTGGCTGTCAGGCGGTCGCCGAAACCATTCTAGCTCAGGGCATGAGCGACTATTACAAATTTCGAACCGACAGTGCGGGCAAAGTCGAAGAGCTGGTCCCGGAACAATTAAAAGAGCTGTTGAGTTATGACAATGCTGAAATTCAGCAAGACTTTGTCAGTCAGCAAGGCGAGCTGCAGGAAGTATTACTCAGTGTTGAAGGTATTAGCTGTGCCGCCTGCGCCTGGTTAATTGAAAAACAATTACTTGGACTGAAAGGTGTTGCACGGGTTGACGTCAACACATCAACGCACAGAGCCATGATCTTGTGGCACCCACAGCAGTGTAAACTGAGTGAGATTATTAAATCACTGCATCAAATTGGCTACAAGGCCTACCCTTTTCAGGCCGACGATGAAGCCGCACAAAAGCAAACCGTCGCTAAAGCCTATTTACGCCGGCTAGGTGTTGCGGGCCTCATGACCATGCAAGTCATGATGTTTGCGTTTGCCATGTACTTTGGCATGTTTTCCGGCATGGAAGACAATTTCGAGCAGTATTTTCGATGGATCAGTTTATTTTTAGCCTCTCCGGTGATCCTCTACTCGGCCATGCCATTTTTGACCAATGCCATTAAAGGGCTCAAAGCCAAACAGCTTAATATGGATCTCCCCGTCTCACTGGCCATCTTTGGTGCATACGCTGCGAGCTGCTATGCCACAGTGATGTCTGTGGGCGAAGTCTACTTTGAATCCATTTGTATGTTCACCTTTTTGCTATTACTCGGTAAATATCTGGAGTTTCGGGCCAGACTGAAGGCCAGCGAATTTACTGCTAACTTGCAAAAACTGTTACCGTTGACCGCGCGTAAGTTATTGCCCGATGGCGAGCAAAAAATCGTTGCTGCGAAAAGCTTGCAACTGAGCGATCAGATTATGATCAAACCCGGTGAAACCATCCCGGCCGATGGCGTATTAATCTCAGGCTCTACAACCGTTGACGAATCTATGATGACGGGTGAACACTTACCCGTGAAAAAATACCAAACTCATCAGGTCTATGCCGGCACCATCAATCATGATGGCGTGATCACCATTGAAATCAACAAAGTAGGTCAAAATACACTACTTAATCAAATCATTAAGCTGCAACACAACGCTCTGACAAAGCGCCCCAAAATCGTCGAAGTCACAGATAAAGTGGCGCAGTGGTTTGTCGCCTGCTTATTGATTTTCGCCTCTATTACTGCGGTTGCCTGGTACCAAATAGACCCACCCCATGCATTTTGGGTGACCATTTCTGTGTTAGTTGCAACTTGCCCATGTGCACTCAGTTTGGCAATTCCGACAGCACTCACATGTGCCGTCGCAACGCTCACCCGTAAAGGGATCCTAATCAAAGAAAGCCATGTACTCGAAACTGTGCCTAAGCTGACTAGAATGGCGTTTGACAAAACCGGTACCCTCACCGAAGGGCGTTTCTCTATCGAATCCATCAGCATACTTGACAAAAGCTGGCAGGAGTCCGATGTAATGGCGCTGGCCGTTGCTCTGGAGCGTTATTCCGAGCATCCAATCGCGAAAGCATTTACCGAACAACTAGTGTCTCCAAGACAGCTAAGTGACGTGGAAGTCGTCACGGGGAGCGGTGTAAAGGCCCTATTTAATCAACAACCTGTCGCTATCGGTAAATCCGCCTGGTTTGGCAATCACAGCTCTTTTGCTCAAGCAACTTTGTTTGTGGATGGCCAGCCAGTCGCTGATTTCTACCTGGCAGATAAAGTTCGACATAGCGCGCCTGAGATAATTCATTATGCCCAGGGCCAGGGCCTGAGCTGCCACCTACTTAGCGGTGATAGCTCAAATGCTGTAAAAGATCTGGCTTTGGAACTGGGGTTAGATACTTATAAAAATGCTTGCTCGCCACAAGATAAGCAGCGCCAAGTCGAATCCTGGTCCGCACAGCAGCATATTGTTGGCATGGTTGGCGATGGTGTAAATGATAGCCCGGTATTTAACAGCGCACACTTATCCATCGCGATGGAAACCGGCGCTGATATTTCGAAAAATACCGCCGATGTAGTGCTCCTAAACAGCGATCTTAAGTCATTGCAAACACTGCATCAGGTCGCTAAAAAAACCAAAACAGTGATAAAACAAAACCTCACTTTGTCACTTTGTTATAATGGTTCAATCTTGCCGCTCGCTGCGATGGGATTAGTGCCCCCTTGGGTGGCTGTCATAGGTATGTCTGCGAGCTCGATTCTGGTGATCACTAACTCTTTGAGGTTACTGAAACTATGAGTATTATTTATATCCTTATTCCCATCGCGATTTTATTTGTCATCATCGCAATCGGGGTCTTTTTTTGGGCCGTCAAAAGTGAGCAGTTTTCTGATCTGAATAAACAAGGCCACAGCATTCTGTTCGAAGACGATAAAGAGCAACACAACAAAAGTAATGACCGAGATAAGTCTATTTAGCGCCTTTATCATGGGCCTGGTTGGTAGCGGCCATTGTTTAGTCATGTGCGGTGGAATTGCATCAAGCCTGCAACTCGCCCAGACCAAACAGTCGCCCTTTGTGACGGCACTACTATACAACCTGGGAAGACTAGGTAGCTACATGGTGGCCGGAGCACTGGTTGCAGGGCTAGGTGCCGCATTTGCCAAGCAAAGCACGTTATTTGCAAATACGCTGAATGTACTTAGCGGTATTTTTATGCTGCTGGTTGGTATTTATGTCATGCGCCTGGCTGCCACCCTTAACTGGCTGGAAAAAGCTGGTAAATGGCTGCTTTGGCAACGCCTTGTTCGGCTCAACAAGTATTTGCTCCCGATAGACAGAAAAACCAAAGCATTAGCTTATGGTGCACTATGGGGCTGGCTCCCCTGTGGGCTAGTCTATTCTGCCCTGACCTGGAGCCTGCAAGCAAACAGTAGTTTAAGTGGCGCACTCATCATGGCGGCCTTTGCACTTGGCACTTTTCCGGCCATGCTAGCGGTGGGACAATCCGCTCAAATGCTCAGCACGTTTTTAAATCATAAAGCGACACGGATTGCGTTAGGCAATATCTTTATTTGGTATGGCTTTTATCTACTAATCATTGCAACGGATAAACTAGTACATTAATCTAGAGCCAGTAATACTATTAGATGAGAGTCATCTATGCTGGTCGGAGAATGGGAGTTTTTTGACCTAAAATGATCAAGACGCGGTTTGGTTCTTCAATGTTTAGAACCAAAACCCCGACTAATAGATGGTATATCTGGACACCAGATATCGCAAAGTTCAAGTATTAAAATATGACCACATCTAATAGAATATCATTAACGTGCGTCATAGATAACGGATTTGTTATGGATTTAAGTAATCGTTCAAAAAGTCAATGTACTATCAGCTGCAATAACTGCAGTATCAGCCAACTGTGCCTGCCCTTTTCTCTAAATGGTAACGAAATGGACAAGCTGGATGAAATCATCGAGCGTAAAAAACCCCTTCACAAAGGGGACTTTTTGTTCGAGTCCGGTAGCGAACTCAACTCAATTTTTGCTGTACGCTCCGGGTCGTTTAAATCCTACACTATTTCAGAACAGGGTGACGAGCAAATTACAGGATTCCACCTGGCTGGTGACTTAGTGGGTTTTGATGCCATCAATAAGATGCAGCATCAGAGTTTTGCACAAGCTCTGGAAACCTCCATGGTGTGTGAAATCCCCTTTGACACTCTTGATGAGCTGGCTGGCAAACTGCCAAAACTCAGACAACAAATCATGCGGTTAATGAGCAGCGAGATCAACTATGATCAAGAAATGCTGCTGTTGCTCAACAAAAAAACCGCTGAAGAGCGCCTTGCAACCTTCATCTACAACCTGTCAAATCGTTTCGGCGAGCGTGGTTTCTCTCGCAAAGAGTTCCGTTTCACCATGACACGAGGCGAAATTGGTAATTACCTTGGACTGACCGTTGAAACCATTAGCCGACTGTTAAGTCGCTTCCAAAAGGCAGAGATCATCAAAGTTGAGGGCAAATTCATCACGATTCTGGATATTGATGAACTGGCGAAAGCCGCAGCAATTTCTCTTTGATCTGAGGCAATTTACGGCTCACTTTTTCTTTATCCCGAGACGATTTCGATTACACTGTAAACAGAGTTGAAATCGTCCGTGCAAGATTAAGGAGTCCATTATGGAACAAATCAAACGCATTCTCACTGTCATAGACCCGACCAAACAGCAACAGAACAGCCTGGATCGTTCTATCAGTCTGGCGCAAAAAACAGGTGCCAAAATCACCGCCTTTTTATCAATTTATGACTTCTCTTATGAGATGACGACGATGTTATCGCGAGAAGAGCGTGAAGCGATGAGAGAAGCCGTGATTAAAGATCGCGAGGCCTGGATCTCAGAGCTCACCAGTGGCTATCAAAATATTGATATAGAGACCAAAGTGGTGTGGCATAACCGGCCCTATGAAGCCATCATCAAAACGGTACTCGAGCACGAGTTTGATCTCGTTATTAAAGCCACCCATCAACATGACACACTTAAGTCTGTCATTTTCACACCAACAGACTGGCACCTGATCAGAAAATGCCCGGCTCCTGTGTTACTGGTCAAAGATCATGCCTGGCCAGAAAAAGGTGAAATACTTGCAGCGGTCAATGCAGTGAGTGATGACGAGCAACATCAGGCGCTCAATCACCGTATAATCAAAGATGCACAGTTCTTATGTGACCTGGCTAACGCCTCTTTAAGCCTGGTCAACACCTACCCCGCAACCCCAGTGAATATTGCCATTGAGATACCTGAATTTAATCCGTCTCAATATAATGAGGCTGTCAAAAAGCATCACGAAGAGGAAACCTGGGCGCTGGCAAAACGTTTTGGATTGAGCGACTCACAGTGCGTGATAAAAGAGGGGCTTCCTGAGGATGTGATCCCCCATATCGCGAAAGAGAAAAATACCGAACTGGTTGTGATCGGTACCGTCGGACGAACGGGTCTCAGTGCAGCACTCGTAGGTAATACAGCAGAACACGTGATTGACAGCCTGGACTGTGACGTCCTGGCACTGAAACCGGATGGTTACACAAGCCCACTCGCACAATAAATCAATCACTCAGATCGGCACGGAGTCAAGTGCCGGTCCCCTCTCCCTCTATGCCTGCGTGTATTCACACTGCTAATATTGCAGTTTACTGGTCTGGCGGTATAATGCGCCCTTATTTATTTTTGCCGTCATTTTTACATAGGGGGGCGAGTGTCTCACTCACAAGAAGCAAAGCAAGCATATAGCCTTAACAAGTTGCAAAAACGCTTAAGAAGGCTGGCCGGTCAGGCTGTTGGCGATTTTAATATGATCGAAGAGGGTGACCGCGTCATGGTTTGTCTGTCTGGCGGTAAAGATAGTTATACCCTGCTGGACGTGCTACAGCACCTTCAACGTGTTGCCCCTATTAAGTTCGATGTATTCGCCATTAACCTGGATCAGAAGCAACCTGGGTTCCCTGAGCATATCTTACCCGAATATCTGGATACCCTTGGCATTGAGTATAAGATTGTAGAGGAAGATACCTATTCAATCGTAAAAGATAAGATCCCCGAGGGTAAAACCACCTGCTCGCTTTGTTCACGTCTGCGTCGTGGTATCTTATACCGCACGGCAAAGGAAATGGGAGCGACCAAAATCGCACTGGGGCATCACAGAGACGATATGATTGAAACCATGTTCCTCAACATGTTTTACGGTGGCAAGTTAAAAGGCATGCCTCCCAAGCTAATGAGTGATGATGGTCAGCATATGGTGATACGTCCTCTGGCCTATTGTAAAGAAGCGGATATCGCACAGTATGCGCAAAGCCAGGCTTACCCCATCATTCCCTGTAATCTATGTGGCTCACAAGAAAACCTGCAGCGTAAGCATGTCAAAGCGATGCTCAACGAGTGGAATAACTCTCATCCAGGCAGAGTTGAAAGTATTTTTACGGCTATGCAAAATGTTGTTCCTTCTCATCTTGCCGATCATGCTCTGTTTGATTTCCAGGGTTTACAAAAAGACGACATCATTGATGGCGGAGACATTGCGCTCGATAAACCACAGTTCCCTGACGCGCCACAAAGCACGGCACAGGATGGGGACGAACCAGTCGTTCAGATCCAGGCTATTGAGCTTAGCTAAACCATGCCAATTTGCTTAGTTTAGTGTTCCATTTTGAGGCGAGAAAATAGGGTCGATAGCACCGCACCCGCGTCCTGCTATCGCTGAGGCACCTACATCCCTGTGGGCGAGGCTAAAATTTGTGAACCTATGTTTAAGGTATAAGGTTCTAAATGACAATTTTTTACGCCGTTAGCGCCATATTTACTCCTTCAAATTGAACAGGTACTAAGTGAAATAGGTATTAAGTGTTCCGGATGCGCCAGCATCCGGATCCGGCAATGCAGATCCCAGCCACATAACCACACACAAAACGAAGTAAACAGCAAAGTGCAGAAACAAAAATAAGAATTTAGTTTCTTTTTTTTAACTTTTTGCCCATCAGAGTTCCCACTAAAGGGATTTTTGTTTACAATGTGTGATGATAATCATTTTTAATTGCAATTAGCAAAACAACCCAAAGTCAGGTACTCCATGTCCACCAAACTACGTTTGTTGATTTCCTTCTTGCTGGTTGGCTTACTGCCCGCCGCATTTATGGCAATCACATCCTTAATGACCGCATCCGATGCGTTGGAACGTCAAGCTTATAATCAGTTGACCTCGATCAAACATATTAAACATCGCCAAATTGACGATTACTTTCAGGCACGCAAGGCAGACCTAAGTCTGATTGCCGCACAATGGCAGCAAATCGCCAGCACTGAAGTACATTCGACTACAGCTCAATTAGCGCATAAAAACCATGCTTTGTTTAAACACTTTATTGAACAGAAAGGGTTTTATGACTTGTTCATTATAGACACTGACGGCTTCATTGGTTACACCGTCGCACAGGAGAGCGATTATAAGACCAACCTGAGATCCGGGCCCTATCGCGATTCCGGGCTTGCACAGTTATTTCGCAATGCACTCAATGGCAAACAGTTTTTTATTACTGACTACCAGCGATATGCCCCCAGCAATAATGAGCCAGCCGCCTTTATAGGTGTTCCGATCCAGATTAACGGACGGACCCACTCTATTATTGCTTTGCAAATTGCCATTGATACGATCAACGATATCATGCAACAACGCGATGGTATGGGGAAAACCGGCGAGTCTTATCTGGTTGGCTCAGATTTAAGAATGCGCTCTGATTCATATCTCGACCCCACGGCACACAGTGTGACAGCGAGCTTTGCAGGGTCAGTTGCCCGAAACGGCGTCGATACCTACGCGGTCAGGCGCGGTTTACAGGGGTTTTCAGAAACTGAACTGATCATTGATTACAACGGTAACCCCGTCTTGTCTGCCTATATGCCCTTTAAGTTCGAAAATCTGAACTGGGTGTTATTGAGTGAGATTGATAAAGCTGAAGCATTTGCTCCGATTTATCAGTTATATTGGTTTATTGCGATAATTGGTGGAATTGCAATTATCGCAATCAGTATTGCCACCTGGTTAATAGCCAATTCCGTGTTACGTCCACTCGGCGGGGAGCCCAGTATGATGCGTGATATCAGTGAACGTATCGCCTCAGGTGACTTGCGCCAGGATTTCAGTCAGGATACCAATGTTACGGGTGTGTATGGCGCGATGCGACAAATGACCAGTTATCTCACAGGCGTGATTGGGACTATCAGTGAGACGACCTCTCAACTTGCTGTCACAGCCAGTCAGACCAGTGCAGCAAGCGAACAAGCCAATACCAGCTTACAAGAGCAACATGCGAATATTGAGCAAGTTGCGCTCGCTATCAGTGCTACAGCTCAATCCATTGAAAGCGTTGCTGGCAGCGCTAATCAGGTTGCCCTACTCAGTGTCAGAGCAGAAGAAAGTACAGACGCAGCCAGTCATACTTTGGCGCAATGCGTTTCAAAAATGAGCACTTTGGATCAAGTGATCAATGACTCTGAGCGTGCAATTAAGAATGTAGAATCTGGCGCTCAAAATATCGGCAAGGTCATAGAAGTGATACAGGCAATTACCGAGCAAACAAACTTGCTTGCATTAAACGCCGCCATCGAAGCCGCTCGTGCCGGTGAACACGGCCGGGGCTTCGCTGTCGTTGCAGACGAAGTACGCCAGCTGGCGCACAAAACTCAGCAATCTACTGGCGATATTGAAACCATGATCCTTGAGCTGCAAAACGCAACCACACAAGCCGTTGATAAAATGCATCAATCTTCCGAAGTCGCACAGGCCTCTATCTCAGCTACGAATGAGAGTGCCCAAAGCTTGCAAAAAAGCGTCACACAGATCCAGGAGATCTCAGTAAGTGCAAAACGCATTGCGCAAGAAGCGCAGCAACAGACCTCGACAACCGAAGAGATCAGCTACAACATTGATGCCATTAAACAAGCCGCACTGGATAATGCAGCTGGGGCCGATCAGGTAGCCAGTGCAAGTCTGGATCTGGACAAACAATCGAGAAAGCTCAAACAAATTACGGCCAGCTTCAAGCTGCCATAAATAGCATTCCATTGCTTACAGCGTAAGCCAACTGGTTAGAGTCAGTTGGCTTACGCTATTTTGGAGAGTTTATCATCTGGTATGGCGTTGCAATCCGTAGGTAAGTACTGTCGCTAACACAAGCAAAACGCTGGAAATCAACAAACAACTAATCAGGCCACCGTACTGGTATGCAAGCCCTGATAAAACAGTGCCGGCTAAGCGCCCCATGGCGTTGGCCATATAGTAAAATCCGACATCCATCGATACGCCATCTTCATCCGCAAAGTGCACTATCAAAAAACTGTGCAAAGAAGAATTCACGGCGAATACTGCACCAAATATCAACAGGCCCGCAATAATGGAAATCTGAACATACCACTCATACCACAACGCCAATGCAATAAGCGCAGGCAGCAAACAAAGCGTAGCCACCCAGATAAATGCCTGTTGGGTGTTAGAGCGCCGCTTGCCCAACAATTTAGGCGCATTTGCCTGAACCAGCCCATACGCTATGACCCAGCAAGCCATAAACCCGCCAACCCACCAGTGATCCCAGCCGAATACACTGGCCAGATAAACCGGCAATGCCACTACGAACCAAACATCTCTGGAGGCAAACAAAAACAGTCTTGCACCCGATAACCAGTTGACCTGTTTGCTGGTCGAAAACATCTCTGAAAATTTGGGCTTATGCTTCTTCTTGCCCAAATCTTGCTTCAGCAGTACCAGGCTGAGCAACCAGGTTACCAGTAGCATCGCACTCATAAACCACAATGCCCCCTGGAACCCTAGCTGGGTCAGCAGCAAGCCCCCCATAAAGAAGCCAACCCCTTTGAGTGCGTTCTTCGAGCCGGTCAGGATTGCAACCCACTTAAACAAGACACCATCCTGCTCTTTAGGCACCAGCAACTTAATGGCGCTTTTAGCGCTCATCTTATTAAGGTCTTTAGCAATGCCTGATAGAGCCTGCGCAACCATAACATAGGCAATACTTAACCACTGTGGGTCCACGGCCAGCATCAGCAGCGCGACAATTTGCAAAAACAGGCCGACATTCATGGTTTTGTTCAGGCCCATTCTGGCACCCAACCAGCCTCCAACCAGGTTGGTCACTACGCCAAAGACCTCATAAAGCAAAAATAAAGAAGCAATGGCGAGCGGACTGTAACCTAGCTGATGGAAGTAGAGCACCACCAGCATTCTCAGTGCACCGTCGGTCAGGGTAAACGACCAGTAATTACCTGTAATTACCAGGTACTGCTTTATTGGCGCTGATAACTGCTGCAACACGCTTTTACCCCCAACGCTGAGCAATCACGTAGCGCACAAGATCAGCGGTGCGATTAGCATAGCCCCACTCATTGTCATACCAAACGTAAAGCTTAACCTGAGTCCCATTTACGACCATAGTAGACAGAGCATCAATAATAGCGCTGCGCGGGTCCGTTTTATAGTCGATGGACACCAAAGGGCGAGTTTCATAACCCAAAATGCCAGCTAGCTCTCCCTGTGCAGCCTGCTCCATCCAGCCATTGATTTCTTCGACGGTTGTTTCGCGATTTACTTCGAATACACAGTCGGTGATCGACGCATTCGTCAGCGGCACGCGCACCGCGTGACCATTCAGCTTCCCTTTCAGTTCCGGAAATATATGAGTAATAGCGGTCGCCGATCCGGTCGTAGTAGGAATTAAGCTTGTGCCACAAGCACGGGCTCTGCGCAGATCTTTATGTGGCGCATCAATAATGGTCTGAGTATTAGTGATGTCGTGAATTGTGGTCATTGACCCATGTTTAATACCAATGTTGTCCTGCAACACTTTAACAACAGGTGCAAGACAGTTAGTGGTGCACGATGCAGCCGTCACTATGGGGTGAGACTCAGCCTCGAATAGCTGCTGGTTGACGCCCATCACAACATTCAGTACACCCTCTTCTTTTACCGGCGCTGTGACCACGACCTGTTTGACACCCTGCGCAAAGTAACCCGCCAGCTTCTCTTTGGTTTTCATCTTGCCACTGGCTTCAATGACCAAATCACAACCAGACCAGTCAATGCTTTCGATCTGTTTTTGCTGCGTTACGGTAATGTGTTTATCTGCAATCACCATAGTGCCTGCATCACTGGCTTGCGCTTCGAATTGCCACTTACCATGCACTGAGTCAAAGTTCATCAGGTGCGCCAGTGTATGCGCATCACCGCCCGGGTCGTTAATGTTTACAATTTCTATGTCTGCCGATTGCCATAATGCCCGCATGGTCAATCTGCCCATGCGTCCAAATCCATTGATACCTACTTTGATTGTCATGTGAATTACCTTTTTAATTGCACCGGAGCTACTCTGAAGCGTTTCAGGACAAGCCTTCACCCTCCAAACCAAATATGCGAAATATATTATATATGTTTTTCCATATATTCAAGATAAATGGCAAAGCATTGCCTTGCTACGAGGAATATAGCCTCTTGGGGTCAGTCTATCCCCGTGTGATGTCAATTAGTGGTAAACTAGTCACTAAAAGTGCAAGAGATACTGACTTTGGACAACAAAACTTATATTCCCGATGATTTTATTGCAGATGTCGCCAGCTACCTACCGGCGCACCTGACGATGGATGACTTTATTGCCAGCTGTCGCACCGGCCTGCGACGCGCTGTCCGTGTTAATACCCTAAAGATGTCGCTGCAAGAATTTGAACATCAGGCTGCGCAACTAAACTGGCACATTGAGCCTATTCCCTGGTGCGAGCAGGGCTACTGGCTAACCCGCACAGCAGAAGAAGAAGCCAACCTGCCTATCGGTAATACTGCCCTGCACCTGAGTGGCTGTATCTACGTTCAAGAAGCAAGCTCTATGCTGCCACCTATGGCGCTGGCCACTTCTTTGACACCAGGAGAGCATGTACTGGATATGGCCGCAGCGCCGGGGTCAAAAACGTCACAGTTGGCCGCTTTAATGGGCAATCAGGGGATTCTGATTGCCAATGAACTCTCATCTTCCCGATTAAAGACACTGGCCGCTACGCTAAAGCGTATGGGCGTGGCCAACTGCGCACTGTCACACTTTGATGGTCAGGTGTTTGGTGATTATATGTATGAAAGTTTTGATCATATATTACTGGATGCGCCCTGCTCTGGAGAAGGGACTGTGCGCAAAGACCCGGATGCGCTTAAGAACTGGTCACTGGCATCGAACCAGGACATCGCCGAGGTACAAAAAACACTGATCCACAGTGCCTTTATGGCCTTAAAACCCGGCGGTACTTTGGTGTATTCAACCTGTACCCTGACACCAGTAGAAAACCAGCAGATCTGCGACCACCTGCTCGAGGCCTTCTCAGAACATATCGAAGTCGTACCACTTAACACTTTGTTCCCGGATGCTAACAAAGCAGCTACGGCACAAGGCTACTTACATGTCTGGCCGCAAATCTACGACAGTGAAGGCTTTTTTATTGCCAAATTTAGAAAAACAGGCAGTGTCGAGCACCCACAACAAAAGACAAAAAAAGGACAATTTCCCTTTTCGCCCACCACCAAAAAAGACCAGCAAGCATTTGAGGCAAGTATAAAGCAACAGTTTGGGATCAAGTCTTTACCTGGCACGCTCATGAGTCGAGACAAAGAATTATGGTTATTTCCTCAACACATGGAAACACTGCAGGAAAAAATCAAATACTCGCGAATTGGCATTAAAGTCGCCACAACCCATAAAAACGGGGTCAAACTTGAGCACGAGTTTGCTACCTGCCTCGGTCATCTTGCAACAAGTAATGTGTTTGAATTAGATCCCGCACAAGCAAAAGCATACTTTCAGGGACAAGATATCCGCCTTGGTTCCCTGGGACCCGCACAGGGTGAGGTGGTACTTACACTATGCGGCGCACCAGTCGGGCTCGGCAAGTGGCAAAAAGCCAAAATCAAAAACAAGCTGCCACGCGATCTGGTACTCAATGGCCAGTTAATAACTTGGGTATAACCTGAACAAAAGTTTTTGATAATTTTAAGACCATTCATTTATATGTAAGTAACGTATTGTTTTTGATAAAGTAATTAATATTTCAAATGTTTGTAAATTTTATGAAGCCTTAGCTACACTTAAATGACTTTCTACTTCTCCCTTGTAATTAGAAGGTGTTTTTAAGTTAGCGCATGGCTCCAAAATTGAGCCTTTCCCTAAGCCCGACTCCCTCAGAGTCGGGCGTTTTTTATGTCGCAGGATCTCATTTCAATTGTCCCTTAAACTGCTTTGTCTCAGCCACGCTGCATTTGTATAACTGGGTTTTGGTATTTTGAGGTGTGAAACAACCCAATGCGCTTAAGTTCAACGCACTCATCATCAACCATTAACAGGCAGACAGCTTTCCGCCTGTCATATTACTGACAAGTACTATTTCAATTAAGTAATCACCGCCAGCAAACAATCTTATCTCAGGTATGCAGAAACACGCCGTTTGTATCCATAACCATATCAAACCGAATTGGAAAGTACCGCTCAGTCAAGAAAACGGGTAAATGCTGGCGCCTGAAAGACATATCGACACGTACTGCGTCCTTTTCATTGCAAATACTTGCACGAACGCCCGAAGGCATGAAGCCTGAGTACTTTATTGAGCTGCAGTAACCAGAGTTGATAGCCTGCTGATAAAAATAATTTGCATCCCCTTTATGTAGCAATGTATGATTCATATACGGATTATATATAGATTAGATATAAAATGGGTATCGTTAAAATTTCAGACGAAGTACACGAAGAGCTACGACAGGCCAGTCATGTTATGTCACGCTCTATCAATGCTCAGGCAGAGTTTTGGATCAAAATGGGCCGACTGGCGGAACTGAACCCAGATATGACCTTTGCCCAAATAATCAGACAACAACTTAATCACACAAGGAATGACACCATTGACTCAGGTCACGATCAAAAATAATGCAGCCATCTCGCTTATGCGCGAGTCTGGGGCCATGTTAGCCCAAGTATTTAAAGCCCTGGATGAGCAAGTAAAACCAGGCGTCACAACACTACAACTGGATGAATTCGTTGAGCATTATATTGTAGATGTGCTTGGTGCTACTCCAGCGAGTAAAGGTCAGTATGGATACCCTTACTCAATCAACACGTCAATTAACGAAGTCGTCTGTCACGGCATGCCAAACGCAAAACATCTCATTGATAGCAGAGATATTCTGAATATCGATATCACCCTTAAACATCAAGGTTACATTGCTGATTCCAGCAAAATGTATATGATGCCAAATGCCAGTGATGCAGCCCGGGCGCTGGTTAACAATACCGTCAAAGCACTGTGGCGTGGTATCAATCAGGTAAAGCCCGGCGCAACACTGGGCGATATCGGCCATGCAATTGGAGAGTTTGCACGGCTAAAAGGGTTGAGCGTCGTAAGAGAATATTGCGGCCACGGAATTGGCACTGAAATGCACGAAGCACCTGAAGTGCTGCATTTTGGACGCCCTGGTACCGGACTGAAACTCATACCCGGCATGACCTTCACCATTGAGCCGATGCTTAATCAGGGTAGCCACAGGGTTAAGACGCTCAAGGATGGCTGGACTGTGGTGACAAGAGACCGTGCTTTATCAGCTCAGGCAGAGCACACACTCTTGGTAACCCCGACAGGATTTGAAGTATTAACCTTGCGAGAAGAAGAAAAACTAGAAGGTTTGCCTGCCAATACCCTACCGCATACTTAGGTTGCTCCCCTGAATCGCCTCATTCTCAGTGATTACAGGAGATAGGTTGTTATAGGGGGCGCTGAATAGCAAATGTAAAACACTTCAGGGTTGGTTTGGGTTATTCCCCGAATTGACTCTCTTTTGTTTATGATGGCTCTAAGTACACTGCTCAAGCTCAGTGATCAGCCACATTGCATGCGCATTATCTGTCCCACATACATCTTCACAGGGCACAAAGTCGCCACAGACTTTAGGGCGACTGGGATCGCCAAACAACTTACACAGATTATCATCATCCAGTTGTACACACCGCTCTCCCGCGGGTTTGCCCTGCGGCATTCCCGGAATTGGCGAACTGATACTTGGTGCTATGCAACATGCACCACAACCCAAACGACACTCCATCAGACCCTTCATAATTTGAATTTAACGAATAAAGCAAGCGATTATACGCCAATCCACCGATGAAAACACTAAACTGACAGCCAATCGGTAAGCAACCAGACATGATTGCAATGCCTTGTTACATTATTTGAAATGATTAAAACACCTAGACACATCTGTTCGCGTATCCTTAACCAGGTTAGAGAAATCGATTCAACCGTTATTGATGGAAGGAATAACTCGTGGCTAGTAAAAAACAAATCCTATTACCCGTTGCGGTGCTACTCGGTGGCCTCGCCACCGCTTTTGCATTCTCTGCAATGAAGCAACCGCCCGAAGAAAAACCTGAAAAAGTCATTCATCCGCTGGTTGAAGTGCAGCCAATTGATATGGCCCCGATGCAACTGATGGTCGACTCTTACGGGCTCGTCACCCCTAAGTACAGCACTGAACTGGTCGCTCAGGTCAGTGGCCAGTTAATAGAGCTGTCAGACAAGTTTGTCAAAGGGGGGTTTGTGCGCCAGGGAGAAACCTTAGCGCGCATTGACCCCAATGACTATGAAGCCGCGTTAATTGAGGCCGAAGCGAGCCTGGCTCAGGCACACTCTGCGCTAGAAATTGAACAGGCACAGGCTCATGTCGCCAAAACAGAATGGCAACGAATTAAAGACAATGCACACTCGACCATTCCCTCTGAGCTGTATCTGCGCAAGCCTCAGCTGGCAGAAAAGCTGGCGCGTTTCAAAGCAGCACAGGCCAGTGTCAAACGTGCAAAACGCAATCTCGAGCGCACCTACATTAAGGCGCCCTATGATGCCATTATTACCAATCGTTCATTGAGCCTTGGCAGTGTTGTTAACCCAGGCAGTACTTTGGGTGTTCTGAACGCAATATCCGTAGCAGAGATCCGCTTACCTGTTGCGGACCACGAACTGAGATATCTGCATAACAATGGGTTAGATGCCACGGTGAAATTATCTGCAAAAGTCGCAGGGCAAGCCGTTTCGTGGCAAGGCACAATTGTACGCAGCGAAGGCGTTGTCGATAACAGAAGCCGCATGACCTATCTGGTTGCTCAGGTCGCTGCACCATATGATAACCCGAGCCAGCCACTGCGCTTTGGTACTTACCTGAATGCACAAATAGAGGGTGTATCAGTCAGTAATGCGGTGCGGATCCCTCGTCACTTGATACGCGAAGGCAAAGTGGCGTTACTTGACCAGAATCAACAACTCACTTTCAAGCCCGTCACCATTATTCGCGAAGTAGACGGATATGCGGTGGCCACAGAAGGCCTGAGCGACGGACAACAACTCATTACCTCTGCTCTGGAATACCCGACGGAAGGAATGCAATTGCGCCTTGATACATCGCCAGTGATGGCCGCAGAGACGCAACTGGCTTTAAAGGAGGAGTAATCTATGCAAGGCACACGTGAAAAAGGCTTGATAGCCTGGTTTGCCCGCAATCCGGTTGCGGCAAACCTGCTGATGATTTTTATCCTGGTGGGCGGCTTGCTCAGTGCTTTTACCATACGCAAGCAGATGTTTCCCCAGTTTGAAAACAACTGGTTGAGTGTTCAGGCAGTGTACCCGGGCGCTGCACCACAAGAAGTTGAAGAAGGGATCACCATTAAAGTTGAAGAGTCGATGGAAGGGCTTGAAGGGATTAAACGCCTGATCACCTACTCTAACCGAGGCTTCTCGCAAACCTGGATCGAAGTAGAAGAAAAGTACGACCCGCAAGACGTTCTGGACGAAGTAAAAATGCAGGTCGACTCTATTTCAACCTTTCCGGCTGGCATGGAGCGTCCAATAGTCCGTCGCGATAAATTTGAGCAAGAAGTGATGTTTTTGTCACTTAATGGCGAAATGAACTTCCACCAGCTGAAACAACTGGGAAATGAAATACATGACGAGATGCTCGCCTTGCCCGGCGTCAACCTTGTTGGTTTCAATGGTGGCCTGAATTATGAGATCAGCATTGAGATTAGCCCAGATAGACTCCGCGAATATGGCCTGACATTCCGAGATATTTCGGAAGCCGTTAAAAACTTCTCAGCTAATATGTCGGCAGGTCAGATCCGCTCAGACAACGGTTATATATCAATGCGGGTCGAAAATCAGGCCTATCGCGGCCATGAGTTTGAACAACTGCCGCTGTTAACTCTTGCTGATGGCGCACAAATAAAGCTAGGTGATGTTGCGACTGTCACAGATGGCTTTGAAGAAGGCCTGTTGTACTCTCGTTACAACGGCAGAAACTCACTGGTATTTGAGGTAAGAGCGTCAAAAGATCAGGATATCACCAAAGTTGCGCAGGTTATGAAAGCTTACCTGGCTGATAAAGCAACACAATTGCCTCAGGGGGTCGAGCTTGAGCCCTTTATCGATCTCACTTATTACCTTGAAGGCCGCCTCAACATGATGGTAGAAAACATGTTGTGGGGCGGTATCCTGGTCATGCTCATGCTAGCGCTGTTTTTGCGCGTTCGCCTGGCTTTTTGGGTTATGATGGGGTTACCTGTGTCGTTTTTAGGGGCGTTCTTATTCATGCCGATGGGCATGCTGGATGTCACGATTAACCTCGCCTCTTTATTTGCTTTCATTCTGGTACTGGGCATCGTGGTCGATGACGCGATTGTTGTTGGCGAATCAGCCCATGCTGAAATTGAAAAACATGGTCACAGTCTCGACAACGTAGTGCGAGGTGTAAAACGTGTCGCCATTCCCGCAACCTTTGGGGTATTAACCACAGTCGCCGCATTTTTACCACAGACCTTTGCAACAGGTCCTGCCGCCGCATTCTCCAAAGCCATTGGTGGTGTGATTATTTTGTGCCTGCTGTTTTCACTGGTTGAGTCTAAACTTATCCTGCCCGCGCATTTGGCAGCGATGAAAGACCGCCCGGATAACCCTAAAAACCCGCTACACCGCGCCAGAGCTATCATTGATGGGGCACTTAAAAATTTCATTGAAAATCTCTACCGCCCATTTATCGAACGCTGTATTCATTATCGATATACTGTGATCGTCGCTTTCCTGTCTATCATCATTGTCAGCGGCGGTATGTTCGCAGGCGGTCTAGTTAAGTTTGTTGCAAACCCAAAAATTCCCCATGACTTCCCTCGTATCACCATAGATATGAACCTGTCATCTTCCGAGTCTGCGACTTTGGCCACGGCCAAGAAAGTGGAGCAGGTTATTCTGGATGTTGAGAAGCAGATTGAAGCGCAGTATGGTGCGAACATGATAAAAGACCTGTCTGTGAATCTGCGCGGCCGAACCACCGCTTCAATCATGGCCATTTTGGTAGAACCCCACAAGCGCCCTATAGATACCTTTGCCCTGAGTGCACTTTGGCGAGAAAACATGCCCCCACTGCCAGGTGTGAAATCATTGAATATCCAGGACAGCATTATGAATGGTGGCCGGGATGATGGTGATATCAGCTTCCGCCTGGAAGGCAAAGACAAAAAAGCACTGCAAGAAGTCGCTGGCAAGCTCAAGGAGAAGCTCCGTACTATTGCTGGTGTGGGCGATGTCAATGATTCCATGCAATCAAGCACAGAAGAAGTGCAGCTCGAACTTAAACCGCTTGCCTACAGCATGGGCCTCACTTTGGCTGACGTGGCATCTCAGGTCAACTTCAGCTACTACGGCCTGGAAGCACAAAGGATCCTGCGCCGTGGTGAAGAGATCAAAGTCATGATCCGTTATCCACAAGAGCAGCGTAATACCATCAGCGACATTCAGTCAGTCCGGATAATTACGCCTAGCGGAGCAGAAGTCCCATTGGGAGAAATTGCCGATATTAACCTGGTCGAGGGGGTCAATCGTATCCGTCGCGAAAATGCGAAAAGGACTATCAATGTCTGGGCATCTGTTGACACAGATCAGGCTGAGCCATTCAAAATCGCTGAAGAGATCAGAGATGAGTACTTACCTTCACTGTTACAAAACTACCCAGGTGTAAGCAGCAGTGTTGCTGGTCGCATTCAGGAAGAAATGGACAGTGTAGCTGAGCAAATTCGCGACTTTGCTTTGTCTTTGATGATCATATTTGCGCTGCTGGCAATTCCACTTCGCTCCTATTCTCAGCCTATCCTGATTATGTCTGTCATCCCATTTGGTGTCGTAGGTGCAGTTTTTGGCCACATGGTACTCGGTATGACTATGAGCAGCTTGTCTTTCTTTGGCATCATCGCGGTCGCAGGCGTGGTCGTTAATGACTCACTGGTCATGGTCGACTTTGTCAACAAAGCGCGAGAGCAAGGCATGACCATCAAGGAAGCGGTTGTTGAAGCAGGTTGCAAGCGCTTCAGAGCCATTTTGTTGACTTCTCTGACTACTTTTATTGGCCTGGTCCCCATTCTTCTGGAAACCAGTCTGCAGGCACAAATCGTGATACCTATGGCAGTCTCTTTGGCATTTGGTGTGTTATTCGCGACGGTAATCACACTGATCCTCATTCCTTGTCAATACGTGGCACTGGAAGATCTCAAACGCATTATCAAACGCTTTAGAAAGCCACAAGCAAGCGAAGAAACATTGCAGCAAAGCTAACAATTTGCAGTCTTAGTTCTACCCAACCAACTAAGCCCGGTCCCGTACCGGGCTTTTATTTTCACCTCTGTTCACCACGACTCGTTTAATTTTGTTGATGAATTAAAATACACAATCTAACAAATAAGCGTTTCCAAAATGGTACTTTTTTGTTGTATTCTCCATGATGAAATGAAAACGCAATAAAAGGAATGAATAATGCGGAATTATCTGCTGCTCTCCACTTTTGGGATTCTAGCCGCCTGTGGCGGTTCTTCTAATAACGACAATAAATCACCATCAACTGACAACACACAACAAGTAGTCAACCAGGCGCCCAGCGTCAGCCTGGAAGGCAATACCTTAGTCAACGCAGGTGATATTTTATCTCTGACGACCACAGTGACGGACCCGGAAAATGATTCGGTAACCGGTGTGTGGACCAGCTCCCTTGCGGGTGTTCAGTTTATCGATTCAACCGACGGCACACATCAGGTGATTTTCCCGGACGTCGATGAGCAGACACAAGTCACCCTGACCTTCACCGTCACAGACAGTCACGACAACCAGGTGAGCAAAACCTGGCAGGTAACTGTGATGCCCAAGTCCACTGCCGGACACATTGATCTCGTCGATACCCTGACACTAGCAGGAGGGGGACATGCCTCGATTACTGCGACCTTTGCTGTGACATCCGATATTGAAAAGGTTGATTGGCGCACAGACGGTTTTGAACTCTCTAATAAGACAATCCTGCAAGGGCATAACACGCGCTCAGGAGAAAGTACCTTTAGCTTTGATTCACCTGAGGTCACGCAAACCCAAGAATTTGATATTATCTTCGAAATTACCACCAGTGACGAAGTCATCACTAAAACCATCAAGGTCACGCTGGCACCGGAATCTGAGCCATCACTGACTGTCAGCCTGCCCGAACAGGTTACTGTGAATGAAAAAAACTCGCTGACAATACATGCTACAACTACCAATACCGATGACATCATCAGCTATGACTGGCAATGGCAAGGCACGACTCAGCCTTCTCAACAAACCCAAGATAAAGCTGCTTATACCTTCAGTGCTCCTGAAGTGAGTGCAGACCAAACCTTTACACTCCAACTCACTGTAACTATGAAGGGCGACATCAAAAAAACGGCAGAGACAACTGTTGTTGTGCAAAACGTCACCGACTTACAGGGCCTTAAGCTTACATTGGACCGCTCGGTCGCAGTGCCTGGACAAACAATCACAGCGTATTCCAATTTAACTGATTTCGATGATGTTGAAAATGTTACATGGAATATTCCTGACTTTAGTGATGAACTACTAAATAAATCAAACGATAAACTCGTGATTACCATCCCTGATGAAGATATCTTGCAAACTTCACGGCAAATTGAGTACACAGTTAAGCTCAAAAATGGTACTGAGCAATCAACCTTTGCTAATTTCACCTACGCCAATAGCACAGCAGCTAAAACCTTGATGATAGTCAAAGATCCCGGCGAATTTTCTATCTATCCGGACAGCAGTAGAATTTTAGAATTGGAATTTAATGGCGACGTTGATATCGAAGAAGTCATCGTTTCCAGTAGTGATTACGATCCCTATGACACCCTCGAAGCGATTAATGAGCGTAAGTATTTAACGCTAATCCTGAACAAAAAAACGATTACCCGTAAAGGCCTGACTGTCATAAAAGTCACAGCTAAAGCAGGTGATATTGTGCGTGAAAGTACGATTATTGGTACGGCTCATAACGCCATCGTCATCCCCTATGCTGGCGTAGAAGAGACCTATATTATGGGCAGCGAGGCGCACGTTTTTGGGCAAGTTTTTCACCTGAATGATATGCAAGATTTACCAAGTCACTGGCAGGCAGAAAGCACGGATGATAATGTAACCATTAAGCAAGTGTCGGATACCAGTGCTTCTGTAAAGTACAATGATGAGACAGAACGCACCCTGACGCTTGAATTTCACGCCACTGATGAGCATGACCAGAGCGATCATAGCGATGTCAAACTAAGATATGAAAGCAATTACACTGTTCGAGGTGATGACTATGTTTGTAAAGTAACGGATGGTCAATTTGAATATTGCCGTGAAACCTTAGGTCAGACACTCTCTCTGGATGCCCCTGTCGAACTCAAACAAGTGATAACTAAAGGCGACTATGCCTGCTTGCTTGGCAATTATGGGACAATCATTTGTAATGCCAAGGGCGATAACCCGGTGAAAAACGTGCCTGCACAATTGCTTGCGACAAAACTTAACGCTGTCGATGCAAGTAATGTATGTGCCCAGCTAAGCGATGCCAGCTGGCAGTGCTGGGGTAGTCGGGGCACAGAACTGACTGATCTGCTTGCGGCAAATGCGACCGTACATAAAGTACTGGCAAACGGCTCTCTCACCTGTCTGGTAAGCAACAAAGACATCAAATGTTATAACGGTGACACGCAAACTAAACTAATCAAAGACGTATTACCACAAGATCTATTGCTGTATATAGGAGAAATTTGCTACCGAACAGGTCGCGGAACTCTAAAATGCGATATTGAGTAATCTAGATTTCAAACAGTTGCGGCGAAATGCTGCAACTGTTTGTCACTTCCCATTGATTTATAGTCGTTCCTCGTCATTCTCCCCGTATTTTACCGACCTGTACTTTACAAAAGCCCGATTAGAAGACAAACTAAAGTCATATTCACCCGAATTACTACTAAGATGAAATTACTACTTACTTTTTCAACTGTAATCCTATTGATGCTATCCGGTTGTGGTGATGATGACGCTGCGCGTGGGGACAAAAACACCCCTGGATATGCAGCAACGGTGTTTTTTGACGCACTGTATAATAAGAAAGACATGGAGTTGGCGTTAAGTCGCTCAACGCCACGCATGGGCAGGATCATGCGTTCTTATGGCACGCCATCTCAATTCGCCAGGAATCTGGTAAACATGCAGTACGATCAGGTGACCATTGAAGTGGATATGACAAATCAAAGCTTACGGGAACAATACGGCAACGAAGCCCGCATCAACTTAATTTTTACCGGTATGTTGCACGGAGAGCAGGTAGACGATATGCGCAGCGTCCAGCTTATAAGGCGCAAAGGCGAGTGGTATGTTGACAAAATTAACGCCGACCCATTTGCTCGCTAAGCTTATACTTGCATCCCCCCTCTAATTTTCTTTGGTCGTCATTTATTTTGTGTGAGTCAAATAACCGACTCACACAAACAACGAAGCAACAATAAGTGATAGCTATCACATAGCGAATGACATTAAGCGCTTTCATCCACACTCAGGGCCTTCCGACTGGCTTGGAACCATTCCACGAGCAACTCTCTCTCCTCTTCGTCAAGGATACATTCCGCGACAGCCATCGCCAGCTGCTCATCAGTATTTAATACCAGCAACTTTGCCTGATGGGCCTTTTGCCAACGTTCAAACTTATGCAACCCTTGCTCGCATTTGGGAAATAGCTGAAATGCCTTTTCCAGTGCAGCCAACCCTGCATGTCCTGAGGTATCACATAGATTACTTACCCGTGCGAGGGTCAGCTTATTACGATAAAGGCTATCACACAGTGCCGTAATCAAACGGTCCGACGGACCATCCACAGCGCTTCCGAAAGGCATAAACCAGCGTTTTGCTATGGTCTTTAACCCGGTAGGCGCGAAATTATCGATGAACCCGGTAAAAGCCTGCTCAAACGCACTGAGATGGAATTGCATAGCATAATGCACCAGAGGTAAATCACTGCACTGACGACCGTCATCCTCAAACTTTTTCAATACACATGACGCCAAGTAGAGCTGGCTCAACATATCTCCAAGCCTGGCTGAGCGCATTTCCTGCAGCTTTAGTTTGCCTCCCAAAACCAGCATTGCCAGGTCACTCAGGACAGCTAAAATCTGGCTATACCAGGTCAGCGTTTTGTAGTAGCGTGCTACCTCTCCGGCAACGGGCGCAGATGAAAACACACCACAAGTCAGGCCATTAAACGACGCTTTGAGAAAGGTTTTACCGCTATGGGCCAAATGCTGCATTAATACCTTGTCGAATTGCTGCAATGCCATATCCGCATCCTGCTCTTGTGCAGCCGCCATTTCTTTGAGCACGAAGGGATGGCAGCGGGTTGCGCCCTGACCAAAAATCATTAAATTTCGCGTCAGGATATTCGCGCCCTCTACAGTAATGCTGATGGGCATCCCCTGATAATGCAGCGCAAGATAGTTCAGTGGCCCGCGCTGAATTGCTTTACCACCATGTAAATCCATTGCATCGTTGATAGCAACTCTGGCCATTTCGGTCAGGTGGTATTTGGCAATCGCCGTGATCACCGCAGGACTTTTATTCAGGTCTATGGCCATCGCAGTATTTTGTCGGGTGGCCTCTATGCTGTAGCTCAGCCCCGCGATCCGAGCCAATGCCACCTGGACCCCTTCAAATCGCCACAATGACTGCTTAAACTGTCGCCTGACACGACAATAAGCAGTCGACGCCTTAGCACTCAACTGTGCGGTTCCTGCACTTAAAGCCGGTAATGAGATACCCCGCCCGGCGCTCAGACAAGAAACCAGCATTCGCCAGCCCTTACCTATCCCGTCCATCTCCCCGATAACCCAGTGCATAGGGATAAATACCCCCTGCCCTTGTGTTGTGCCATTCATAAACGCCAACCCCATAGGATCATGTCTTGCTCCAACCTTAACACCCGGATGGTCGGTCGGGATGAGTGCACAGGTAATGCCTAATTCAGTTGCTTCTGATAAAAGCTGATCGGGATCATATACTTTAAACGCCAACCCCAGCACGGAAGCCACAGGTGCCAAAGTGATATAACGCTTATGCCAGGTGACTTTCAGGCCCAAAGTCATTTCCCCATCAAACTCTTGCTTACACACCACCGCAAAATCGGTAATGCCACCGGCGTCTGAGCCAGCTTCAAGGGAGGTCAATGCAAAGCACGGCAGTGCTGAACCATCTGCCAATTTAGGTAGCCAGGTTTGTTGTTGCTCGGGAGTACCAAAATGCAGTAATAGTTCAGCCGGACCCAGACTGTTTGGCACCATCACGGTCACTGCCGCAGACAAACTGCGCGTGGCAATTTGCGCTACAATAGCCGAGTTGGCCTGTGCGCTAAAAGCTTTGCCACCGAATTTTTCTGGAATAATGAAGGCGAAAAACCCCTTTTCTTTCAGAAATTGCCAAACTTCCGGTGGCAAATCGCCCTGAGCACAGATCTGACTTTCATCCAGCATCGCCATCAGCTCAGCCAATTCATGTTCAATAAAGTCTCGCTCATGGTCACTCAGTCCAGGCTTACCCGTTTTCAGCCACTGCGACCAGTTGGGTTTTCCACTGAACAAACTTGCATCCCACCAGGTATCACCAGCCTCCATCGCTTCACGCTCAGTTTGTGATAGCTGGGGTAATGCTCGCTTGAAATATGCTAAAGCAGGGTTCGAAACAACTTTTAACCTAACTTCTTTAACATAGAAAATAAAACACACAGCAATGAAGACGAGTATCAGTAACCACATAGTTTCGGCACCTCCCGGTTGATGGCGCTTTAAGTATGGAACAAATGCCACTTATCACAATATTTTTACTCTGCTCATACAACGCGAATTGTCGCAATCAGCCGACACTGGTATTATCACGTCTCTAATAACGATAATTGGAACAATGATGGCACTACAATTCAAACTCAGCCTGGGCGCCCTCGTGGTTGCCGGGGCACTCTCTCTGAGTGGATGTAACTCAACAAGCACGTCAACCTTGACCGAAAAAGATGCAGAAGCATTTTTAACCAAAGCAGAACAAGAGCTACAGGACCTGAGCTACCGCAGTGCACGTTCAGCCTGGATCTATGCCAATTTCATAACGGAAGACACGGCATCATTGGCCGCTGACGTAAGCCAGGAGTACACAGAAAAACTGGTCGCATTAGCCAACGAAGCAGCCAAGTTTGATGAGCTTGAACTGAGCTACGACAATCGCCGTAAACTCGACAAACTGAAGCTTAACCTGACATTGCCAGCACCAAAAGACGCAGCAAAAACGGCTGAATTAGCTAAGCTATCGGCTGAGCTGGACGGTATGTACGGCAAAGGAAAATACTGTAAAGACGGCAACTGCATGAGTTTGGGTGAAATGACATCCAAAATGGCCAATAGCCGAAACTACGATGAATTGTTAGACGTATGGCAAGGCTGGCGCCAGGTTTCTCCTCAGATGCGTCCTTTGTATAAAGATTTGGTCTCTTTAGCAAATGAAGGTGCTCAGGAGCTCGGATATCGTGACACAGGCGCAATGTGGCGCAGCAAATACGATATGCCGGCTGATGACTTCGCCAAAGAGCTTGATCGCATCTGGGGTCAAGTAAAACCGCTTTATGACTCTTTGCATTGTCATGTCCGTGCTAAGCTAGGCGAGAAATATGGTGAAGATAAAGTTCCACAAGATCAGCCAATCCCAGCGCACCTGCTAGGTAACATGTGGGCTCAGCAATGGGGCAACATCTATGACCTGGTAGCACCAGAAAATGCCGATCCGGGTTATAACGTCACTGAACTGCTTGAGCAGCATAACTACGATGAAATCAAAATGGTGAAAGGTGCAGAGAAGTTCTTTACTTCAATGGGCTTTGAACCGCTGCCAGAGACTTTCTGGACTCGTTCGTTATTCACCAAACCACAGGATCGTGACGTACAATGCCATGCATCAGCCTGGAACTTGGATAACAAAGACGATCTGCGTATTAAGATGTGTATCCAACGCACTGGCGAAGAATTCTCTGTTATTCACCACGAGTTAGGCCACAACTTCTATCAACGAGCTTATAACACACTGCCGTTGTATTATCAGGAAAGTGCCAACGATGGTTTCCATGAAGCTATCGGTGACACGATAGCCCTGTCAGTAACGCCAGGCTATCTAAAAGAAATCGGTTTGTTAGAGCAAGTACCTGATGAATCAAAAGACATTGGTCTGCTGATGAAAATGGCGCTGGATAAAATAGCCTTCATTCCATTTGGCCTGTTGGTTGACCAATGGCGCTGGAAAGTCTACTCCGGAGAAATCAGCCCGCAAGAATACAACCAAGCTTGGTGGGACCTGCGTGAAAAGTATCAAGGTCTTAAAGCGCCGATCACTCGCAGCGAAAACGATTTTGATCCAGGTGCAAAATACCACGTACCGGGCAATGTACCTTACACGCGTTACTTCCTGGCGCATATCCTTCAGTTTGAATTCCACAAAGCTTTGTGTGAGATTGCCGGTAGTAAAGAAGCCATTCACCGCTGCTCTGTCTACAACTCGAAGGAAGCGGGTGAGCGCTTAAATGCCATGCTTGAAATGGGCAGCAGCCGCCCATGGCAAGAAGCACTGGAAAGCGTCACTGGCAGCCAACAAATGGACGCAACAGCTATTCTGGACTACTTTGCACCACTGCAGACCTATCTGGACGAGCAAAATAAAAACCGCCAATGCGGTTGGTAACCCTCTCCATGTAAAAAAAGGAGTCTTCGGACTCCTTTTTTTGTTCGCCACACTCTGAAACAATTCTCACCTTTCCCATCTATTTGCTTTTGCGTTAAGGTATCCGCAAAAGGAGTGCACTATGCCACTAAAAAGAATCATTTTATTGAGTCAGTTTGAACTGACCCGCTTGTTTGCGACCAAACGCGGCTGGCTGGCACTGGCCGCCTTTACTATGGTGTGGCTGATGATCTTACGCTACCCCATTTATCATGCCGTTTCAGTACTCAACAGCGCAGAGTTCTCAGATATCGCTGTACAAATAGCCGGTTCAGTGGGACTTTATTCATTAGCACGCTGGCCGGAGGCTGAACTGTCGGTCTACTGGATCATTGCCTTGTTTAGCTTTCCAGTCTTTACCTTGTTTGTCAGTGCCGATCAGACTGTTGAGGACGCTAAACGGGGCACGCTCAGATTCCTGACATTACGTGCCAGCCGAGGAGAGATCTTGCTTGGTCGATTTGCAGGCCAGGCCCTCATTTTACTAACCCTGATCACGGCCTCAGCTCTTGCAGCATGGATACTCATGCTAACCCGGGACACCACATTGGCCATGGTCGGCCTCGGCAAAGTCACCTCAATTATCATGTTACTCGTATTAACAACACTTCCCTTCATCGCACTGATGAGTTTACTTAATCTGCTCGCAAGCTCGGCCAGGCTGAGTATCATTTATGCCAGCTTGCTCTTTACTGTCGGGAATATGTTAATTGGTTACCTAACCTCTTTGTTCGAACCGGTTCACTGGCTGTATTATTTGCTACCCGGTGTGCATATCAGTGACATTGCTCCCTGGCACGGTATCGGTTTACACGCCATTGCACTTCCCCTGCTACAAACTGCGGTATTGCTGAGTGCTGCTTTTTGGCTAATGAAAAGGAAAGATCTATGAGTACCTCAACGTCATTCGTCATTGAAGTCAATGATGTCACCAAGCGATTTGCCAGCAAGTGCGCACTGGATAAGGTCAGCTTTACGTTAGGTCACGGTCATACGGTTGCGCTGGTAGGCCCTAATGGAGCAGGAAAAACAACGCTATTCAGTATCTTGTGTGGCTTCTTACAAGCTGACGCAGGCAGCGTCAAAGTACTTGGACATACACCAGGCGACAACGCCCTGTTTGGTGTGCTCAGTGCCTTGCCGCAAGATGCGCAGCTGGATCCTCGCTTTTCGGTTGGCAAACAACTGACCTTTTATGGCCAGTTACAGGGATTAAGTCACCGTGACGCAACGCAGGAAACGGCACGTGTTTTGGAGCTAGTCGATCTCGGTAACCAGCTCAATGCCAAGGCCTCTGAGCTGTCGCATGGTATGAGAAAGCGGATCTGCATTGCACAAGCTTTGATTGGACAACCCAAAATCGTCCTGCTGGATGAAGCTACGGCAGGATTGGATCCCATCAATGCAAAAGCCATCCGTTCATTGATTGCCAGTCTAAGTAAAGACATCACCTTTATGCTCAGTTCACATGATCTGAGTGAGCTGGAGCGCTTATGTGACACTGTGCTGTACCTTGAACAAGGTAAACTGACCAGTCACCAAAGATATACCCAAAACAATTCAGGCACCGCCTTTTTGACCTTACAACTGCAACGGTTAACGGATCAGATGAGAGATCAAATAGCACAGCTTGACGGGGTTAAGCACGTCAGACAGTCTCAGCCCGATGAGTTTGTTATCGAGTATGATACCTGCCATAAGGCGTTGGATATCGCATTACTGGGGCTCTGCCATCACCAGGGGTGGACTTATAAGCAGCTAATTAATGGCAATACCCTGGAAAATGAGCTGTTCACAACAACTTAGTCTACACTAACAACATGAAATTTTGGTTGAGTTGTGTATGAATAGAACACTCAGGCTGATCCGACACGCCAAATCCAGTTGGCAGGATCCTATGCTGCACGACTTTGACCGGCCGCTCAAACCCAAAGGCGTGCGACGAACTCAGGCGCTGGCAAAACGATTAGGTTTGCTGCCCGATACGCATATATTTACCAGCCCGGCTCGCCGGGCACGGGATACTGCGCATATCTTGCACGCTCAATGTCAGGTGACTCAGGCTATTGAGGAAATACAAGCACTCTATACCTTTGATGCCGTCGACTTAATGGACTGCCTGCGCCTGCTGCCAGACGAGTGCAATGATGTGACAATAATTGGCCACAACCCTGCCTTAACGATACTGGTAAATCATCTGAGTACACACCAATTTGATAACATAGTGACAGCGGGTTATGTCGAACTGAATATAAGAGCTGAGCAGTGGCACGCTCTAGCGCCAGGCATAGCCACGTTGCAACATTATATATTCAGGCCTGAGAAATCAGGCCAAAATAAGTAGGCAATGTGCAAACCACACTGCCCTAAGTGCTTAATAACTCGATTTTTGCCATTTAGAGAATAAACGCATCGCGCCTTTTTCAAGGCTAAGACTAACACCAACGCCCAGTTTCTCAGCCAGCGATTTTTTCAGTTTAAACCTTACCTGATAAAGCTGGTAGGCTTGATTTAAGTCTAACAACAGATCGTCACTGGTGCGGATTTCGTCTACCAGGGAAAACTCATGTGCATGTGTGGCCAGCCAGTGCTCTCCTGTCGCCACTTTATCAATATCCATATTCGGTCTGTTATCGCTGACAAAACGCTTGAACAAACCATGGGTATGCTCTACTTCTTCACGAAACTTTTCGCGCCCTTTATCTGTATTCTCACCAAACAGGGTCAACGTGCGTTTGAACTCACCCGCTGTAATTTGCTCATAGTCAATGTCGTTCTTTTTTAGCAGCTTATTAAAGTTAGGCATCTGAGCAATGACGCCAATTGAGCCAACAATCGCAAACGGCGCAGCAATGATTTTATCTGCCACACAGGCCATCATATAACCACCACTGGCAGCAATTTTATCCACGCAAACCGTCAGTGGCAGGCCCGCATCTTTAATACGTTGTAGTTGTGAGGCTGCCAGCCCATAACCATGTACAACCCCTCCCCCGCTCTCCAGGTTAACCACGACCTGATCCTGCTTTGCCTCTGCAATGGTCAGAATAGCCGTCACTTCCTCTCTGAGGTTTTCGACCTCATGAGCATCCATACTGCCACAAAACTCAATCACAAAGACCCGCTTTTTTGTCTCAGTAGACTGTTCTGATTGCGTCTTTTTCTGTTGCTTGAGATGGGACTTCAGCGCTTTCTTATCCAGGGTTTGTGTCAGAAACTGCTCTTTAGCCTCGTCCAGTCGTTTGGACAGATCGGTCAGCTCGATTTCACCGGACTGAGAACTCGGCTTATGGCTTGCCGCAACTATCATCGCAATAATTGCACCTAACGCAGCGACCAGCGTCACCGCTTTAGCCAAAAATAATCCGTATTCATATAAAAATACCAACTTTCTACTCCTGAAATTTAAGTAAAAAAAAGCCGCTAAAACAGCGGCTTTTTCATAATCTCTCAAATACGATTATTTTGCAATAACAGCATCATTCGTAATTGGTAACATCAGGCCCTTGGAAGCCAGGAAAGTCGCCAGTTGCTGCTGAATTTCCATGGTCGCTGCAGCATGACCTTCTGCTGTACCACCTGATCGCTCATCAAAGCTAGTGGTCAACAGTGAGCTGTGATGTCCCTGGCTAAAGCGCACCACATAGCTACCTGCTGTGCCGTCGGTTGACGTTTGCGTTTCGCTCACAGGCGTCAGCCCCATTACAGCGGCCATTGGTAAACTGCCAGACAACGGATTGCTTTGCGTTGAAGGAGGGATAACCTGATCTTCTTTATTGCCATTCTCACCACCTACAACAACACCCATATAAATAGGCGTACCCAGCGCGTTTACCGCACCAGCATAGTTAAGCGGGTCAGCGCTACCCAGCACACTTTGTGCTGCATAAGCGAATTGGGTGACGGTTGCATCAATTGCGCCCAGTGAAACGGTATCACCGTTCGCCTCTAGCTGCGCAGTAAAGGTGGAATATGCACAGTTTGCAAACGCACCGGCATCAGTCGCAAACTGGCCGCAATCTGAGATGGCACCTTCTCCCAGGTAAGCATTAAACTGTTTTGATACAGCTAAGTCTGTTGCTGCAGACAAGACCGCGCTTTTCACCACCGGGCCGAAAGAAGCTGACTCTACCAGGAAGTTTGCAATGCCCGAACCACCGCTTGATAATGCGCCCGCTTTCACGCTAAACAAGGCATCAACCTGCTCATCCAGCGGTGTATTAGCCAACGCGATGAAGCTAGGCCCAACAACCGATCCCAAAGAGTGGCCGATAAAGCTCACATCCTGTGTATTGAACAGCAAAGGAACCGCCGTCGCCTGATTGATGAAATTCAGACCCAGACGCAGACCCAGTAGATCGGCTGTTGATTGACGCAGGTTATCACGTGCAACCAGCAGTGATTGCAGGTTCATATAGTGAAGTACACTCTTCGTTGACGCGTTGAAATCAACCTCACCATCGCCATCTACATCAATACCACGGTCGCCATGCAATGGGTGGTCAATTGCAACCGTTGCAAACCCAGCCTGAGTCAATGCCAGCGTCAGACCCAGCATGTCTTCTTTCTTACTGGTGATACCATGTTGCATGATAATAACCGGCCAGCCGGTTTCTGGGCGATTTGTTTCGTCCGCAGGCATCGTGATCTGGACCGGGATGTTATTCGCGCCCAGCGCTTTTGGAATTGGGTTATATTTGCTGACAAACTTGTGCTGATCCAGCCCTAAGTCTCTCAAACGACCTTCAGATAACGCATTACAAAGCGTATCGTTACCTTCTTTGAGCTCAGGTGTGCCACCCGTTGCCTGAATATAGCCGGCAACCGCTGCGGCGTTATCACACTGTGCCTGCCAGTAGGTATCTGCCAGCGCTGCGTCGTCTTTCGTTTGCGGCTCACCCAGGTAACGTGGCAGTACAATATTACCTTGTAAGTATCTCACTGAACGATACAGAGGACGAATTTGCTCAGGTAAACGCTCACCCAGCACATCAGCAACGGTCAGGCCATCAACGGGTTGTTGACCAACACTCAAAACGGGTCTCTGCTCGGTAGTCAATGACCCAGCCAGTAACTGTTTCACGGCCCCCATGACTTCAAAAGTCGAGTGGGTTGTCATTGCAGCAGAATAAATGATTTCTTCGCTGGTCACAGTACCCAGAGATGTCACCGCACTCTCATAGCTGCGTACAACCGCTTGCAAGCTCTTTTGTGCAGGTGTTACCAAAGGCGCTTCCTGCTTAAGCAATGTGTAAGAAGAAGAAGGCGTAACACTGCCCGAGCTGTCTTTCAGGCTCGTTGTCAATACTGTGATGTAAGTCGTCGCCGATTTTAGCGGCTTCACAGGAATAACATTAATGCTTTTCCCGTCTGCACCTAGCTGAGCAATAAAATCACCAGTTGGGCCAAAGGTCAGCTCAGCGACCCCTTTACAGGCAATCCCGGCAGGCACAGTTGCACAGTCCTGATCAGTCAGGCTGGCGCCCATCACCACTTCAAAAATTCTCACAGCACCGGGCGTTGCGACACTCGCCGCATCAATTTCAACACCAGCTGGCACTGTTAAATCAATCGCAAATGGCATTTGCGTTGACCAACCATCTAGTGCGCCCAACGCCAGTGAAGGGTCGGCATAATTTGCACGCTGGATTTTAGCAGAGCCGTCATCGTTCAGTTCACCTGGAATATTCAGCGTGCCATCTTTCGTGCCGTTAAACAGCAGATCATTAGGCACCGAAATCACCCCATTGGCAGGGTCGAATTTAATCGAGGCGCTGGGTGTTACAGCTGTGCTTTCTTGTTTTACATCTTCAAGGGTTTCACCGCCACCACAACCAGCTAAGGCTGCAGAAACCGCGAGTGAGAGTAGCATTTTTTTCATTTATTTGGCTCCGACATAATCTTATTATTATTCTTAGCCCTGAATTCAACTTAACTGCTTAATTTAGCTGGTAAATTGACCAATCAGAGAATATTTAGTTAAAACCTTTGCAAAAAGGTACTTAAAGGTAAATCTGCTTTTAATAAGACATTAGACCAGTTTAAGTTAACGCAAAGTGTAGCGTTTCGCCAGCCATATTTACAATAAATTCGATAACTTGGCTGTGGTATGTGGTAAAATATGCTGAAAATTTAGCTCAGAGGTTCAAAATGCATACTTATCAAGCAGCTGAGAATGCTTTAGAAAACAAAGTGATTTTGGTCACTGGTGCAGGCGATGGCATTGGCCGGGTTGCTGCGCTGAACTATGCCAAACATGGCGCGACCGTTATTTTGCTGGGTAAAACCACCAGCAAGCTGGAATGTGTTTATGACGAAATCGTCGCCGCAGGATATCCAAAACCTGCAATAGTACCTTTAGACCTAAAGGGTGCCACAAAACAGCACTATCGAGATCTTGCCGCCACTATCGAACAACAATTTGGCAAGCTTGACGGACTACTGAACAACGCCTCTATATTAGGTGCATTGGGTCCGCTAGAGCACTTTTGTGTTTCTACATTCGAAAACATCATGAAAGTAAATGTCACTGCGCAGGCTATGATCACCAAATACCTATTCCCTGTCATGCGCAAAGCCCCCAGTGCATCAATTATCTTCACTTCATCCGGAGTTGGTCGTCAGGGCCGAGAATTTTGGGGGGCCTATGCCATTTCTAAGTTCGCTACCGAAGGGATGATGCAAACCTGGGCCGCTGAAGTTGGCAAAACGAACATTCGTATTAACTGTATCAACCCAGGGGCTACTCGCACAGGCATGCGCGCCACAGCCTATCCGGGAGAAGATAAAGATAAATTAAAAACACCAGAAGATTTGATGCCAACTTATCTTTATCTGATGTCTGATGATTCGGCCGAGGTAAATGGTCAGTCGCTGGACGCACAGGTAAAATAAAGACATAAAAAAAGCCGCTTTCGCGCTTTTTTATGTCTATTAACGACGTTTGCTCTGCTTGAGACGCTGATTATGCTTGCTTACCGCCTTGCGAATACGGTTTATCTTAGCACGCTTGTCTTTACGCTTTTCAGGCATCACCGACAGCTTAGTTTGCGTTTCAGGGCGCATGCCAACAGATTTGCGAAGGTAATTCACATCTTCCAGCTTGAGTTCTTCCCAGCCCCCCTGAGGCAGACGTTTACCCAACTCTAACTTACCGTAGCGAATACGAATAAGGCGCGAGACTTCAAGCTCCTGGGACTGCCATAAACGACGCACTTCACGATTACGACCTTCAGTCAGAGTAACATTAAACCACTTGTTCAGGCCTTCACCACCGCGTGGTGCCAGCTTCAGGAATTTCGCCGGACCATCTTCCAGTTCTACCCCTTTTTTCAGGTTACGCAGGTGCTCATTAGTCACATCACCAAATACGCGTACCGAATACTCTCGTTCTACTTCATATTTTGGATGCATCAAACGATTGGCCAGTTCACCATCATTGGTGAACAATAACAAACCTGATGTATTAACATCCAATCGGCCAATAGCAATCCAGCGATCGCCTTCAATACGCGGCAGACGGTCAAACACAGTGCGACGCCCTTCAGGGTCTTTACGCGTACACAGCTCGCCTTCTGGCTTGTGGTACATCAAGACACGGCAGATCCGATCATCCTGCTGCTCTACTTTTACGATATGCCCATCGACCCGGATAACCGCATTTTCCTCAACACGATCACCCAGTCTGGCCACCTTGCCATCAACACTAACACGGTTGCTTTCGATGTACTTTTCCATTTCACGACGCGAGCCAACGCCAGCGCGTGCTAAAACTTTTTGTAACTTCTCACTCATTCTGATGGTTCTCTCACAGAAGGATCATCTAACATCTGATCTAGCTTTTCGCCCTGTTGGGAAGGCAGCTCAGGGAGCATATCCAACCCATTAAGCGAAAAGTAGTCTAAAAATTGTTTCGTTGTTGCATACAGTGCGGGTTTACCCGGCACTTCTTTATAGCCCACTATCTTTATCCATTGTCGCTCTAACAAGCTTTTAATGATGTTAGAGCTGACCGTCACGCCCCGCACCTGCTCAATCTCACCCCGGGTTATGGGTTGTCGATAAGCGATAAGTGCCAATGTTTCGAGTGTTGCACGAGAATACTTTGGCGCTTTTTCCTGCCACAGATTACTGAGCCAGGGACTTAAGCTGGCACAGGCCTGAAAACGGTAGCCCGTTCCGACTTCAACCAGTTTGACACCGCGGGTTTGATAATGCTCGCTCAAGGTATCCAGCGCCTGCCTGAGGCGGACATCAGATACATGAATATCCTGCAAAACGGTTTCTTTCAATTGTTTGCGAGACAAAGGCTTATCGGCAACGAAAATGGCTGCTTCAACCAGTTCAACCAATTGTTCATCACTGATACGACGTTTCATGCAAGTAGGATAAGGCTAGTCTAAAGCGACGTATTATGACAGAGCCCGCGTCACTCGTGTAGCTTTAATGACAAATAAATTGCACTGGCAGGCGTACCTGCGGGAGTTACCTGCACACAGTTAATCAATTGCTCTTTCAATAACTCAAGCATGGCGATAAACGTGACCACCACACCACTGCGCCCCTCCGACAAAGTAAACAAGCGTGTAAACTCAACCGGCTCGGTATGTTCAGATAAAAACTGAAGAATTGCGGCCATGCGCTCACGAGTAGACAACACTTCAGCACTGATCTGATGATGTTCAAAGGTTTTTGCCCGTGCCATCACATCACTCAGGGCCAGAAGCAGCTCGGCCATCTCAATGTCGGGTAATCGGGTTTGTGGTTCTTCTGATTCTTCCATCAGCGCGCGGGCAACAAAAATTTCCCGATCTACGCGGGGGATCTGATCCAGATTCTCAGCCGCTTTTTTAAATTGCTCATACTCCTGAAGCCGTCTGACCAATTCTGCACGCGGATCTTCCTCATCTTCCAGCTCTTCGTGAACCGGTAACAATAAACGCGATTTAATTTGTGCCAGTAAGGCCGCCATAACCAGGTATTCACCGGCCAGCTCCAGCTGCATATCCTGCATCATCTCCACGTACTGCACGTATTGCTGCGTAATACTCAGTATCGGTAACTCAAGGATGTCCAGCTTGTGGCGTTTAATGAGATACAGCAACAGATCGAGCGGCCCCTCAAAAGTCTCCAGTATGACTTCCAGTGCATCCGGAGGAATGTACAGATCCTCCGGCTTTTCCAATACCGCTTCACCATGTAAAAATGCCAGTGGCAGCTTTTGCTGGGCACTCTGATCAGGCATGATTATTCGAACTGGGTTGTATCGCCGCAACCACGACGCAGGATCACCACTTCATCGTCGGACATATCAATCACAGTCGTCGCCTGCTCTACCAGGTACCCACCGTGAATGATCAGGTCAACGTGCTTTTCCAGACGCAGGCGAATGTCGTCCGGGTCCGATTCGGTAAATTGCTCATCCGGCAGAATTAACGAACAAGACATCAAGGGCTCACCTAATTCCGTGAGTAAAGCTGCCGTGATCGGATGTTCTGTCACCCGGATCCCGATGGTTTTTTTCTTCTCATTAAGCAACCGCCTTGGGACCTCTTTAGTTCCCTTAAGAATAAATGTATAAGGGCCCGGCGTATTGTTTTTGATCATCCTAAACATTTGATTGTCGACACGCGCATAAGTCGAAAGCTCAGATAAATCCCGGCACATCAGCGTAAAGTTATGATGCTTCTCAATACCGCGAATACGCTCAATTCGCTCTTTCGCCTGTTTATTACCCAGACTACAGCCAATGGCGTATCCAGAATCGGTTGGATATACGATTACGCCACCTTGCTGAATGATGTCAACGGCCTGACGGATCAGACGACCTTGTGGATTATCAGGATGGATATGGAAAAATTGGCTCACGCTGTCACTCCTCTGTCGCGTCCCAGAATTGCCAAACACCTTGGCAATCTTTTGGTAAGTATAGATTTTTTCCAAGATCCAACCAGTTCGTTGGATAATGAAAGTCAGATCCCTGGCTAGCCAGTAAGTCAAACTCACGACTCAACTGCCCCAGAAACTGTCGCTCCGATGGTGCCTGTTGTGGCTGTGCGACCTCCATTGCCTTGCCGCCCGCAGCACTATATTCGCTCAGTAGCTTTCTGAGCCACTTATTAGACATCTGATAACGACCCGGATGTGCCAGTACGCTCACGCCACCAGCCTGATGGATGGCATCTATCGCCTCACTCATACTGCACCAGCTGCTGGGCACATAACCAATTTTGTTGCGCCCCAAAAACTTTTTAAACACACCCTGAATGTTTTTAGCGACCCCTCTGTCTACCAGTGCTTTGGCAAAGTGAGCACGGGTAATTTCAGCGTTCTCAGCCAGGGTTTGCGCCTGCTCATAGATACCCTCATAACCCCGCTTGGCCAGTCGTGCACCAATCTCTTTAGCGCGTTCACGACGTTTCTGCTGTTGACTGGCAAGCAAGGTGCTCAGTGCATTGTTCGATTCATCTATATTCAGACCCACAATGTGTATTTCAAAGCTCTCCCACTTGGTTGAAATCTCAACCCCGGAGATGAGTGACAAAGGCAACTGTTGATCAGCGATATACGCCCTTGCAGGAGCAAGACCTGCGGTGGTGTCGTGATCTGTAATGGCAAGTACGTCCACACCTCTTTCGGTTGCTCGTTCAAGCAAGGCACCGACTGCCAAACGACCATCCGAAAAAGTACTGTGACTGTGTAAGTCGTATTTTATCAAACTCTCATAACCTTCTAAAAAAATGCGGATTTTAGTATACCATGTTGTTTACTTCTAAGGGCGGTTATCTGACGCACTAAACAGTGATAATGCAGCAAGCAGCTAGGCCAAAATAACCATTTTTGGGAACTGGCCGCATTTTTTCCAATTTGACCTTGACACTTTGTCCCATAGTGCGGTTTACTGTGGTCACTAAATTTACATAACGACGACTTAACAAATGAAAACACAAACAACTTTCAACATTTGGTGGTGGCACTCGTAATTAGCGGGTGAGTCGTTGTGCATGCAAGATTTTCGAAACCCGCGCTAAACACGCGGGTTTTTTTGTAACTTAATTTTCTCAAAGATATTGTATAGTGATCAATAATATAACAACTATTTTACTAGTAGAATCTTGGTGGTGGTGCCTGAATTAGCGGGACGGCATCTTTGTACCTAATACACAGACCCCCGCAAGCAAATCGCTTTCGGGGGTTTTTTTTAGATTAATTTATGAAAATTACGAGGAATGAGGTGTGATTTTTAGTCATATAACGACACAGCCCGGGGAAGTAACCAGTATTCGGTTACGGCGAGAATACATCGCCAGCCCCTTGTCTCTGTTCGCGGCGCTGGATAAGCCCAACTCATTGTTGCTGGAATCTGCAGAAATAGACTCCAAAGACAATGTAAAGAGCATTATCCTGGTTGATACAGCACTGCGCTTTGAATGTACGGGCAAAAATGTAATAGTCCGGGCGATGTCCAACAACGGCGAGCAGCTTCTGCCCTATCTGGCGCAGGAAGTCGAAAACTGTGACGTAACGCTCGACAACTCAGTGCTGACCATTACTTATCAGGACACATCGGCCGATCTCGATGAGTATGCCAAGCTGAAGGCCGATAACGCGTTCAGCGCGCTCAGAACCTGTATCAACCGCATCAAGTGTAACTCAGACACACCATTCTCGCTGTTTCTGGGTGGCGTATTTGCGTACGATATGGTTGCTAATTTTGAGCAACTCCCTGACGTGCCGGATGGTGCAAACAGCTGTCCGGACTACGTGTTCTACCTGGCCGAGACCTTGCTGATCATAGATCATCAGGCTCAAACGACTGAGTTGATAGGTAATGTATTCAACGGTCCCGATGTTCATGCGAACTGCTTTGAAGTAGGCCGCCAGCTTGAAGTTCTCAATCATCAGTGTGATGCTTTGGAGTCATTCTCGCCAAGCCCGCTTGCAGGTAGCTGTGAGGTCAGTGTTGATATCAGTGACGAAGCATATATAGAGCAGGTAGTAAAACTGAAGCAGCACATCGTGGATGGCGACATCTTTCAGGTTGTGCCCTCTCGCACTTTCTCCTTACCTTGTGGCGATCCACTCTCGGCCTATAAAGCACTTAAACAACAAAACCCAAGCCCTTACATGTTCTACATGCGCGATGAGGAGTTTGTTTTATTTGGTGCCTCTCCTGAATCGGCATTGAAATATTGTGAGCAGAGTAATCAGGTCGAAGTGTACCCGATTGCAGGCACCCGACCTCGAGGCAAGTTTGCCGATGGCAGTATTAACCCGGATCTCGACAGCCGCATCGAGCTTGAACTTCGAGACGATCAAAAAGAGCGTGCAGAGCACCTGATGTTAGTTGATCTGGCGCGCAACGATGTAGCCCGGATCAGCGTACCTGGTACCCGCCACGCCAAAGAGCTACTTAAAGTAGACAGATACTCTCAGGTCATGCACTTAGTTTCTCGTGTCGTAGGTCAGCTTAAACCAGATCTGGATGCCCTGCATGCCTATCAGGCCAGTATGAATATGGGCACCCTGGTCGGTGCACCTAAAGTCAAAGCGGCAGAGCTGGTCAGGCATACAGAACAACAACGCCGTGGCAGTTACGGCGGTGCTGTAGGCTATCTGACCGGGGATGGCGCAATGGACTCCTGTATCGTGATCCGCTCTGCTTTTGTCAAAAATGGCCAGGCACTGGTTCAGGCCGGTGCAGGCGTTGTTTATGACTCCGACCCACAAGCCGAGGCCGATGAGACCAGGGCGAAAGCCAGTGCTGTCATCAAAGCCATTCAATCGACTTATTCAGGAGCACCGGCATGATCCCCAAAATATATTTTCTCGATAACTTTGACTCCTTTTCCTACAACCTGGTCGATGAGCTGTCACTACTTGGAGCTGAGCTCGTGGTATATCGTAATCACCTCGATGCCAGCACCATTTTTGCCAAGATGCAGCAAGAAACCGATCCTGTAATTCTGGTTTTATCACCGGGCCCAGGTGCGCCTAAAGACGCAGGGTGTTTACTTGAATTAATTGAATTGTGCAAAGGTCACTACCCCATGCTGGGGATCTGCCTTGGTCAACAGGCGCTAACGCAGAGTTATGGTGGCACCATAGGCCATGCCGGTGAGACGGTGCACGGTAAATCATCCCATATTAGCGTCAAACCTCACCCCGTTTTTGACGGACTGGGTAAGTCATTTCCTGTGGCTCGCTATCATTCTCTTATGGCAACTCAGGTACCTGAATGCCTGGAAATCATTGCTAACTATGAAGAAATCCCAATGGCGATTTACCACCCGGACGATAAGGTGATCGGGTATCAGTTTCACCCGGAATCAATTTTAACCCCATGCGGCGCTCAGCTATTACAGCAAAGCATCGCCTATCTCACATCTGAGGAGTAGACATGGACAGTTTAAATTTATTACTTGAACAGAAATCACTGGACTTCGCCGCGGCTACAGATCTGTTCAGCGCAGTCATGCAAGGCCAGCTAGATGAAGTACAGCTAACCGCAGCTCTGGTTGCTCTGAAAATTAAAGGGGAAACCGCCGAAGAAATCGCCGGAGCCGCAAAAGCGATGCGCGATCACGCCACCGCATTTGACACCCATGGCCTGCTATGCGCAGACAGTTGTGGCACTGGGGGTGATGGTACCAACACCATCAATGTCAGTACTACAGCAGCAATCGTTGCGGCCGCTTGTGGCATCCCTATGGTGAAACATGGCAACCGCAGCGTATCCAGCAAATCCGGCTCTGCTGATCTGTTAAAAACACTGGGCATAAACCTGGATATGGACCCGTTACTGGGTGCACGCTGTTTGCAGCAAACTAACTTCACCTTTTTGTTTGCGCCGCACTATCATGCTGGTGTCAAACATGCGATGCCGGTGCGCACTAAACTCAAAACCCGCACCTTGTTCAATATCCTTGGCCCACTGGCGAATCCAGCGAGGCCTCAGGTGCAATTACTTGGCGTTTATGACCCTAAACTTTGTCGCCCCATGGCTGAGACTTTGCAAAAACTCGGTACTCAGCGCGCCATGGTCGTTCATGGCTCAGGTTGCGATGAAATTGCACTGCATGGCGAAACTCAGGTAACCGAGCTCAATCAGGGCGTTTTGATAGACTACACACTTACGCCTGAAGATTTTGGGCTGCGACGCTACCCGCTCGAAGCCATTTTTGGCGACACTCCGGAATTTAATGCCCAGGCAACCCGGGACATTCTTGATGGCAAAGGCAAAGAAGCACATAACGCTGCCATCATCGCCAATGTCGCCGCGCTGCTGGTCATGACAGACAAAGCAACAGATCTTAAATCAGCCAGTGCTCAGGTTTCAGAAATATTGGCGTCCGGACGCTGCGCGCAAAAACTTGCTGAAATAGTGGAGGTGAGCAATGGCTAATGTGTTAGAAAAAATTGTTGCTGACAAAGAAGTCGAAGTCGCTCAGAGAAAACAAGACCACCCGCTGGAGAGTTTTATTGATCAAATTACGCCTAGTGATCGGGACTTTTACGCGGCGCTGAGCCGCCCGGGTACTCAGTTTATTCTGGAGTGTAAAAAAGCCTCGCCGTCGAAAGGTCTGATCCGTCAACACTTCAACCTGGATGAAATTACTGCGGTTTATGGTCGTTACGCTAGCTGCATCAGTGTGCTCACTGACGAAAAGTATTTTCAGGGTAATTTTGAGTATCTTAGTTATGTCAGAACTCAGGTCTCGCAACCCCTCATCTGTAAAGACTTTTTTATCGATGAATACCAAGTGTATCTGGCCCGTTTAAGTGGTGGCGATGCCATTTTGTTAATGCTATCAGTACTCGATGATGCGCGTTACAAAGCTCTGGCTGAACTTGCGCACAGCCTGAACATGGCAGTGCTGACTGAAGTCAGCAATGAAGAAGAAGTCCATCGCGCACTCGCGTTAGACGCCAGACTCATAGGTATCAATAACCGCAATCTCAGGGATTTAAGTACAGATCTGGCGACCAGCGAGCGGTTACGCAAATTAATCCCGGACGATAAAACCGTGATCTCTGAGTCCGGTATCTATACCCATGCAGACGTTAAACGCCTTGCCCCCATTTGCAATGGCTTCCTGGTCGGCAGCTCTTTGATGGCTGAACAAGACCTGGAGACCGCTTGTCGCAAATTGATTCTGGGAGAAAACAAGGTCTGTGGCTTAACCCGCAGCCAGGACGCCATTGCCGCTTATGAGGCTGGTGCGGTATACGGAGGATTGATTTTTTACCCCAAATCACCCCGCTATGTCAACATTGACTGTGCAAAAGCCGTCGTAGACAGCGCACCGCTCAACTATGTGGGCGTATTTGTCGATGCACCGCTTGCACAAGTGGTTGAAAACGTCCGTATCCTCAAGCTCAGCGCTGTGCAATTGCATGGCAATGAAACGCAAGATTACATCGATGAGCTGCGCAAACAATTACCCGTTAACTGCCAGATCTGGAAAGCTCAGGGGATCAGTGATCATCTGCCTGAGCCATTACAGGGCGTCGACAAACATTTATACGACACTAAGGTCAAAGGTCAGCTCGGTGGAACAGGACAAGCATTTGACTGGCAGTTGCTTAGCCAGACTCCGGGCAGCTTTATGCTGGCAGGTGGACTGAGCGCTGACAACCTGACACAGGCCTCATACCTGGGCGCAGCAGGATTCGACCTGAACTCTGGCGTCGAGATCAGCCCAGGTAAAAAGTGTGCCGACAAACTCAATACAGCTTTTAACACAATTCGTAAATACTGAGGTGGAAAAAATGAATACAGGATATTACGGTGATTTTGGTGGCATGTTTGTCCCTGAATTACTAGTTCCTGCGCTTAAGCAGCTTGAGCAGGAATTTAACAAAGCACAGCAAGACCCGGCATTCCAGCAGGAATTTTATCAATTACTCAATGAGTTTGCAGGGCGTCCGACGCCACTCACGCTTACCAGAAACCTGGTTAAAAACCCAAAGGTGAAGCTGTATCTGAAACGAGAAGATCTGCTCCACGGTGGCGCACACAAAACCAACCAGGTACTTGGTCAGGCACTGCTCACTAAACGTATGGGTAAATCAGAAGTCATCGCTGAGACCGGCGCCGGGCAACATGGTGTTGCAACAGCACTGGCCTGTGCCTTGCTGGGCCTTAAATGCCGCGTTTACATGGGTGCCAAAGACGTTGAACGTCAACAACCGAATGTGTTCCGTATGCGCCTGATGGGTGCAGAAGTTATCCCGGTTACAGCAGGCTCAGGCACACTTAAAGACGCCGTAAATGAGGCTATGCGCGACTGGTCAGCCAATTACAAAACCGCCCACTACCTGCTTGGTACCGCAGCGGGCCCTCACCCTTTCCCGACCCTGGTACGTGAGTTCCAGAAAATGATCGGTGAAGAAGCAAAACAACAGGTACTGGAAGCTGAAGGAAAACTGCCGGATGTGGTCATGGCCTGTGTAGGTGGTGGTTCCAATGCGATTGGGATGTTTGCAGACTTTATTGACGAAAAAGACGTCAAACTGATTGGTGTGGAGCCAGCTGGTAAAGGTCTGGACACCGAAGAACATGGCGCAGCATTGTGTAAGGGGACTAAAGGCATTTTACATGGTGCTTATACTTATATCATGCAAAACCAGGACGGCCAGATTGAAGAGTCATACTCGGTCTCTGCTGGTCTGGATTACCCAGCGGTTGGACCGCAACACGCCTACCTGCACGAGACCGGTCGGGCTCAGTATGTCGCTGTAACCGATGATGAAGCGCTTGCGGCTTTCCAGTTATTAGCAAAACATGAAGGGATTATTCCAGCGCTGGAATCGAGTCATGCGTTAGCCTACGCATTGAAATATGCTGAAGCACAAGAACAAGACACAGTGATAGTGATCAATTTAAGTGGTCGTGGTGACAAAGACTTAGCCCATGTCCACCAGGTATTAGAAGCGCGAGGTGAACTATGAGCCGTTACAATGAGATGTTCCAGCAGCTAAACGACAAGCAACAAGGCGCTTTTGTCCCGTTCGTGACCATTGGCGACCCGGACAAAGAAACCAGCCTTGCAATCATCAAAAGCCTGATTGAAGGCGGTGCGGATGCACTGGAGCTGGGTATCCCGTTTTCCGATCCAATCGCGGACGGTCCGGTTATCCAGGCTGCAAATATTCGTGCTCTAGAACAGCACATAGACACAGAAGATTGCTTTGACGTGATCCGTGCGGTGCGTGAGCAATATCCTCATATCCCAATTGGGCTGCTACTGTATTCAAACCTGATTTTCGCACGTGGTCTGGATGCATTTTATCAACAGGCCAAAGCCGCGGGCGTCGATTCGGTATTGGTAGCAGATGTGCCGCTGCACGAATCAAAAATGTTCCGCAGAGCAGCGGTAGAGGCAGGCATTGAGCCAATTTTCATCGCAACGCCTAATGCCAGTGATGATACCTTGCGCGAATGTGCAAGTTACGGCAGAGGCTATACTTATTTGCTCTCGCGCGCTGGTGTAACCGGTACAGAAAGCCAGGTGCAAATGCCAACTGACGAGATCATCACTAAGCTCACCGAGTACCATGCAGCCCCTGCACTACTGGGCTTCGGTATCTCAACCCCTGAGCAAGTCAAAGCCGCACTGGATTCAGGTGCCGCTGGGGCCATCTCAGGTTCTGCTGTGGTCAAAATTATTGAGCAGCACCTGGATGACAAGCCTGCGATGTATCAGGCCCTGAGCGCTTTTGTACGTAGCATGAAAGCCGCTACCGCGCGCTAACATCAGAGCTATTTGTCAGCCAGAGCATCCTTGAGAGCTTTGGCTGGCTTAAATAGTACTTTATTTTGCCCTTCAATCATGATTTCTTCCCCTGTTCTGGGGTTTCTGCCCGGCTTGGCCGGATGATAGCTTAACGTAAAGGTGCCCATACCATTAAGCTGGACCTGATCCCCTTCAGAGAGACGTTTGGTGATAAGTTTTATAAGACTACCCAGTGCAGCCTGCGTGTCTTTCTTGGTCAATTCACTATGCGCCGCCATGGCTGTAACCAGTTCACTTTTATTCATCATGCATCCGTCTTTATACAACAAAGCCCGGCAGGCTAAGGAGTTCTGTCTTAAAAGTCAATCCTGAGTGGATAAATACCAAGTTCACTTCATACCTGTTCAATTTGAAGGCACAATTATTATGCAAGCAGCGTTAAAATTTTCATTTAAAACTGTAACGTTGAAAATTCTTAGCTGGTTATCAACAATATTTGCTTGCCTCAAAATGGAACGCGACATTAAGCAAATTGGTATAAACAAAGTTTTCCTTGTCCTGCCATACCCGAGTTGAAATGCCTTGACTATAGTTAGGCTAACGCTGACAGACATACCAGAGGCCACATTGAACGCAAACCAATATCGCTGGTGCGAACTATTCCTGGTGTTTTTCCTGCTACCTGTTATTGCCTATGCATTTCGCCATCAACTCGCCAATTGGTTATTTCCGGCACTAATTATACTCACAGCTGTGTGTACATATTTGTTACTCACTGACCCACATTTCAAACGATTTCGCCTGACCAGTCTGGGCACCTTTTCCACAGTAAAGCGACGGCTGTTTTCAACCTTCTTTATCGGTGCCCTGTTTTCTGCCATGTTTTATGGCCTGGTGAATCAGGAAAGCTGGTTTGATATGCCACTCAACTCCACCAATGACTGGTTGATCCTGCTAATAGCCTATCCAATATTATCGGTGCTACCACAAGAGCTGGTGTTCCGCAGCTACTTTTTTCATCGCTACAAACGAATTTTACCGAGGAAGACAATCAGGGTTGTGCTGAGTGCTGCTGTATTCGCGCTGGCCCATTGTGTGTATGACAATTGGGTGGCAATCGCTCTTTCCTTTGCCGGCGGGTTGTTATTTGCCTATACCTACGCACATAGTCGCTCTTTGGCCGTCTGTGTACTCGAACATAGTCTTTGGGGGTTGTGGGTCTTTACCCTGGGGCTGGGTCAGTACCTGGATTCAGGCGTAACGTTTTAGTAAAGGGGCACCACATACCTGAGGTGCCCCTGTGGCATTCTAAGTACGGCTAGAAGCCAAATAAACTAAATGCAAAGAACTTCGTCGTTACTGTATTAACGAAGATGACCGTCAGGATCACTGGGATAAAGGTAGATAACGAGAAGTTCACGTACTTTTCCATCAGGCTGCCTTTATAGTTTGGTGACCCCTGTGCCAGCTCTTCTGACAAGTTATGCTTTTTCCAACGGTACATCACAAACAAACAAACCAGTAAGCCGTTAAAAGGCAGAATGGTTTCGTAGAATACATCCGAGATCAGCGCAAACATGCTCTGACTGGCACCGCCATAGTTAACAAAATCGGTCAGCCAACCAACCATACCAAAAGACATGGTACACAGCACCGTCAATCCGCCCGTTGTCAATGCCAGCAGGCCCAGCGCCTTTTTACGGCTAATGTTCTTCTCTTCCATTAACGCAGCAGTTGGTACTTCGATGATTGACACCAGTGAGGTAATCGCAGCAAAAAAGACCAGCAGGAAGAACAACGCAGCAACCGCAGAAGCGCCGAAGTAGCCAATGTCAGATTGCAATGCCAGCAACAGCTTTGGCAGATAGACAAAAATCATAGACACTGACGAATCACTTAGCTTGGCAGGATCGGTATCCGGGTTGAAGCTGAAAATAGCGGGCAGCACCATCAGACCTGCGATGAATGCGACCAAAGAGTCTGTAATTGCCACCATTTTAGAACTGCCAACAATGTCATCTTTCTTTGAGATGTAAGAGGCATAAGTGATCAGGATACCCATTCCCAGAGACAGGGAGAAAAACGATTGCGATAAGGCGCCGTTAAGCACGCTGGCATTCATTTTAGAGAAATCTGGTACCAGATAATAACGCACACCAGCCATGGCGTTGTCCAGCGTCAATACATAGACCACCAGGCCAAGTAATAACACAAAAAGCGCAGGCATCATAAACTTAGCGGCTTTTTCAATGCCCTCTTTCACACCGCCTACCAGAATAAGGTTAACGAACAGGCCAACAAATACCATGTAGATAAACATAGTGTATTCGTTTACAAAGGCATCAAAGTGACCCGGATTTGCCAGCATATCCAGGTTCCCAAGTACAGTTTGCACCAGATAACCAAAGATCCATACAGTAATCACCATATAAAACACGGCTATCATAAACGGCGTTAATACGGCGATCGCCCCCGCAAGGGACCATTTTTTATCTCCTTGCGTCAGAGACTTGTAGGAACCATAAGGGTCTTTTTGCGCCTTACGCCCCATCGCCATTTCTGCCATCATCACCGGCAGACAAATAAAGATAACAAACAGGGCATAAGTAAGCAGAAACGCACCGCCCCCATTTTTTGTTGCAGACACGGGAAACCCAACCAGGTTACCAATCCCGACTGCGGAACCCGCTGCGGCAAGGATAAAACCAAGCCGCGAGCTAAAGTGCTCACGATTTGCGCTCACAAGAACAACCTTATTATTATTTTATAAGAATAGTCGAAGGACTCTACCAGCCATCAGCACGGAATTTCAAGTATAAACGTCTAATCCGGTGCGCATTGACGTAAACCTCACACCTTCGCACGCTTACACAACGCACTCATAACATGTTACACATACATGACACCTTGATTTGTCTTCGTTCGTCAGTGGTTCCGGCATTTACACACGGGGTCAGTTCAGTCTATGATAGGCGCAAATAACACAATAATTTTTACATCCTATGCTTTACATGATCTACTCAACTGATGTTGAAAACTCTTTGCAGAAGCGCTTAGCAGCACGCCCAGCACACCTGGCCAGACTGAATGAGCTTGATCAGCAACAGCGCTTGTTCGCCGCCGGCCCTCTGCCCGCCATCGACAGCCCAGATCCAGGCGAAGCTGGGTTTTCTGGTTCTTTAGTTATCGCAGAATTCGATTCCCTGGCGCAGGCCGAAGCATGGGCTGCAGAAGACCCCTATATCGCAGCCGGTGTTTATGCCAACAGTGTCGTCAAGCCATACAAGAAAGTGCTGCCTTAACAAGTTCAGCATGGGTTAAGTCGTTTTCCAATAGCCTGTGCGACAAGATGTTAAGCAACCCTAACCGTGGAGCTTTTAAATGCAGTTGCCAAGATGTCTTGCGATCATATTAGCCTTCTGTTTGCTGGGTGCCCAGCCTACTGAAGCTTCTCAAAAGCAAGATACGATAAGCAAAAAGCAAGCTGTTAAACTTGCAACCGACCAGTACTCAGGTAAAACGCTCAAGATCTCCAAGCGAGGAGACTATTACGTAGTGAGAATTTTGCTCGATGACGGCCGGATCATAGATTTAAAGGTTCACCAGGTGACGGGCGAAGTGAAGAAGGACTAAACAATGCGAATTCTTGTAATAGAAGATGATATACAACTGGCAGAAAACCTGCGTACAGCGCTGGAAAAAGAGAAGTACAGTGTTGACTTGTGTCACGATGGAGAAAATGGTCTTTTTCACTTAACTGAGTATCCATTGGATTTAGCAGTTGTCGACCTTGGCTTACCTAAACTGGATGGTATAGAACTCATTCGCCAGGCACGCGCCAAAGGCATCAAGTTACCTATTTTGATCCTCACTGCACGTGATCGCTGGCAGGAAAAAGTCGAGGGGCTGGATGCCGGTGCCGATGACTATCTGACCAAACCCTTCCATACAGAAGAGCTGATTGCCCGCTGTAATGCCCTGATCCGAAGGAGTGCCGGACAAGCAAACCCGGAGATCTGCATTGGTCCGGTAAAAATACATACGCGTTCTCAGCAAGTATGGGTAGAAGACAGAGAGCTCACTCTCACTGCGTATGAATACAAAGTACTGGAATACCTGATGGTCAATCCACTCAAGGTGATTTCAAAATCCGAGTTGACCGAACATATTTACGACCAGGATTTTGATCTTGATTCAAATGTAATCGAAGTGTTTGTACTCAGACTGAGAAAAAAACTAGATCCAGACGGTACGCTTAACCCCGTTGAAACACTCAGAGGCCGAGGCTATAGGTTTAAAAACCAGTGGTAAATCGCGCTCAAATTTCTCTTAAAATAAGACAAGGATTTATCCTTGTCTTTGTTCTTATCGTTGCACTGCCTGCACTGTTTTTCTCAATCGGCCGTGCCTATTACGCCACCCTGGTCGACGCCACAGAAAAAACCCTGGAAGCCCATCTCTACTCGCTTATATCTGAGGTTGATTTCGTGACCATGGAGATGCCTAACAGTATTTTAGCACCTGAATTAAATCGACTTAATTCAGATACCTATGCACTTATTTATCAACAGAATACGCTGGTTTGGCACTCTGAGTCGGCTATGAATCTAACCGTTACACCGGACATTTCACAAAGTAAAGCCGGCGCGGCGGAATTCGAGCGGGTTGAGTACAATCAGGAGCTCTACTGGCAACTCAGTATGACGGTCATTCTGGGCAATGCCAGTCACTCACAACAGGCCAAATTTATACTACTGAAGAAAAACTCTGCCTTGGTTGCGCAAATGGCCCAGTTTCGTAATACCCTGGTCAACTGGATGTTGGTAATGGGCATTATGATAGCGGCGCTCATGGCGCTGGGATTTATCTGGAGTGCAAGGCCCCTGCAAAGGCTGGATAAAGAAATAAAAGCAGTCGAGGCAGGCGAAATTGATAAAATTAGTGGGCTCTACCCTGTTGAACTCAATACCATCAAAGCCGACCTGAATTTACTGCTGGACTCGCAAAGAAGGCAGAAAGAACGCTACCGAGCTTCACTGAGCGACCTTGCTCACGCACTCAAAACCCCTCTGGCGGTACTAAAATCAAGTCCGCTGGCGGAAAACGCCGACGCTCAGGAGCAGCTTGATCGCATTAATGCCATGATTGAACATCAGCTGAAACGTGCCGCATCGGGCGCATCGGACACCTGGAAAAAACAAACTCAGGTGCAACCTGTGGTCAGTGCTATCCTCAATGCCATGAACAAGGTCTATCATGATAAGCAGATCAAGTTTAGTTCTGCGTGTCCAGAAGAGGCCGCATTTTTGGGTGATAAAACCGATCTGATGGAAATTTTAGGTAATTTGATCGACAATGCATGTAAAGCCTGCCAGTCGCAGGTTGATATCAACGTGAAGTATAATCAAAGCAAAGGCGTGCGTTTTATCATCAGTGACGATGGCCCAGGCATCCCTGAACAGAACAGAAGCACCCTGTTGCAACGTGGGACGCGCCTGGATACCTATGAAAATGGCCACGGTGTTGGCATGGCCATTGTATCCGACCTCGTCTCTTCCTATCACGGAAGCATAGACATAGATTACAGCCAGCTGGGCGGTGCCCAGTTTACAATAGAATTTAGTTATGAACAGAACCAATAAAACACTGTGTTTCTTATCATTGTTAACGCTTAGCGTGTCTGCACAAGCAGCCAGGCTGACTTTACAGCAATGTGAGCACCTCAATTCGGATCATCCTGAAAAAGCCAAGCGCTACCTGATGTGCCTGGATGGAAATATTGAGTTGCTGGAACGTGAAAGAAAAACCTGGGTAACTAAATTGGTGATGGACACTGAAAACCTGCAAAAAGAAACCGGCAACTCTCAACTACTGCCCATTATCCAGCGCAGCTTTATCAATCAGGAAAGATACATGGAAGACGCATGTCGCTGGCGCTACTTAAAGCAAATGCCTAACGCCACCATGGCAGCCAAGATATACAAACGCTGTAAAATAGAGTTTATCAAGCAACACACACAAGAGCTGCAGGCCGACTTTATGATCCAATAGGCCTGCTTCTGAATGCCAGATAACGATTATTATCTGGCATTTTGCTGCTCTTCACCGCCTAGCATTGTTGCAAGCCAACGCCCATCTTCACTGTTTTCAAGGGCTATTTTAACTACCATAGTTAAAGGCACTGATAGCAGCATACCCACAGTACCTAACAACCAGCCCCAGAAGATTAAAGACAAAAACACCACCAAAGTACTCAGGCCAAGTCCCCGGCCCATAAAGCGCGGCTCGACAATATTTCCCATAATGGTATTAATACTGATATACCCTGCTGCCACAATCGCGCTGACCATAGGGCTGTGTGTCACCAGCGCCAATAACACCGGAGGGACCGCCGCAATAATTGAGCCTATATTGGGAATATAATTCAATAGAAAGGCAAACACACCCCAGAGCACAAAGTAATCAACATCCAGCACCCAAAGAAAAACCGCTGCAAGAACCCCCGTTGCCAATGACACCAAAGTCTTAATAGCCAGATAGCTGTTTATCGAGTCCAAAAAGCGATCAATCTGCTTCATTTTCATATCCGGATCATCCAGTGCAAGGTGCACCTTGGTACTGATCATGGGCGCTTCAAAAAGCATAAATACCACGGTCAGCAGGATCAGAAAGATGTTGGCCATCACGCCGCCAAACCCTGCCAGCATATTGGTCGCCACATCAATCATCTTACCAGGGTCAAACAACGCAATAAGCTGTTGTTTATCAATTAAGATATTATATTGGGCCGCCATATCAACAAACCAGATAAACTTGCTGCGCAATGCTTCCCTGTATTGCGGTAATTGACTCGAAAAGTCATTTAACGATTGGCCGACCAAGCCTGTCAGGCTCATACCCATCAGCATGACCATCATGATGATCAAGACAATTGCCAGCCCTTTAGGAATACGATAATTGGCAAAAAACTTCAGAAGTGGATTACATATAATGGCGATAAAAGCTGCTAAAACAAAAGGGACAACGATGTCGTTAGCCAGTTTTATTCCGGCTAAAACAATGAACAATGACGCAATAACGACTAAGCTTTTAGTGATCCCAGACAATGAAGACACGACTTTTCCTTACATTAACTTTGCAAAACCCCATTATAAAAGCGGGGGGGATGGCACCGGGTCGCTGCCATAAGCGCATTAATTTAATTATTGCCCGGCGACTTCATTGTAACGGAAATTTGCATCAAAGCACGAAGAACTAACAAATTGATCGACAATGCAATACGCTGAGTATAAACACTAAAATATTAAAATGGACTATACATGAAGGTATTAATTACAGGTGCCACCGGGCTTATCGGGTCAGAGTTGTGCAAGTTTCTATTCAATAAACATAAAATCATTGCATTGACACGCAATATTGCCAAAGCCCGGCGCTTGCTGGACAGCAAAATTGAACTCGTTGACGATCTAGACTTGGTCAACTTCAATGAACTGGATGTGGTTATCAATCTGGCAGGTGAACCCATTGCTGACAAACGTTGGACAGAGCAACAAAAAGCCCGGATCATGGACAGCCGCATTTTGCTGACCGAAGCGCTCAGCGCGCGGATCCGCAATTGCGACACGCCACCGCATACCTTTATTTCAGGCAGTGCCATTGGCTACTACGGCAGACAGCCGGCAACGGTTAAGGTGGGCGAAGACTTCGACGACCCCTATCCGGAGTTTAGTCATCAATTGTGCAAAGACTGGGAAGCAAAGGCCAACTCAGCCCACAATGAAGCCACCCGGGTTTGTATAATCAGAACCGGAGTGGTGCTATCCAGGCACGGCGGTGCGCTGAAGAAAATGCTGCCTGCCTTTAGGTTTGGTATGGGTGGACCCATGGCCAGCGGTGAACAAATGATGTCCTGGATCCATATTGACGATATGGTGCAGCTCATTTTATTTTTGATTAAACATCAGGATCTATCCGGAGTGTTTAATGCAACTGCGCCAGCCCCGGTATCCAACAAAGAGTTTGCCGAACGCCTGGCCATCACTTTAAGACGTCCAGCCATGTTTACTATGCCAGAATTCGTGCTCAAGGCACTGTTTGGTGAAATGTCTGAGTTACTAATATACGGACAGCGCGTACTACCCCGCCGGGCACTTAAAGCAAATTACCGTTTTCGCTACCCCAACTTGGATGAAGCGCTTCAGCAATTGTTTCACTGATGTTGGTGTGGTTCAGAAATAAAAAAAGCGCCTAGCGGCGCTTTTTTTATCTGTTCAATTACGCGGTTAACACCTTAATTAAGCGCGCCTGCTCAACCTGCTCGTTGTCACTGACTACCTGTGACAGGTAACAAGTCAGATAATACTCAAGCGACTGAGCACCACCTTGTAGCTTGGCTTCTAACAAAGCAACCTGCTCTGTCATTCGTGCCTTTGCACAAGAGTCCGGGGACTCATTATTGGTCATGATTTCAAGGCGCAGCAACAACTGCTCAGCAGACAGCCCTGAGTCATTGCCCCTTAACCAGTTATCCGATGGCCTCTCACCCGCACGCACAGCTTCTACCAGTTCATTAAACTTTTCACGACTCTGAGCTGAGAAAAGTTCATTTAATTTGGCTTCTACCTGCTCCAGAAGCTGCTGTTTGGTTTTTCTCAGAGGACCAAGCACGTCTGTTGCAATGATGGCTTCTTTTACACTCAGCAGCTCTGACTGCGTCTTAGCATCGATCATTTGACTGTCTAACTCACTCAATAACTGACGCTGCTGCGCTTCTTGTGCCTGAGCTTGTTCACGCTCAGCATTTTGCTGCGCCTGACGTTTATCAAACACGGCATCATTGTGTTTTCTGAACTCCTGCCACAATGTGTGTTCCTGCTTGGTGCCAGCAAAGCCAATTTCCTGCCAGCGCTTTTGCAAGCTTTTCAAGGTGTCACAAGCTTGCATGACATCTTCCAACTCAAGTTGAGCCTGTGCTTCTGTCACCAGTTGTTGCTTCAGCTGAGCATTGGCCTGGTGGCGAGATTTTAACAGCTCATTGACCTGAGTATAGGCTTGACGATAACGCGTATTAAGTGCCTGATAAGTCGCTGCATCTAAGCTGCCTGCACCACGCCATTGCTTGTTGATACGGTTAAACGCGCTTTCAACCTGGCGCCAATCAGGCTCTGCTGTTTGCGCCTGCTTCATCAGCTCTGTCATTTGACCAACCAGCGCCTCACGCTGCTCGATGACTTTTTTGCGCTGTGCATCTTGCTCTGCAAAATAAGCACGACACGGGGCAAATAGCAGCTCAATTTTCTCATCAAACTGAGCAGCCTGCGCTTTTTCTTCATCGCTTTCTACACGTCCCAGCTCATTCCAGCGTACGCGTAATAACTTTACCTGCGCTGCACGAGATTTAGGGTCAATCTCTTGCTCTGTGAGCATGTCATCCAACTGTTGCAGCAACTCAGCGCGCTTCGGCTGAGACGCATATTTTTGCCAGTCCTTGAGCTCTTCGAGCGCTTCACTCAAAGTCGTATGCTGTTTGGCCAGTTGCTGTTTATATCCTTCGCTCAGCAAGTCATAGCTCTCAATGAAACCATTAAATACGCCGAACGCGACATTAAAACGACCCTGATCCAACAGTCGCTGTACGTCTCTTGCCTTCTTGCGCGCTTCCTTAAGGTGCTTTTCCTGCCCATCAACCAGAGGTTTCATGCTCTGATTAAATTGGCCACTGACAGCTTTAAGCTGCTCTGAAGCTTGTTTTTTCAACTCCCCCGGCAACTGGCGTAACTGAGTCTGAGCATGCTGGTAGGCTTGTTTTTGTTGCGCCATAGTGGCATCCAACTGCTCAAGAGCTTCACTCGGAGCTATCTCGGCCAGCGCTTTCAGCGCATCATCGAATTGCGCTTTCGCACTGACAAGTTCAGGCAAACTCTCAAGTTGTCTGGCACATGCACGTAACTTTCCAAGTAGACTCTGAAGCGGAGCATCAGCTTGATAAGGAGAAGCCTCTAAGCGGCTCTGAAGCTGCGATAACTGTGCTTCTAAAGTTTCTTGAGCAGACAAGTTCAAGGCATCAACGGCGCTTGACAGAGCTTGCTCCAGTGCCAGGTAATCGGACTCAAATTCACCGATCGCTTTAGCTTTATTGGCAGCCTGTTCAGCTTGTTGCTGCGCTTGATCAAACGCCAACTTTAATGCGTCACGGTGCTTACCAAGTTTTTCCGAGATAGTGGTGAATTTTTCCTGATTGACCTGCTGGGCTTCTTCACTTAGCCACTGCACTTCCAACGCCTGCCATTGCGCAAGTAGTACATCAGACTGATTAGCAACCACCTGGTAGTCCTGTTTGTCACGCAATGCGTTGAGCTTGGCCAAGACCAGTTTTGCTTCCTGAGCGACCTGCTCTGGCATAACCTGGCTCAGTCGCTGTTGTTCCAGGGTCTGCTCAAGCGCAGTAAAAGCCTCACCCTTAGCGGCTTTTAGCACGGTTTTTTCTAGCTGATACTGAGCAATCAAAGGCAATAACAGGCTCTGGAGTGCCTCGTTGCCTTCTTTAAATGCCTTTTCAATCAGCTTGGCATTGGCAAGACGCTTTAATAACTTGGCTTTTTGCTCGTTCGCAATATCACTAAAAGCCACCTTTTCCAGCGTTTTTGCCGGTGCGTAACGATCGATGTACTCATCACGAATTGCCTTGCTCAGCGACTGTGAACCGGATAAAACTGCCTGAGAGATATGCTGCTCGGCCAGTTCTTTCAACTCCTGGTCTTGCTTATATACCTTCCACCAAAGACTCAAATCATTGATTTTATCCAGCACTTTTTTTCTGATCTGACTTGAGTCATCTTCAAGTGCCAAGGTCTGTAACACCTCAGCGTCTTTGCTCATGTCCAGTTTATCGATTGCGGCTAATCGCACCTGTGTTTTCGGGTGCTTCCATTTAGGGGTAAAAAGGTTTTTAAAGATCATTTTCACTAAACCTGGCTATTTCATTTTCTGCTTTAAATTCTTGTTGTAACTCACGTTTTGACTTTTGCACCATTTCACCTTCTTTGTTGATGGTGAACTGCTCAGTGCTGTTCGCGACTTTTGCCTGATATAACATGACCAACTGAACGGTTTGTTCTTTTTGTGCGTCACTCAGTGGTGTGCCATCCGGCCAGCGTCCGGTCGCGGCGCCATACTGCAATCGCTCATAAAGTTCCGGAGTAATATTTTTAACTAAACTGTCTATATTCATGTTCACTTTTTCTTTTTCAGTACGACTAAAATCACCCGATTAACCAAATACCAAACCAAGCCTACGCCAATTGCGCTCTTGGCTGCCAGCATTTCTAATGTCCCTTCTACCGGCTGCTGCCAATATAAGTATAAAAACCCACCCAGAAACAAAATCAGTGCCAGAAATGAATAATTCATGATGGTCTGCTGTTTCTTAATTCGCCTGCGAACGGTTTCTCTGTGCAAAGACTCTTCATCCATATTCGCAAGATCAAAATCACAGTGTGGGCAGGTTTTGTGCATAGAAGAAATGGGCTTGTTACAACTGGGGCATTGGGCAATCGCCATACTCGAGTGACTCCTAACGAAAAACTAGCATTTACACGCCGGTCACCTTTAGAGTGCTGAACCCAGTGTGCTTAGTGTCATCTTGATTGAACAAAAGGCCTGCTGGCATATCAAGCAACAAATAAGCGCAAAAAGGTATGACTGCTTCTAAAAGAGTAAGACCAAAAAATAAGGCGCCATGTGGCGCCCTATTCTACTTGGTTTATTCAGGTTTGTCTTTTTGGAAATGCATAGAATTGTCTTTTTGTACCTCAACATTTCCTTCCGAGCTACGTTGCTCTTTATCGAACTTATCCCAGTACTCGTCAATAGACTCTTTCATTTCTTTACGAAGTAACATAATCCCGAACAAGTTTGGTAGTGTCATTACTACTATCCCAACTGCTGCGAGCTTCCAGATCAACGTAGTATCAGCAAATGATGCCCAGAAAAAGCCCGCGACATAGAACACCCTATACGGCATAACAGAACGAGAGCCCAGCAGATAAGTCATAGCTCGGTCACCATAATATGACCAGGCGATCGCTGTGGAAAACGCAAATAACAACAGACCGATTGAAACAATATACTGACCGCTGTCACCAAAAAAGCCACGGGTGAACGCTTTCGTTGTAAGCTCAGCAGAGTGCACCAAAGACTTACCTTTAATACTGATACTGGTATCAACTAGCATGCCTTTGTTGACTTCAACCGTACCTGTGTAACGATGCTTATCGGTGATGCCAAAACGAATGTCTTCACCGATCGAGCGCGAATGGATCACCGTGAAGTCTTTATTCACAGCAACCCCTTCGACTACCCGAATATTTCCGTTGTAGGCCTCAACACTGTGACCATCAATACCATTGAGGTATTTGTACAACTCTTCCCGGTCGCTGTCGTTTGATTCAACATAGTTGCCCTGAACTATCGTCATTGACGAACGCTCAAAAGTGGTTTCGAATTTTTCTGTCCATACACCGGATGACAAGATCACCAAGCCTGTCAGCGTACAAATCACTATGGTATCGATGAAAGGCTCCAAAATAGACACCATGCCCTCTGATACTGGCTCATCAGCTTTGGCTGAGGCGTGCGCAATCGGTGCCGACCCCTGACCAGCTTCGTTAGAGAATAAGCCACGGTTTACACCCCGGTTAAAGGCATAGGCAAAAGACGCACCCAGGAAGCCACCAACCGCAGCCGAACCACTAAATGCATTAACAAACACGGCAGAAAAAGAGGGGATGATGTTTTCAGCGTTATAAAGAATAACCGCCAGTGCACCGATAATGTATACAGCAGCCATTAAAGGCACAACCCGAGAGGTAATCGCAGCAATACGCTTAATACCACCCAGGATAACCAGGGCAAGTAGGATAGACAGTACCGCACCGGTGACCATAGGCTGAATGTTAAAGGTTGCCTCCATACCCTGCGCGATGTTATTGATCTGCGGCAAACTGCCCGTACCGAACGAGCTGATAACCGTCGCAATGGCAAACAATACAGCAAGCCACTTCATATTCAGGCGACGATCCATATAGTACATGGGACCACCAGCCATAGTGCCATCTTCTGCTTTAGTACGGTATTTGTGAGATAAGGTTACCTCAACGAACTTAGTCGTCATACCGAAAAATGCGGTCATCCACATCCAGAATAAAGCTGCCGGACCACCAATTGAAATGGCCAGTGCAACACCACCGATATTACCGGTACCTACCGTGCCTGACAGGGCTGTGGACAACGCCTGGAAATGCGTGGTGTCCCCCTCCTGTCCTTTCTTGTCGTATTTACCCGTAACAATTTTGCACGCATGCTTGAAATATCGGATCTGTGGGAATTTTAAGTACAGTGTAAAAAACAGACCCACCCCAAGTAATACATAAGGGAACCACCAGGAGCCCCCCAACAAGGCATCCAGACTATCCAGAAAACTTCCTAACGCGTCCACGACTCTTCCTCTTTCTCGTTGTTATTATATGCGACAGGCAACCAATGAGGTTGCCTGCGATGATGTTTATCTCAGATTATCCACCACGTTTACGATGGCGGCTAAGGTATCCTGACCAAACTGATATGAACGGCGATCAGACCAGCCATAATGCGGATCAGGTAAATTAGCATTGTCCTTAAATGGCATCTCAATGGTGTATGCAAGCGCTTTAAAGGCTTCACCTACCGCACAAGAAGCCACCGTAAGATTAGCCTGACCTGGCTCATCTTTAGGGTAGCCAAACTCATCCTGAAACTCAGGAGTGATAGTTAATAAGGCTTGCTTAAACTGCTCTTCCAACGACTCAAGACGAGCATCATAACTTGGGATCCCTTCACTACCTGCAACGAAGTTGTATGGCAGCGCTTCATCACCATGGATATCAAGGTACAAATCCAGCCCCGTTTCATGCATCTTATTCAGGACATGGTACACTTCAGGCGAGTTTTCAAGTGATGGCGTTTGCCATTCACGGTTCAAGTTCACGCCTTTCGCATTAGTACGCAAATGGCCACGCACACTGCCATCCGGGTTCATATTTGGCACGATATAAAACACCGCTTTTGATAACAGCGCTGCTGCATGCGGATCTTCATCATCCAGTAGTTTGTGTAACAGACCTTCTACAAACCACTCAGCCATGGTTTCGCCTGGGTGCTGACGTGCTGTGATCCAGATTTTTTTCTTTTCATCACCCGGCTCACCGATGCACAATAAACTGATGTCACGACCGTCTAGTGTTTCACCTAGAGTTTCAACCCGGCACGCATCATGACTTTGGGCCCAGTAAACCAGATCCAAATGACGCTCGTAGCTATACGGCGCAAAGTAAGCAAAATAAGTGTGATGACATTCAGGTTCAAAGTCGATAACCAGCTGGCCATCCTGATAAGTACTCGGCACCCGGAACCAGGTTTGTCGGTCATAGGAAGCAACAGCCTGATAATCATCCCACCCTTCTGGGTAGGCTGAATTTTGCAGATTATTAATATGAAGTTTGTGTTCTACAAATGGTGTTGATTCGAGACGAAAGTGGAACCATTGAAAGAATTCAGATTCGTTGTCGTGGTTAATTTCCAGCTGAATGTCGAGTGGAGCCTCAGCAGAAATCACTTTGATATTTCCGCTGTCAAAATTACTGGTGATCTTCATCATATACCCTAAATAAAAAAACCATCTCATTGCGCCAGGTGTTATGTACAAAGCACTTAACAGCGCAGTACATAGTCAAGGAACTTTGTTTTAACCTTGATGATTTTTGTTAGTGATTTGTAGCAATAAATCAGCTGCAAGCCTAACACACCTGGTGCGAGACAAAAACAAAAAAAGCCAGCAATCGCTGGCTTTTTTAGACAAACCGAGAATTAACGCGGCAGGCTTGGGAATTCTACCTCAGCCATGTCACGCATTACACGTACAACCTGACAGCTGTAGCCAAACTCGTTATCGTACCATACGTAAAGTACTACACGATCACCGTCAACGATGGTAGCTTGTGAATCAACCACACCAGCGTAGCGGCTACCAACCAGGTCAGTTGATACAATTTCAGTTGACGCTGTGTAATCAATTTGATCACGTAATTCTGAATGCAAAGATGTGTCACGCAGGAACTCGTTTAGCTCTTCTGCGGTCGTTTCTGCTTTCAGGTTCAGGTTCAAAATAGCCATAGAAACGTTTGGCGTAGGAACACGGATTGCATTGCCCGTTAATTTACCTGCCAGCTCTGGCAATGCTTTTGCAACTGCTTTTGCAGCACCAGTAGACGTAATAACCATGTTCAGTGCAGCACTGCGACCACGACGCTCAGCTTTGTGGTAGTTGTCGATCAGGTTCTGGTCATTGGTGTAAGAGTGAACCGTTTCAACGTGACCGTTCTTAATACCGAACTTGTCATTCAACGCTTTCAATACTGGTGTAATGGCGTTTGTTGTACAGCTTGCTGCAGAAACAATTTTGTCTTCAGACAAAATGTCAGCATTGTTAACACCGTATACAACGTTCTTGATATCGCCTTTCGCAGGGGCAGTCAGAAGTACTTTAGACGCACCTTTAGATTGTAGGTGTTTACCTAAACCATCTTCGTCTTTCCACACGCCCGTGTTATCTACAACTAGTGCGTTCTCAATGCCGTACTGTGTGTAATCTACTTCTTCCGGAGAGTTAGCATAGATGATCTGAATGTAGTTACCGTTTGCTTTGATAGCGCCTTTTTCGTGATCAACAGTAATTGAACCGTTGAAAGGACCATGAATTGAATCACGACGTAACAAGCTTGCACGCTTCTCAAGATCGCCATCGCGACCACCACGCACAACAATTGCACGTAAACGCAAATCAGCGTGAGAGCCACCGCGCTCAATCAATAGACGAGCAAGTAGACGACCAATACGACCAAAACCATACAGTACCACGTCGCGAGGGGCCGGACGGTTACCTGTATTTAGCAGTGCAGACAGCTCAGCATTGAGGTATTCCTCAATTGAGCGGCCTTCGCCTGCGTTCTTGTAAATATATGCATAGGCTAGTTTACCTAAGTCAACACGGCCTGGAGCCAGTTCCATCTTGCTGATTGCTTCTAAGAATGGGAAGCTCTCGCGCAGACGCAATTTAGTTTCTTCAAAACGTGCGACTGTTTTATGGGCTTTAATAACATCGATAGTGCTGGTGTTAACAAGAGGGCGGCCATAAACCGCAATTTCTACACCCAGATTACGATACAAACGACCGATGATCGGTTGCATGCTTTCTGCGTAGTCTTGACGTTCTTGCCAGCTGTTTTGATATTCTTGCTCGTGAGATAAGGTCATTTTTTCTGCCTAATAAACAATTTTTGAACGGATAGCCTAACCGAGCCTGATGTATTGCATAATTTGAGAGTCAACAGGCCCCAAGGCAGCGACATTTTAATTTAATTGGCTCGGATTCTCCACCATTTACTGACAATTGTTGCTGTAAAATTAACTGCACAGTTAATCTCAACGCAGATTTTCAGGTTCAGAACCCACACGACACAAGAAATTCTGCGCTAATCTGCCAGGCGCGTGATCCCTTGCTACACTTGACCTAAATAAAGGGTGTCCAGAATTGTCGAAATTGGTACTATACGCAAGCAACAACAAAGACTTGGAGTACGGATAACAATGAGGTGGTGGCTAATATCAAGCCTGTGTATCACAACAGCGCTGCTCAGTGGCTGCGATGACACGATAACGCTGAGTAAAATTTGCTCGGATACACCGGGGTTTTGCGCAGATCTCAATAAAGACAGTCATTGCAAAGAAGAGCGTGCATCAGTCATATTCTCACGTTACCGCGAATACAAAGCGCCAACTGACGAGAATAAATACACGCTGCTAAAAGATTTTGAACAGTATAATGAGTGTGTTTCGCTCGCCGCACAAATTGAACACATCAAACTAAAAGAAAAAACCACATCACGGGTTGAAGGCCATCTCACCAGCCTGAAAGAAATGACGCGCATCTATCAGGACACGATTAATACTGAACATCCGGGCTTACTTTACTATCACTGGTCCCGACGCAACAACCGCATGGCATTAAACAAGCTACTTAATATGCAGGATCAGGAACATGTAAAAAGTGATCGGGAGATACAACTCTTTTTGGCAACCTTCTATGCCAAGATTGATGACGACAAGACCATAGACATTTTATATCGTGTATTGGAACTGAATAAAGCGGGCGAAACCCCAGACCCGGAAGTATTCGCGAGCCTGGTCAGTATTTTTTACAAACAACAAAAATATAAGCATGCTTATACATTTGCCCGGGTGGCGCAGCTATCTGGCTTTGAGAATATTGATATTCTGCCTGTGGAACATAAACTTTCTGCCAGTGGTAAAGACTTAGGTGCACTGGATACGCTGGCTACAAAAACCTGGGAAGAAATCAGTAATGGAGAATTCCTCTCCCCGAGAAACTTTTAATCTGTATCTTAACAAAGTGGCCTATACGGGCCACTTTGATTAGCTTTTAGCATTAAGCTCCGCCGTTACCTGCGCTAACCCCACCTCAGAGATCCGTACAGAAATTTCTTTTTGCTTAGCACTTAACAGGGAGATCCCCTCTGCGACCAGATCGTATACGCGCCATTCACCTTTGCTACTTTTGCGAAACTTAAAGTGGATGTCGATGTCCGGACCTGAAGGCTGTCTCACCACAGCTTTGACCGTAGCATATTTACTTTTGCTGTCAGTGGGCAGGGCTTCGAACGTCACTTGCTGTCCTTTATATTGCATCAGTGCACTGGCGTAGCTCACTTCAAGATAATGCTCAACAGCAGCAATAAACGCCAGCGCCTGCGGTTTGGTTAACCCTTTTATATGCTTACCCAATAACTTGTAAGACACAAAGCGAATATCAATGTGTGACATCAGATGTGCCTTAACGATCTGACGCATTTCCAAAGGGCTGGCATTGCCATCCTGATTAACGGCTTTAATGTCAGAAAATAGTGAGTCACCTACTTCATGGATTAACTCTAACGGTGGTTTTGATGCCAGAGTCAGTGATGAAAACAGCAACAGAAAAAGTCCAGCAATTAATTTGTTCACGTTCGTTCCTCGATACTTGAAAAAATGACGTCCTGGTCCAGCCCCGCCAGAGCTATGGGGGTCGGATGGTGCGAGATTAATAATGTAACGCTAAAACGCGTCTGAATGTGTGAGAAAATGTATGAAAATATATCGGATTCAGTAGCCAGTCAGCATACCTCTGCGGACCCTATTAAACTTTGCGATTAAAGAGTTACTGGGAAAGTTACCGCTTAAGTACTTTTTTCACCATACGATGAGAGTGTAACCACTGTTTTGCGCTATTTTTCTCCAGTGCTTCACTTATATAGTAGCCTTGTAAGTAGTGACATCCTTTACTGTTGAGATAGGCTGCAGTTTTACTGTCCTCCACCCCTTCAGCAACCACCGAACATCCCAGGCGATTCGCAAGGTAAATGGTTGTTTCGACTATGGCCTGATCTTTGTCACTGTCCAGGCAACTACTCACAAATGAGCGGTCAATCTTGATCTGGGAAATAGGCAGCTCTCTGAGCATTGAAAAGGATGAAAATCCGGTGCCAAAATCATCTATGCTCACCGCAAATCCCATATCAATCAACACGCCTATCATATACCTGGCCTGCTCAACATCAACCATCACCATACTCTCTGTTAATTCGAACACAATACAACTCGGCTGGATTTGATATTTAGATTGCAGCTCAACCAGTTGATTGATGAGGTAACGGCCATGAAAGTCCTGGCAAGACAGATTTATGTGTATCGTGACTCCCGGCTCTATGGTCAAAAAGTTATCCAGATCTTTAAATACCTGTTCAATGACAAAACTGGTGATCTGCTTGATGTAATTGTTTTTCTCAGCAATGGGGATAAACCGCATCGGGCTAATGTATGAGCCCGGCCCGTCAGTCCAGCGCAATAGGGCTTCCAGCCCATGCACTTCGTTATTGTGCCCACACACCAGAGGCTGATAAAACACCTTAAGTTTTTTCTCGCTTAAAGCCACTTTTAAGGCATTAAACAGTTCAAACTCTGCGGCCACGCCGTCGTGCAGCGCCTGATCAAATATCACCAGGCTTTGCCGGCTGTTTTTGGCCGCATACATGGCAATATCTGCATGCTTCATCAGCTCTGTGACAGACGACTTTTCGTCGGCATCAAAGATACGCGCACCGGCGCTGTAAAATACATCCACGTGAACTTCATCGATCACCAGGCCATCATTAAAGGCCTTCAGCAGTCCGTTGTTGAGTGAAAACAACTTAGTTTCGCTCGCCGCGTCCGTCACAATGACGAATTCGTCGCCCCCCATTCGATATACCTTGCTGCCCTGTTTGGCTAGTGAACGCAATTTGCCAGCAAAGGCAACCAGCAGCTTGTCACCAAAGAAATGGCCCAGCGCATCATTCACTTGCTTGAAGTTATTGATGTCCAGGAGTAAGACGCTAAACGCTTTGCCTTGCTGTATGCATTGCTCCACATACTTAGTGCACTGCTGGCGGTTTTCCAGCTCAGTTAAAGAATCATGCCGGGCAAGATGGCGCTCACTTTGTGCAATCTCCTGCAACAGCAACAAACTGGAGCGGCTTAACTGTACGACCACAATCACAAATACCGCGCCTAGCATCAGGATCACTGACAGACCAAGCACCATGGGGGAAGCATCGGCGGTGCGATACACATGATAAGCAAAGGCCAGGTATCCGCATACAAAGAAAAAGATCAATGCCAGCAAAACGCGCCAGCCGCGATTTTGAGTGATCTGGCAGATCTGTAGTGCCGGCAGCAGTGCCACCACCAGCAGCAAGAACCCAACTAAGATGAAACTTAAGCTCAGGCTTTCCACATAGATCACATTCACACAGACTAAAATGTAAAGAGTATAGTGAAGAATCCCCCACCCTGCGCGATTGATAACAGGTACAGCCAAGCGCCGACGATGCATTTGTAGCCACTTCTGACACACGAAATCAGCGTGTATGCGAACCAAATCGACTAGCCGCACTCGTGCATTTGATGTAAAATACGCGCGTTTCTAAGCAAATCCATTATGTTATTTTTGAGGAAAACCTGTGAGCGAACAAAAACAGTCTCTGAGCTATAAAGACGCAGGCGTTGATATCGATGCGGGCAATGCATTGGTTGAGCGCATTAAAGGGGTAGTTAAAAAGACGCGTCGCCCTGAAGTGATGGGCGGTATTGGCGGCTTTGGCGCATTATGCGAACTACCAACCGGATATAAAGAGCCTGTCTTAGTTGCTGGCACAGATGGCGTAGGCACTAAGCTGCGTCTGGCCATCGATTTGAAAAAACATGATACCGTAGGTATCGACCTGGTTGCCATGTGTGTAAACGACTTAATAGTTCAAGGTGCTGAACCCCTATTTTTCCTTGACTATTACGCAACTGGTAAACTGGATGTTGATACTGCTGCTGACGTAGTGACAGGTATTGGCACTGGTTGTGAGCAAGCTGGCTGTGCCCTGATCGGTGGTGAAACTGCCGAAATGCCTGGCATGTACGAAGGCGAAGACTACGACATGGCTGGTTTCTGTACTGGTGTGGTTGAAAAGTCTAAAATCATTGACGGCACCAAAGTCGCCGAAGGTGATCAGCTGATCGCACTGGCTTCAAGCGGCCCACACTCAAACGGCTACTCGCTGATCCGTAAAGTACTGGAAGTTTCTGGTGCTGATACCAGCGAAGAGTTCGCAGGTAAGCCTCTGGCCGAGCATTTGCTTGAACCAACCCGTATTTACGTTAAGCCTATTTTGGAACTACTTAAAGAGGTGGATGTGCATGCACTGTCGCACATCACAGGTGGTGGTTTCTGGGAAAACATCCCGCGCGTATTACCTGAATCAGCAAAAGCCGTTGTAAAAGGCGACAGCTGGGAATGGCCTGCCGTATTCAACTGGTTACAGGAAAACGGCAACATCAGCACCCATGAAATGTACCGTACTTTCAACTGTGGTGTGGGCATGATCCTGGTTGTTCCTGCTGATAAACTTGCACAAAGCCTGGAAATCCTGAAAGCACAGGGCGAAAACGCCTGGCACATTGGTGAAATTCAAGCTGCAAACGCAGGTGAAGAACAAGTTGAAATCCTGGGCGGTGCCGAGTAATGGCACCCGAACGATCTCCAATTCGGATTGTTGTGCTGATCTCAGGTAGTGGCTCTAATTTACAGGCCATTATGAACAGTTGTCAGCGCAACGAAATCAATGGCGAGATCTGTGCCGTCATCAGTAATAAAGCAAAAGCTTACGGGCTGCAACGCGCCCAGCAAGCGAACATTGACACACAAGTATTAAGTCATAAAGACTTTGACAGCCGTGAAGCCTATGACCAACGTTTAGCACAATTAATTGACTCTTATAATCCAGATTTAGTTGTATTAGCTGGATTTATGCGTATTCTAACTGCTGACTTAGTGCAAAAATTTAAAGGAAAAATGTTGAACATTCATCCTTCTTTGTTGCCTAAGTATCAAGGGCTGAATACCCACCAAAGAGCGATTGATGCAAAAGAAACGTTTCATGGCGCCAGTGTTCACTTTGTGACAGAAGAACTAGATGGTGGACCGGTCATCGTACAAGCCAAGGTGCCAATCCTGGCTGATGATACTGCGCACACGCTGTCACAGCGGGTTCATGAACAAGAACATATAATCTATCCTTTGGTGGTCAAGTGGTTCAGCGAACACAGACTAACGATGGAAGCAGACTATGCCGTTTTTGACAATCAACCCCTTCCAGCTCAAGGCGCAACCTACCCAGAAGAATAAAAAATACAGCGCTTTACTATTTGGTTTAAGCGCTGTTTTCTCTTCTTCCTTATTGGCCAGTGATCTGGTTCCCTACCGCGCAGAATATGACGTACTGCGCAAAGGCTCAGTGCACGGCAACGCCATCAGAGAGCTGTCAAAAGTCTCAAACGACACTTACTCCCTGAATTACGAAAGTAACATCGAATGGATGATTTTCTCCGACGAACGCACAGAAAACTCACTGTTCACTTACCATGATAAGCACCCCAAACCTTTGCTTTACACACTCAAGCGCGAAGGCACCGGGCCAGACAAAAGCTATAAGATCCGCTTTGACCGAGACAACAAACAGCTGTTTAAAGACGATGAGAAATACCCCATCAATGCAGACTGGAACGAACAGCGTCATGATGTTCTGTCTTACCAGATAGCCCTGCGCAACGATGTCAAAGCCGGTAAAACCAAAATGAGTTACCCCATTGTCGATAAAAAAGGCAATGTGCGCAGCTATGACTTTGAAGTGGTTGGCACCGAAGCCATCACCCTGCCCATCGGCAATGTCGAAACCATTAAAGTGAAGCGCCTGTACGACAACGATAAGCGTCAGGCAATGGCCTGGCTGGCACCGGCATACCACTACTCTGTAGTGCAAATGTTTAAAGGCAAAGATGGCGTGGAGCAGTTTATGATCCAGCTGAAGAGCTTTGATGCAGAAAAGTCGGCTGAGTAATATCCCAGCAGTATAAAATAAAAAAACCCTGATCATCAGGGCTTTTTTATGTCATTCATTTCGTGAACTGGCTTTTCGGGATGAGCGCTAGATTTTCTCACCCAGCTTAAACAGCACAGACTCGCCGGGTTCCATCTTATTCCACTGCTCATCATTCGTCAGCGGCCGGGTTGCAATCACAGTCACCACGTCATCCGGGGTCGTTTCTTTTTGAAAGTCCACCACCATATCCGCATCGATTAACGTCGCTTTTCCAAACGGCGCACGACGCGTGATCCAGTGCAGATTATTAGAGCAATACGCCAACACAAACACCCCATCGGTCAGCAGCATGTTAAACACCCCTTTGTCCATCAGGGTTTTCGCCAGCTTAGCCGCATAACGAAACACAGAGGCCATGTTTTTGGGTCTTTTCGGGTATTTTTCACGGATTTTGTCCAAAATCCAGCAAAATGCTAGTTCACTGTCGGTATTTCCCACTGGCTTATAAAACTCAGTGGTCAGATCTTTATAGTTAGACAGCTGACCATTGTGTGCATAGGTAATTTCCCTGCCCCAAAGCTCACGGGTAAATGGATGGGTATTCTCAAGACACGTTCTGCCCCGGTTGCCCTGGCGAATGTGGCTGATCACCGACACACTTTTGATCGGATAGGCTTTCACCAGTTTGGCAATTTCCGACTGACAGCTTGGCTCAGGGTCTTTAAACGTCCGACACCCTTTACCCTCATAAAAAGTGATCCCCCAGCCATCTTTATGCGGCCCGGTATTCCCTCCACGCTCCAGCAACCCGGAAAAACTAAAACAAATATCCGTGGGTACATTGGCAGACATGCCCAAAAGTTCACACATAGAATAAAAAGCCTTTAAATATCAAATATATCAACCTGAGACATTCTCTTTCTTACTTTCTGGTCTCAGTGTTGGTCACAGTTTAGATAAGCCGTGACCACATTACTTGTGAGCTAAATTTTATCACCAAGTGGCAGAGGGTACCAATGAGTAATCCGGGGTTTTGTTTTATGTTGGCCTTGTAAAGCGAATATCGACAAGAAGTGCCTCCAGACAATCAGGTATTTGCTTTGCATGTGATTCGAAGTTCGATTCCAACATTGGCTTATGGAACCCAACATGCAATATAGAAGGATCTTTTATGTTGTCCATCTGTAACTCCCCTATAAACTGCCACAGTTCAAGGTCCAATAACCTTGTTTGCTTACCCTTTGGAGGCTAAACGCCATCAAAATAGCAGCATAAAATCTAGAAAAGCGAGTTTAATAAAAAATATATGACCACTCCAGAGATACTGGAACGCTTTGATATTACCGCTATCACCTTGTACCGTTGGCAAATTAAAAAGCAGGGTAACCGAGCTTTATTCCCAAAGGTTAAAATACAGAGCAGACCCAATCATTACCTTCGACAAGAAGTTGACGATTGGGAAGCCGCCCTGTAACTATCTCGCATCGCTCCTATTTACTCGGGGCGATGTTACTTACATGTCCGGGAAGTAAATATCGAGCTTTCTCATGATTAAATTTTCAAAATCTTTGGCTTCCAAAGGTTCTTCCATGAAACTTAAATAATCATCTAAGGTAGAAGCAGCTGAACCAGCAATACTTTCAATAAAGTCAGCAATTTTGATTAATTCAAAATCGAATGGTCTCGATTCCTCTGGCACCATATTGAAATATGCTATAGTACCGTCATATACGTACGCTTCAACAATTGCGTACTCCATGTCTAACTTGAGCTCTTTGTACAAATATTCAGATAAAAACTCACTGAAACCAACTCGATCTTCACGAACACGGCTTTCGAACCTTTGCTCATTTATTAGAGCTCTTTTCTGCAAATTTGAACCGAAAATTGTAAGTTGTCGCTCAAATGATTGTGACGCTAATTTCAAAAGAATGTTTCGATGATCGCTTGCCGCAATATAACCCGAGAACTCCAAATCTCTTATAGGTCCGTAACCTGGGTTATTCTCTTTAATAAATGCAACTCTGTTAGTATCAACACACATTAGGCTCATGTCAGACTGGTTCTTCAACACATCAACAACTGCCGACGAAACTGGACACAAATCATATAAACAGGTTTGTATCGTGTTAGCGAAAACTTCTGTAGCCAAACCTTCATCTATGACACGGTTTCTAGCCTTAAACATACAGATAGCGCTTTCTACAGATAGCTCGAGCTCCACAGGGGATTCTGCCAATTGCGCCATAAGTGAAGAGTAATTTTTACCAGCAAGTATCTGCGCCCACAAATCAAAAGTTCTGCACTTTGACTTCAGGGATAAAGATTTCTCTTCTGTATATGCATGAAAAGCATGAGCGGTCGTTTTTAGAGATACATTATCGAATTTCATTTTTTGTTCCTCTGCATCAGTTCCGGTGGCCGTTTAAACTCCAATGCATTCAAAAAATGAATGAAACTTCATGAGGGTATATGTTTGTTGATGGTCGGCCACAACCAAGCCAGTTTTACCTGCCTGCCGACGCTAACTAAAAGCGCCATTCCGACATCAAGGCTATCCTCTCTCCAAAGCAAATGCAAGAAGATCATGCGGCACAGCGTTCGATGAAATCTAACCAGCCGTCATACACTTCTCTCATTTATTCCAACATTAGTTTTTCCCAAGTTCTAGACTAGGATTTGTAAGCGTCTAAATACTACAATTTCTCCTATTAACCCTTTTCTCTACTAACAGGACTTTTATCAGTCGCCCCACAATCAGCACAGATCCAGCCTTTAAATGTACCTGTAACAAAAAAGCTACTACATGCCGGGCAGGAGCTAGGGGATACTTTTTTCTGCCCTTTTCTCTTTATTCTTTTAGAATCCGATACTTCTCCACTTGGTATCATCCTTAAAATATCATCTCGTTTGCTCTGCGCCACTCCCCCTAAGAAAGAGCTATTTTGTACGGCATATGACACAGCAAGACCTAAACCTTCCTTATCAAGCCAAGCTTTAGCGGCATAGGTTGGTTTTAATCGATTATAAACATCGAACCACCACTTATTTGTATGCTTCTTAATAATTTTCCTTTTAATACGACTAAAATTCTCTTTGCTGTCCTCCCCTTCCAACATTACCAATACACTTGCCCAAATCATCTTTCTAAGGATACTTAGCGGCTTATAATCACGAGTCTCAAGCTCTTTTTTGACTTCGGGGTTTAGCAACAAAGTTCCTTCTTCAATTTTTCTTTCAATCCATTTGGGCTCTGCCATGTCATAGATTTTCTTTTTGTCTTCTTTAGTAAAAATTTTAGAGATCTCACCCCACTTTTCAAGATTATCTGTAGCTGCTAATTGCTCAATTAATTTGGGGTGTTCATTGCGTAATTTCTCGCACGCTTCATAATATTTCAACAATCCTCTCCTTGATTTCCAATGCAAAAAAACGGTTAAATTAGCGGGTTTTCGTTAAATTGACATTCATAGTTTCGCCTTCGGCTGCTGTACTTTTTAATGCCTCTAAGTTTGCGGGTTTAGTTGCTTCACTTTTACTTTTAAGGAGTTCTTGTGATGTCAGTTCAAACTTTTTTTCTGAAAGTTCATAGCGTTTATTTGCAAGTTCTAAGTTTTCTTTAGCAGTTTTTACTGTTTGAGTAGCTACAACCACTGAAATCCCAGCTAAAACAAATGAAAGTAACGACATATATCTCATCATTGAATTATGCCGCTGAGTGTCATTGTGGCGCTTTTCAGCATCTCGATGCGCTTGGACTTTTAAATAAATATCAAGTCCTTTTCCAGTTAAGTAAAAACTAGTAACTTGCACGTAATGAGATGTACCCTTCTGGTTTAAAAACATTTTATTTCTAGTGGACTTGCCAATATAGCCTTCTTTCTCAAGAAACTCTGTAATATCATTCAAAACATTATTTCTGTGAGAAGGTTTATCCGTTCTTGCGCCTAAATCCCCCCCAACCAATCTAACAAATTCGACAGATGAATCAAAAACATCATCCAGCTCTCTAGTATTAACACCACGCTTTGCCAAAATTAGTTTACTTTCGACTAAAGCAGGTATAACTTTCTCAATTGGGCATAAGAAGTAGGTACCACCACCCTCCTTACCTTGCTCTTCAACCTCTAACTCTTGTTGGCTCATAATACCCTATTGAAGTCCTTGTAGAAATTTCTGAAAAATATTTCAACGCTATGGATATTTTAAATAGCTTGACTCTCTTTTTCAGAGGTTAACCAAACTTTATATTAGTCATTTACCGCTATTTTCTATTCCAATGATATTGTTCTGTACCTCTACGGTAACACGACCTGACCAGGTAACTTAAAACGAAAAATAGTAATAATTTTAAATACCCAAATAATGCAACTTTACCACTCACCAGATACAAAAAACTAAAAAGAGCAATCACCATCGACATCGGGCCACAAGCAATTAGTAGTCTAGCTTGCCTTTTCTTATGCCCTATAAAGTAAAGAAACTCACGCAGCATCTTGTTATTTGTATAACAGAAAGTTAGAAAAACATTTACTGTCATACTAAGCATTGAAAGTATGATACACAGCTCTATTTCATCAGACAGATTTGGCCGAGAAGTAGCAAAGCTTGATGACGTTATAATTAACGTGAATGCAGCAGCAGAAAATGCTGCATATACATACTTTTGACCTGAATGATTTTCAACTTTCTCCTGCATAACCCATTCTTTGAATTGTTCTTTGGTCAGCTTTTTGGCCATACTATGTGCTCCAAATTTCCTGTCTCAGTACTTTATTCCAACGCAGCTATGCAAGCTTCTCATAGATATGTTCAAACTCATCACCCAGACTCTCCACATTAAAGCCGCAGCGTTTAACCAATTCAATTGGGAACCTGTCTGGTGGTATGTAGTCTGCGACCTTACGAGAGTATTCTTCGATATCTATTGAGGAGTTAGTTATAAACAAGCTCGATTCCTCATCAAAAATTTGTGAGTCAACAGTGGTTGTTACTTTATGAACACCTGAACCAAACCTCATTTTTGACCCCAATACTGGCAAGCCTGGCATTTCAATAGTTTTTATAAAGCTACCAATGTAGCTGCCATCTGAATAAACTGAAACTCTGTGCTTTACTCTCATTATTGTTCCCGCTTTCCTTCTTTCTGCTGCTGTATATCTTAGGTTACTTTTACATTTTTTTTATCAGCTCACTAAAGTAGCTTTCTGTTTCGTGGGAGAACTGATCAAGCAATTTATCCATGGCTTGCTTACCAACTTTCTTTTCAATTTCCTCACGATAAAGGTTCAACGAACAAAGCCCTGATATTTTCTTTTCTTCAGCACTTACAATCCTTAGACTTTCAGCATGAAAGCCTATCCAGTGTCGATGAAGAAGTAACTCAAGAAGCGCTTCTCGGCCAGCGTCTGTTGCAATAGCCTCTTGATAGGAAATATCGTTGTCTCTCATTACATCATATATTTTCCAAAGAACTCATTCTGTAGATTCATGGGTTTGGTCTACATAGCAATTCAAATCACGCTCCATGCACTCCTTTGGTGTTAAGTTTTCATCACAGTTCCAAATAGACAGGGATAAGATGGGATGATTTTTCAACCTACTAAAAAGCTTCATGATATCTCCTTTATTGTCTGTGCCCTTTGGCTTGTATGCGTGCATATACGCCGCTCAGCGCTTCTGACAACTGCAACAGGTTACCGTTGTATTTGTCCGTAACCACTTGGCGCGAGCTAAACCCAAACAAATCAGCGACAACACCGTGATCAACATTTTTAGCCAGGTGAATTATTAATGAGTCCTCAAACGTTTTTGCCGTTGCCCAATCAAGTCCGGCGTTTGAGAGTAGTTTATTAACCTTGGCTCTTAAGTTTGTAGGCTGCTTATTCAAACTCGATTTTACCACGCGTTCACTCATTGAATAACCATGCAGCCGATCATTTGACAACACCGGGGCATACTCACTTAACCCCAAGTATGTATTTAGATTGTGCCGGAACTCTTTCGGTAACTCCTGCTCAACGTACCAATTCAAGTAGCGCTCAAGTGACTGACAAAAAACCTCTGGTACTTCTATCTCTCTGTCTTTACCGTTTCGACTATAAGCACCAGGTAACAGCCACTTCTTATAGGCATGGCCATGCACATCAATAAGCTGATGTACTTTTAACTGGTTGTGCTCAGTTAGTTACAGCGGAACATAGGCAAGCTGCGTAATTAGATACTGATCTTTAATTTTGAACTTGCCTGCACACGCACGTAAGCAGTAGACGAATATGATCATCTGTAAAAATCTGCCTTATCATCTATCGTTGCATAAACCATATAGCAATGTATGCGATATAGATTAGCCAATCTCTGAGCAAAAGCAATGTGCCCACCTTTGGTAACCAATGGAATAATGGAATAATGCTGAGGAGGATAAAGCTGGATCAAATCACGCACTCGATAATAATTCTCATTATTGTTATAATAAAATCTCAGCCAACAAATAATTAAAACCCAAAAGCTGGATTAAACCACGCACTTGATAACGATTCTCATTACTGTTATAATATATCAGCTAACAAAAAACTAAAATCATTAAGCTGATCACTACCCCTAACTAACACCAACCAAGCTCCGATTTATCTCTGCAATTTCAGTCATGAACTTGCGGGCTTTTTGCTGCGTGAAATTCGATAAGTGTGCTCAAGTCATTTAAAAACAAACGTATTTACACGTTCATTTTATGCTTTATGTCGGTAGCAGTTGGTTTTGTTAGGTCAATAAAAACATATATATAAGGTAAAATAATGAATAACAACAAAGACTCAAAGACCACAAATTGCAAATCAAACAATGCTGATAACAATGCAAACAATACCGATAACAAAGCAAACAGTGCAGATAATACATGGCTAGAAAAATTAACTAGCAAGGGGTGGGTGGCAAGCAAATGGCTATTTAAAAGAGCTGCTTTCTCTTGCATCGTTGAGCTACTTAAAGAGCTATCGTAAAACTACGTTTTGGAATGTATGCAACAGCATCTATGTTGCACGCCCGAACTTTCCAACATCAATTCTACTCACTCCCCACCCCGCGTAGCCCTGATCCGCATATCAACATACCAGTTTCCGCTGCCATCAAGTTGCTTGCTGCTTTCCCAGACAAAGCCCTTGTCGCTGATCTGGCTGAAGCGAAACCGTGCGGGTTGCAGCTCGCCGCTGGGCAGGCGCTGTTCAACCTTGAGGTGCACGCCGTCTTTATCCCGATGTGCGGTAAACGGGTTGAGGGTTGCGTTCATTTGCACGGGCAGAAATACCTGATGCCAGCGCTTGTCTTGCAATGAATAGGTTCTGAGTGTTCTGCCTGCATAAGTTACTTTGCCTTGCGCATCGAGCAGGCTGAAGTCGTCCACCACCATCTTATTATCAAAGGCGTATTCAGCTTGCCAGCGGCATGGGCTGAGAATAGCACTTTCCCTTGCGGGTCCAGCTGCTCATACTGGCATTGCCAGTGGCCAATCAAAAAAGCATAGTCACTGGCCGCCGCTGGTGCGCCGGGATAGAGCTCGGCACTATAAGAAGCAAAAGAACAGGCGCTGAAAAAACACAAAGATAAGAGTCGCATAGTGGGCTCACAAGTAAAAACAACCGGGCTCAGTATGCCGCCAAATATGGCGCCGCCAAATATGGCGCCGGCAAAGTGTTGACTGCAATATTTATAAAATGAAAAGGGCCAGATTCACCCTGTACACCCTTTTACACCCATCAGTATCCAAAAATTCCCCATTGCTGCACCTCTTCGGGTGTATACAGGTAAAAGTCAGCGTACAACATCTTTTGTATTTCACACAAAAACAGAGTGTTACCTTTTTGATTAAGCCTTATAATAGGAACATCTCAATAAAAGGAGCTAACTATATGAGAAAAACACTTATCTTTACACTTTTGGCTTTGGCATCAACTCAGAGCCTTGCTGCGCGTGAAACCATGTCGGGTCATATCGACAGAATGGTTACCTATCCTGATTTTGGCAACGGAAACACCATTGTCGAACTGAGCAATCGGGGTAATACCTGTTACGGGTATTGGATTGAAACGGGATCAAAAGGTCATGATGCCGCCCTCTCTACATTACTGGCGTCGTTCTATAGCGAAAAAGCCGTAAGCATCGTCGGGCTGGATGACAGTGCCAGTAAATGGAACGGGTCTCCAGGCCGACACTACTGCAAACTTTACGCGGTCGACGTTAAAAGGTAACCCGCCCTCATTCATAAATCGCAATTAAGCGGAACCGTGTGTCTCAAATAAGGCGCACGGCCTTCAGCAGAAAAAACCGTCACGGAATGAGTAATTCTGCACTTCTATTCACTGTGCAAATACCCTTCAAATCATCTCCCTCTTTCAACACCGCATACTTATTCAATTCCGCCAATCCAAACAAAATTCGCCATCAGTCAGAAAAACAGCAGCATAACCGACAGTTCAGCACCTCTAGAATTGGTTAACCCCGGCTATTTAACGCATAAACTTTCACCTTTCTAACGCTGTAAGGTGATACAACAATAACTAAAAATGCATATTCAATTTAAAATACTGCATATAGAACCCCAAAAACCAACTAAAAAACCCAAAGAAACTAAAATCACGCAAAAAATTTTTTTACTGCAATTTCATGCACAATTCTGACTAAAAACCCATTGATAGTGAATATTTTTGCAAATATAATAAATAATTATCTTCGTACCTTTTTTGATAATCTTGTTACGAGATTCACTTTATGCTTTCTTAGTTTGCATAAAAACAACAACCAGAACACATCCGGGATGTAAAATAATGCTAAAACCAAAACTCATATCTCTGGCCATAGCTACGGCTTTGCCAGGCTCAATTATGCTCAGTGCAACAGCACAGGCCGATGAAGCAGGTGCCGAAGAGAAGTCTCTGGAAGTTATCCAGATCACAGCTACTCGCCGTAGTGGCTCTGTGCAGGAAGCCCCTTTAAACATCACCGCACTCGATGCGGATATAATGAAAGATCAAAACATTGGTGAACTGGCCGATGTGGCGCGTTGGGTGCCAGGTCTGACTGTGACCGATCAGGGTGGTCGCTCTGGCTCACCGATCATCGTTCGCGGCCTAAACACCAACTCATCAGGTCCGGATCAGGATGGCGGCACCGTTGCAACCTATGTGAATGAGATCCCCGTTTCACTGGATATGCGCCTGACTGACGTAGAACGCGTAGAGGTATTAATCGGTCCACAAGGTACCTTGTACGGCGCGGGTACCCTAGGCGGCGCTATTCGCTATATGCTTAAAGCGCCAGAGTTAGACATCACCACAGTGCAACTGTATGGCGACTTATTTCAAAACTCAGAGAGTGATTCAGTTGGAGGTGAAGGCGGCTTTATTTTCAACACCCCCATCATCGAAGATGAACTGGCGCTGCGTGCCAGCCTGAACCAGTATGAAGACCCCGGATTTATTGATTACAACTATGTGGTCCGCGAAGGCGGGGCTTCTTTGGCAGATCCCAACTGGAGCAGTCAAAGTGACGTTGATAACAACCTCAAATGCGTGGCCGATGCCAATGGCGAAACCACCACCACCGGCCGTATTTCTGTGCGCTGGAAGCCAAATGACTGGTTCGATGGCACGCTGAACTATTTTTACCAGAAACAAGAAAGTGAGGGCCGCTCGATAGTACATTATCAGGCACTCAACCCGGCAAACGGACTCAATGATCGCATCGGCAAATATGAATCGGCCTATCGCTATGAAGAGCCCAGAGACAAAGAAGATGATCTGCTGAGCCTGGAATTAAAAGCCGATCTGGGATTTGCAGAACTGGTTTCTGCATCGGGCTGGTCCAGCTTTGAAGCCGATGGTCAGCGCGACCAGACCGATCTGCTGATCCGCCTCGATTATGGCTATGAAGAATTCCCGTCCTTCTCGGCGTTTACCCGCGAAGAGGAAGAAGAAGACACCTTCACGCAGGAGATCCGGCTGGTGTCGCAGGGCGACTCAGCCTGGAACTGGATTGTGGGTGGCTTCTACAACAAATTCGAAAGTGATGCCAGCAGTAAAGAGTTCACCCCAGGCTTTGGGGAATTTGCCGTAGCTAATTTTGGTGGCGAGCAAACCCGCCCGGACAACCTCGAGTATTTCTCGGTCGACCGCAGTGAAATCACAGAGCAGGCCCTGTTCGGGGAAGTGGGTTATCAGGTCAATGACAAGCTAACCATTACCCTGGGTGCACGATTTTATGAATATGAAGTGAAGGCGGAGTCCGCCGTTGACTTCCCGCTGGCCAATACGCTATACAGCGGCGCAGGTCCAAGCGACATAACTCTGGACTTTAAGCAAAACAATGCTGAAGACGATGGTAACCTGTTTAAGTTCAACGCCAATTACCAGTTTACAGACTCAGTCATGGCGTATATCACGGCCAGTGAAGGTTTCCGTATTGGTGGTTCTAACGGTCTGGCGCCCTGTCCGGATCCCCTGCCCGACAAACAGATCGGTTGTGGTATGTCCGACGAAATGCTGTACACCGCAGACACCACCACCAACTATGAATTGGGTCTGAAGAGCACCTGGTTAAAGAACCGTCTGCATTTCAACGCGGCCATTTTCAATGTTGACTGGGATGATGCACAAATTGCCGGTGCCACTGTGGTTGGCCAGCTTCCGTATACCTCTAATGCCGGAACAGCCAACGCCAAAGGGGTTGAGATCTCCACACGTGCTATCCTCAGTGACTCTATCAGCACGTATGCAACCTATGCCTACACTAAAGCAGAGTTAACCTCGGATGCACCTTACTTATTTAATGCCGATGGCACCGATGGCGGTCAAGATGGAGACAGACTGCCCGGCTCTCCGGAACATCAGTTCTCATTGGGTATAAATTACGAAACTGAAGTCCTGGGCGATAAAACCCTGGATATCAACTATGGCCTGACGGCACAGAGCGATATCATCTCCAAAGTGGGTCTGCGTGACAGTGGTGAAACCCTCTCGGGTTATGGGATCAGCAACCTGTCTGCCAAACTGACCGGCGATATGTGGTCAGCCACTTTGTACGTCAACAACCTGTTCAATAAATACGCCTTTACCTCGGTGCGTCGCGATGTACGGGATATTACGACCGCCAACGGCGCTGAGATCCAGCGTAACTATGGCCACTACCTGAACAAACCACTGACAGTCGGCATTAAGTTCGACTATCAGTTCGAACTTTAGTAAATTGAACTCTCCCGCTGAGGCCCATCCATTGTGATGGGCCTTTATATAACAAGTGACAACCCACAATGACGTCTATCCAGCAATTACACAGAAGCGCCATTAGCGCACTCAATCAGGGCCAGCTCGAAACCGCCCATCAATACCTGGTCAAACTGCTTAATGCATCGCCAGACTATGCCGACGGCTACTTTCTGCTCGGTGTGATCAACCTTCAGGTTGGGCAGTTAAAAAAAGCAATCAAATTGCTCGAAAAGGCGCTGGGACTGCATAACAGTGATGAATACCGGGCTCAGCTGACTAAGTGTTATGCCTTGCAGGGTGAGCTGACACTGGCCAGGCAAACCGCAGAGCAGACAAGTCCTGCTGCGTTGACTCGAGCACTTGATGCTGACACTTTTGGGGTAGCACTGAGCCATGTTGGCCTGCACGATGACGCCCTGGCATTTTTTCGCCAGGCACTCAAGCTCACTCAGAGCAACGCGCAATATTATTATAACTTTGGGGTTAGTGCGAAGTTTGTCGGCTTATTTGATGACGCAGAGCAAGCCTTTGAACAAGCGCTGGCATTAGATAAAGATCATCACAGAGCGCACTTTGCTCTGTCTGACCTGAAAAAAGCCAGCACAGACAACAACCACCTGACACGCTTACAAAGCGCCTTTGCGCGGGCAAACACACCCGAATCTCAGCTCCATCTTGGCCATGCTTTGGCAAAAGAATATCAGGATCTGGGTGAGTTTGATTCAGCATTCTATTCACTTAAACAGGGTAAAACGGCATTACACCGTGCACGTCCCTTTGATCATGCAAACAACGAGGCCTTATTCGAGCGTATTCAGGCACTCAGCACCACCAGTACAGTCGACCCAAAGGCTGGTCACAGCAGCCACGAGCCCATTTTTGTACTCGGGATGCCGCGCTCTGGCACCACCCTGGTAGAGAGGATCTTATCCAGTCACAGCGATGTGATGTCAGCCGGGGAACTACAGGATTTTGGGATCAGCGTAAAACGCCTGGCTCAGACCACCAGCCAGACCGTACTCGACCCACTCACACTCGAGCAAGCTTATCAGTGCGACCCACACCAACTCGGACTGACCTATCTGAATGCAACCCGGGTGGTTACCGGCAGCCATGCACACTTTGTCGATAAGCTGCCATTTAACTTTTTCTATGTTGATCTGATCCGCCGGGCGTTACCCAATGCCAAAATCATCTGTCTGATGCGTGACCCGATGGATACCTGCATTGGTAACTTCCGCCAGTTGTTTACTATCAACAACCCGTATTACGCGTATTCGTTAGATCTGATGGATACAGCACGCTTCTACAGCCGATTTTATGAGCTGATGCAGCACTGGAAGCAGCTTCATGGTGAGCAGTTTTATATGATGCAGTACGAATCCCTGGTTGATAATCCTGAGCAGGAAATCGCTAAACTACTGGATTATTGTGATTTGCCCTGGCAGGACAGCTGTATGCACTTTCATCTTAACGATGCGCCTGTATCAACAGCGAGTAAAGTACAGGTGCGTGAACCGCTTAACCGCCGCGCTATCGGGCGCTGGAAACGCTTTGCACCACACACCGATGCCGCACAGCAGTATTTGCGTCAGCATGGTGTATTGTCATAAATGGCCTGGCATTGCCAAAGCAAGTACCAGAGGCCAGGCTGACTGAAAGCCCGCCATGAGACTGGCAACAAACGCTGCGCGCCGGAGGAAAAAGACGCGTCCGGTGTGCACAGCGAAATAACGCGTTAGTTATAACGCATTAATATGTTGAGGCTTATTGTGCTTCCTGCTCAAGGCGCAGGAGCAAGGCTTTAATGTCGTCTTTTGCGCCTATGATGTGCTTTTTGAGAAATTCGCAGGCCCCGGCTTTGTCTTTTTCGTGACACAGCTTAAGTAAAGTGCGGTGCTCTTCTGGCGCCGTTTTTAAACCGCCGGCAAGCAAGATATGCATACGAACGTAACGCTCTGAGTTTTTACTGTACACGTCGACCAGTTCTCGGGTCTGGGGGCGCTCAGCACGGCTGTACAATTTGTTGTGGAATTCGGCGTTTAGTTTACCGGTTGCCAGCTGGGTATCACCTGCATCTGTTGCTTCTTCCAGATCGGCCAAAATGGCTTCAGCTTCCAGCAGGTCGCGTTTGGTGAGATTATCAATAGAGTGGCTCAGTAGCTCTGCTTCCAGTATGGCGCGCAAATCAAAGATCTCATCAATTTGTTCAGCACTCAACCGAGTGACAGTGGCCCCTTTGTGCGCTTCAAAATTTACCAGGCCTTCGGCTTCCAGTTGCAATAGCGCTTCTCTGACCGGGATACGGCTAACGTTCAATTCCTCAGCAAGGGCAGCCTGACGCAATGGTTCACCGGCTTTGATTTCACCACACAGGATTTTTTCTCGGATCGCTTCCGCAACCAATTGAGTTCGGGTTTTATGTACAATCGCCATAGGGTTAATTAATTATTATCATTGGGATACATTATACGTGCATTGCCATAAATTGCACGTTGTGAGGGAACAGGTTCACAGTCTATGAAATCATATCATGATCAAATAGGCGGTTGCACATGCCAAGGAACAAGCCTGTGCAACCGCACTCCACGGGGTTACAGAAGTTCTATCTTCTGAGTTTGCTTAACTCTGTACACATAGTGGGCGTAAGAATCGCGTCATGGCCTGTGTCCCGACCGACGTCGAACGCACATCCGTTGATGACGGATAAGGTCCGCCATGATTCATCGAGCCACACACTTCCACACCGGTTGGCATCTGGCCGAAAATGAGGCGACCCACTTTATAGCTCAACTCGTCCAGCAGTGTTTCCTGAACTGCCATTTCCGCTTTGGTAGCGTGCACACTGGCTGTCAGCTGACCTTCTAACTGTTCCACCACACGCAGTAATTGCGCTTCATCACGGTAGCGCACAATCAGGGCACTAGGGCCAAAAACTTCTTCATGCAAACTGGCATCGTGAATGAAATCCTCTGCCTCACAAGCAAATAAATGCGCGTTGGCATGGAACGCCTGGCTCTGCTCACCACTTGCCAGTAAATCAACATGGGCATTGTGTTTCAGCTCAACCATGGCTTTGTTAAAGCTGTCCAGAATACGGGGCGTCAGCAAAGTATCTGATGGTGCAGCCTGGATTGCGTTCATCGCGACGGATTCAAACTCAACCTGCCCTTGTGGTATTAGCCATAAACCCGGGCTGGTACAGAACTGACCATTACCCATCAACAGCGACTGCACCAGAGATTTTGCAAGCTCACTCCCCTGCTCCTGTGCATAGTCAGGCAGGATCACCTGCGGGTTTACACTGCCCAGTTCACCGTATAACGGGATCACTTCTTCGCGCTGATGAATGGTGTCCAGCAGTGCTTTAGCCACATTCAAAGACCCCGTGAAACCCACTGCTTTCACATCTGCTGCACCCACCAACTGGTGAGATAAGGCATAATCCGTGCCCTGGATCATCGAAAACACTCCATCAGGCATTTGGCAGTGACGGATCGCCTGTTCGATCGCCCGTGTCATCAACTCACTGGTACCTGGATGTGCAGTGTGGCTTTTCACAATAACAGGGCAGCCTGAAGCCAGCGCTGCTGCGGTGTCCCCCCCTAAGGTAGAAAAAGCATAAGGGAAATTAGATGCGCCAAATACAGCCACCACACCAACGGGCAAGTAACGTAGCTCGGTTGCAGGCTTAGGCAAAGGCGCACGATCCGGATCAGGAGCATCCTGACGTGTCAGTGCCAATGGCGCAAGATCTGCTTCCAGTGCAGCTGCGAAAGCATTCAACTGATTTACCGTGCGCATTCGCTCACCTTCAAGACGCGCTCTTGGCAGTCCGGTTTCCAGCATGGTGGTTTCGATCAGGCCATCACCCAGCGCCAGGATTTCTTCTCCAATTTTGCGCAAAAAAGCCGCACGCTGCGAATAAGGCACACGCCGGTAAGTCTTGAATGCACGTTGCGCGGCCAAAATACCGGCATCCAGGTCGCCGGCCTCTGCATTGAAAAAGGGCTGATGATGTCTCTCATTGGTTTGCGGGCAAAACGCAAAAAATTGCCCATTGTCTGCGTTACCGCGCCATTGCCCGGCAATAAAACTCTGTCCTGTCAAAGTCATGGCTGTCTCCTTAAGACAAATAAGATGATGAGGCAAGTTGACTGCCTCACTTTGTTAAAGCACCTGAAACCCAAACGCGTACGGGTCGTCGTCATCTACAGTGATACAGTTATGGCCTGTTATACGGGCCCAACCCTGTATGCTGGGTAATATGGCACTGTGACCAGCTATTTCTGTCGTGCCTTCAATCCGGCCAATAAATTGGCTGCCGATGTAGCTTTCATGGACAAAATCCTCGCCACTTTGCAATGCGCCTTTCGCAAACAACTGCGCCATCCGTGCGCTGGTACCCGTTCCACAGGGTGAGCGGTCTATTGCTTTGTCACCATAGAACACCGCATTGGCGGCGCTGGAGTCGGCCTGTTTGGGGTCGCCGGTCCAAAGTACGTGAGACGCGCCACATACAGTCGGGTCTAAAGGGTGTACGCAAGCAAGCTGTGCATTGACGGCATCACGTACTTTAGGACTCATTGCCAATAACTCAGCTGCGCTCGTAGCATGTGTGCCTTTAAAATTCCTCTGAGGCTCAACAATAATGTAAAAGTTTCCCCCATAGGCAATATCGACCTGCAGCTCCCCAATACCGGGGACTGAGATCACCTCATTCCGATGTGCCAGAAATGCGGGAACATTAAATAGCTTGACCCATTCCACCCGGCCATCGCGCATTGAATAATAAGCATCCACGCGACCCGCAGGCGTATCGAGCCGCAGCCGCCCCGGCTCTTTTGGTGTCACCAGGCCTTGTTGTAGCGCAAAGGTCACTGTGCCTATGGTGCCGTGACCACACATGGGTAGACAGCCAGATGTTTCAATGAACAAAATAGCCACATCACCATCTTCAGTGGTAGGTGGATACAGGAATGACCCGGACATCATGTCGTGGCCACGCGGCTCAAACATCAGCGCACGGCGCACCCAGTCAAACTCAGCCAGAAAGTGCTGACGCTTGTCGCTCATAGTCGCGCCCTCAAGCTGCGGATGTCCACTGGTTACCAGTCGTACCGGGTTGCCACAGGTATGCCCGTCAATGCAGAAGAATGTTCCCTTATTCATAGGCTTAATCCAGATTAAACTTGCTTAAATCAATCCGGTTTGTGAGCGCGTCATCGTACAAACGGCGCACATAAGTTTTCTCTTCCTCTGTCAGTGGCAAACGCGGTGAACGTGTTACTTCGCTGCCGCGACCAGCCAGCTGTTCTGCATACTTGATGCACTGTACCAGAGTTGGGATCGTATCCAGGCGCAACAAAGGCAAGAACCAGCGCCACAGCTCTCGGGCTTCTTCGTAACGACCTTGCTGGGCCAGCTTATAAATCGCGACAGACTCACGTGGGAATACATTTGTCAGACCTGAGATCCAGCCTGTCGCACCCAGCATCAAGCTTTCAAGCGCAATGTCATCCACACCACCGAACACCACGTAACGGTCGCCAAAGGCAGAAAATAATTCACTGATCCGGCGCGTGTCTTCAGTCGCTTCTTTTACTGAAACAATGTTGGCTTCCTCTGCCAGCACTTTCATGCCTTCGATAGATACATCCACGCCATAGGTCACCGGGTTGTTATAAATCATGACAGGCAGGTTTGTGTTGCGAGCTACCTGCTGATAGTGATGAATAGCCTCACGCTCTGTCGAACGGTAGACCATACCAGGCAGCACCATATAACCATCGATCCCGATTTCCTCTGCATCACGCACAAACTCAACGGCCAGTGCAGTTGTGGTTTCGGCCACACCAGAAATCACAGGGACTCGCCCGCCAACCACTTCTTTCGCTGCACGCAATACTTCACGCTTTTCTTCAGCACGTAGTGAACAGTTTTCACCGACTGTTCCCAGCACGATGATGCCATGCACACCCTCTTCAATCAGGGTGTTAATCATGGTTTTGGTGGTTTCAAAGTTAATGCTTTCGTCGTCATTAAACTGGGTCGTTACTGCGGGATAAACACCCTGCCAATCTACTTTCATGATAAGTCCTCTACTTAGTTTGTGCTTGCCATCATAGGTATATTGTATACAATAATCAATATCCAAATTTAAGAAAATGATCAGAATGTCAAAAATTGGGGCAATAAAATTAGTAAACCAATGAAATTTATAGGGTTAATTTTTTTATATGCTTCGCGGGGGCATCTGGTAGGTAAAATGCAATCTGACAAACGAGAATAAAAATGACACATTCACTTCAAATTGCAGTTGTGGGAGCCGGAGTCGTTGGCCTGTGTAACGCCTTACAACTGGCCCGTCAGGGACACAGCGTCACGCTTTACGACCCGGCAGGTATTGGCGAGCAGTGTTCGCGGGGTAATGCCGGCCATTTCGCAACGGAGCAAGTATTTCCGCTGGCAGACAAAGCCCTGCTGCCCCGCTTACCCATGATGCTGCTGGATAGGCTCAGTCCGTTACGAATAGATCATAAATACCTGATTAAAGCATTTCCCTGGTTTAGCCGCTTTTGCCTCAATATGTTACCGAGCCGGTTTAAACGCCATACTCGGGCACTGCGCGCTCTGAACGAAGCCGCCCTGCCCGCATTTAAGCAGCTCTTGCAAGAAGATTTCGAAAACAACATCAGCATGCGTGGCAGCTTGCTGACCTTTGAACATGATAAGATTGAGCAGATCCGCGCTTTACAGAAGAAATACCAACAACAAGGCGTTGCCGTTGAGCTTTTGGATCGCACACAACTTTTTGCCCTTGAACCCGGCCTGGATCAGCGTATTCAGTACGCACTCTATTTTACTCAAGTTGGCCACACACCGGACCCTTACCAGCTGAGCCAGGCCCTGTTCCAACAGTTTACCGCGCTTGGTGGCACCTTTGTTAAAGCCAAAGTTGAAAAGATAGCGCCACTTAATACGGATACAAAACAGGCTCAGCTTGCAAAGATAAAAGTAACCACGCAATCACATGGCTGCCATACCTTTGAACGGCTTGTAGTGGCCACCGGGGCATGGAGTAAAACACTGTGTGCACAGTTGGGCTACAAGCTTCCTATCGAAGCAGAGCGGGGCTATCACAATATGCTACCCGTCACCAGCAATCTCAGCCGCCCGGTTGCCTCGGCGGACAGACAATTTATTATGACACCCATGCAAGGGGGTCTGCGCCTCGCAGGCACGGTGGAGTTTGCCGGGCTGGACACCCAACCCAACTATGAGCGCGCGGATATGTTACTGACACATGCCCGGGCTTTGCTTGAAGGCAGCGACACTTTAGAGCAAGGCGAACATTGGATGGGTCCCAGACCTTCACTCCCTGATTCCTTACCTGTTATAGGACAGGCGCCGGATCATCCAAACATCTATTTTGCACTGGGACACCAGCACCTGGGTCTTACTCAGGCCGCAATCACCAGTGAGCTCATCGCACAATGCATTGCAAACCAACCCACAACGCTGGATATTGGCCCGTACAGTATTGCGCGTTTTCAATAACGAATAACAAACAGGAATCACTATGAAAGGCATAGGTTACCAAAATCGTGAAGCGGCACTGGCTGCACTGACAGACATGACCCGGGACGTAGCTGCAATTGAACCAGAAGAATACCAGCAACGTATTTCAACAGCACAAGCCTACATGCGCGAGCATAAGATTGCCGCAATCTATCTTAATGCGGGTACTAACCTGAAGTACTTTACTGGCTTGCAGTGGTACCCAAGCGAGCGTATGGTCGGGGCTGTTTTACCAGCACAAGGCGACGTCCAGTTCATTGTGCCCTTTTTCGAAGTTGGCTCAATCAAAGACTATCAGGTCATTGAAGGTCCCATGCATACCTGGCAGGAAGAACAGTCGCCTTACAGTTTGCTCGTCAAGGTGCTGAACGACCTGAACGTAGCACCTGATGCCACACTTGGTATTGATGAAAGCGCGGCCTTTTTTATTGCCGATGGTATACGCCAGGCTGGGCCTGCACTTAATCTGATCAATGCCAAATGTGTCACAGCACATTGTCGTATGCATAAATCTGCTAGTGAACTTGCCCTGATCCAGCGGGCCATGGACATGACACTGGCTGTACACAAAGCGGCAGCCTCAATACTTCACGAAGGGATCACCACAACAGAAGTAGAAGCCTTCATTGACGAAGCGCACCGTAAAGTAGGCGCCACAGGCAACTATTTTTGTATTGTGCTGTTTGGCACAGCCACCTCCTTCCCTCACGGCGTGAAAGATCCACAAACACTGAAACAAGGTGATGTCGTTTTGATAGATACCGGTTGTAAGCTACATGGTTATCTGAGTGATATTACCCGAACCTATGTATTCGGTGAGCCAACAGCGCATCAACGCACCATGTGGCAACACGAAAAAAATGCCCAGCTCGCCGCATTCGAAGCTGCGCAAATTGGTACTCCGTGTGGCGATGTCGATTTTGCAGCCCGCAGCTATCTAGCCAAACAAGGACTGGGGCCAGATTATCAACTACCTGGCTGCCCACACCGCACCGGACACGGGATTGGACTGGATATTCATGAGTGGCCTTACCTGGTAAAAGACAATCCGCAGCCACTGGCAGCCGGTATGTGCTTTTCTAATGAACCCATGCTGGTCCTACCGGGTGAGTTTGGCATCCGACTGGAGGATCATTTCTATATGACATCAAACGGGCCAAAGTGGTTTACCCAACCAGCGCTGTCTATTGATGATCCGTTTGGGTTAGATAGCTAGTTAACTTCAGGCGCCGTGCAAAATGCGGCGCCATGATAATCCAACCTATTTCACGCAACAGACATCACTCTACTAACCACATATCCACATCTTTCGCCTTTGAGCAATTAAACACATGGGAAACCTTCTTCCCAATCACTTTAAAAACAGACCAAACCCAATCAAAAATACAGACTCGAAAAACACTATACATCTGTATTTATTACATAAATATTTATTTAGCAAAAACGTTTGACCAATTAAATTCAATGCGCTTAAATACTGTGGGCGGCGCATACAATCAACCCACAAAAAGACGCTGCCCACGACTATGAAATACCCATATCAACAAGGAATAATTATGAAATTAAAGGTTAAAAAGACCCAATTAAAACGTTTATCAGACAAGCACGCTGGATTGGCAAAAAACGCTACACCTCAGGTTGCTGGCGGTCAGCAAGCTGCGTCTATTTCTGCAGGCGTATTATGTGTGGTTACGTCGCTGGTGAACTGCTCGCAGGAATGTTCAAAACTACTTTGCTCGCAGGATCACTGCAAGCTTTAATACAGCCTACCCGGCCAAACCTCTGAGCAAAATGCTCAGAGGTTTCATGGTGTCCGGATTAGAAATAATAGCCCAGGTTGACGTTAAAACGGCGCTCAAAGTCGTCACTGTCGCCCACAAGCGTGCCACCAACAAAAGGCTGATTTTGAGCGTGCACCAAATCGAAATAGGCAAAAATAGGACCCGCAGCGACAGACACGCCGGTAATATTCATCCAGGTGTTAGCACTGCCATCGGACTTATCGTGCATCAGACCAAAATCATTATACAGAGTCAGATCTTCGATGGGCCCCAATGCCACCGACAAATCGTAAGACACGCCCAAAGTGGTTGAGGAAGATTTTGCCGCTATGGTGTCATACATGGCATTTGCCGCCACAACCATTTGCGTTGACTCATCAACCTGATAATCATATTCAGTATGTTGAATGTGGAAATACCATTGCTCATACCGATTGGACGCATGCACTGCCCAGGCCTGATAGTCGCCAGCACGGGAAATACCATTATCCAGACCACCATGCAGCGCAGACACGCCAACCTGGGTTTGCCCAAGCGCATGCTCAAACTGATATGCATAGCGACCTACCAGTGTATTGTACTCAGCCAGTTTTTGACCGGGCGCATCATAGACCCCTTCACCCGCTCCGCGCAGGCCAACGAGATCTATTGAATAGCGGTCTTGACGATCTTCTGCCGACCCGTCAATCCCCCCATGGTCATCATTCTTGAAAAACGCCAGATCAAGCTGCCAGTTGTCCTGCATAGCGCGCTTAAACACCAGACCTAAGTCATAGTCCTCTTCCAGACCCACAAAGTAATTTGGCGTCATAAAATAACTGTGTGACGCAACCGGTGTATTGCCAAACGGGACCGGCGCTAAGCCCAACTGAGCCTGCCACTGTGGCGTGATGTCATAGTCCAGGTAAGCGAACTTAACGACGCGCATATAGTCATGAAAACGCACCTCAGCATTAATCCCAACTTCTGCGACTTCTCCGGATAAATTAATACGAACCAAATCAAAATCTATGTCACCGCCGCGGCGTTCACTGTCCTGATCATAAGAATTCATACCATAGTTAAAACGAATTGCTCCGCCGACCTGGACACCTTTTTCAGGTGCTTCTGTGCGTGTAATGGCACTGTCAGATTGTGCCTCAAGCTGAGCCACTTTTTGTTCCAGGTGAGTCAGCTCATGTTTGAGTCTATCCAGTTCTGTGGTGTTGGCGAAAACAGGTGAAGAGCCAATCAGTAAGGCGCTCGAAAGCAAAGCAGTATGTCGACGACTAAATGACATAGATACACATTCCAGGGGAAATCTAAAAAATTCGCGCAAGCCTATATGACAACGCTGACACGTTCAAATTAAAGAAATTCGTAAGAATGTAAGGCATGTTAAAGACTTCGGAATTCGCGTTTCCGTTTGTAAAAGTTGTAGTGAAAATGCAGTCAAGCTGTTTTTATACAAACGCAAACAAAGACACAGAGGAAAAACAAATAAACATAATAATCATAAAGTTATATAAGTACAAATTCTAACTTTTACAGGTAAAGTTAAAGAAAAGTTAGGAATGGTGGGGCCGTGGACAGCTCTAGCGAACATTTCTACTTAATTGATTTAAGTGAGCAAAATTCCCCCATACTCCTAGCTCAAACGGACACCTGTCACTTACCGCACCTGCCGACATTTTTTACCAAAACACGCTAATCTGTGAGTATCTTTCTGTGGACTTAAGTTGAACAAGCATGAAGAAAACACTAAACAAGATTGCGTTAAGCTTATTATTTATCTCTGCTCAAAGCGTTCAGGCTGTGGAGCCGCAAACCATTGAGCTGGCAAAGAGCGCGGACAACTATCAGCTGGAGCTGGTAGCCAGAGGCATTCAGATCCCCTGGGGGATGGCCTGGCTAAATGACAAAGAACTGCTGGTTACCGACAGATCAGGTCAGCTCCGCCTGATCAAAGAAGGAAAACTAATCGACAAGCCCATTGAAGGCGTCCCTGAGGTACATGCTGAGCGTCAGGGCGGCCTGCTGGATATCGAGATCGATCCAAACTACGATAAAAATGGCTGGATCTACTTTTCTTATTCGGGCTTTGAAGGCAAAGAAAAAGGCAGTAACACTTCTATCATGCGTGCCCGACTGAAAGACATGAAACTGGTCGACAAGCAATTAATATTTGATGGCTACCCAAATACCGAACGTGCGTTCCATTTTGGTTCTCGTATTGAATTCGATAAAGACGGCTACCTGTATTTCTCAATCGGCGACCGGGGTAACCGGGACGTGCATCCCCAACGTTTGGATCATGATGCAGGCAAAATACACCGGATTAATGCTGATGGCACCATCCCGGAATCAAACCCATTTGCAAAACAAAAAGATGCACGGAAAAGTGTTTACTCATTTGGCCACAGAAACCCACAGGGCATGGCTATGCACCCTGAAACCGGCGAGATTTGGACACATGAACATGGCCCCCGCGGCGGTGATGAAATAAACATTATCAAGCCAGGACGCAATTACGGTTGGCCCGTCATCACCTATGGGATCAACTATAATGGTACCAAGATCACCGATGAGACCTCTCGCACCGGTATGCAGCAACCCGACTGGGTTTGGGTACCTTCAATCGCCCCCTCGGGAATGGAGTTCATTACCAGTGATAAATACCCTCACTGGCAAGGTCACCTGGTTGTGGGCGCAATGAAGTTTGCTCACCTGGTATTAGTTGAGCTCGATGGCAATAAGGTGATTGGTCACAGTAAACTCTTTGAAGGTGCCGGACGCGTTCGTAGTATTGCCACGCATCCGAACGGTGATCTCTACCTGGGTATAGATGGCAGCGGGATCTTTAAAGTGGTACCCAAAACCAAATAGTCAGTAATACCATCTTCCCGGCCACCGGAGCCGGGAAGAACTCGCAATGTCAGCTCAAGAAACCGATTAAATATTAGATGACAATTTAGTATATCAAAGCAATGTGGTTAATTCAGAATACCTTTGCTAACTTGCTTTGTTGGGGGAATGACCCATTGCTTCCAATAAACATTATAACCCTCACTTTTCAACTAAATCCTTCAGTAAAATTTTCAACTCCAATTTGTCAGGTCTTGCTGACTTCGAAAGTGCGCAATTAAAAAGCATACTTCGCAACTGTGTCTACAAGAGTAATATACCCGGCAGTCATTGCGATCAGGTCACTAAACTTTCACCTTCCCACGACTATTTCATTAATCGTTTTATAATTTTAATAAATAAAGGTTACAATACGGTTTTGCAATAAATAATATAAAGTCTCGTTCGATGTCTATCAAAGTCAAAGTCGCTACTACACCGGTTGAGCTTAATCATGTATACCAGCTCAGGTATCGGGTCTACGTGGAGGAATACGCCTACATGCAGGCTAATCCACAACAAATCATCATGGATATGTTTGATGGTATGCCTGATAGTTATAATATTATTGCCTATGATGGTGAGATACCGGTTGGCACAATACGTGTGGTTATCGATGGCGCGCTGCGGCTGCCAGCAGATCAAATGTACGACTTTAACCAATACCGGATGCAACTGATTGAACAAGCTCAGTCACAAGGCTTACCCCACCCCTTACTGGCTAATTCTGGTATGTTTGCGATTGATGCCAGATGGAGAAATCGTCGCGATTTATTTCGAGCTCTGTTCAAGCTGAGCTGTGATATCGGCGAAGTAAAAGGCGTCACAGATATAATCACGACGGCGAATATAGAAACGCTGGCACTTTACAAACGCATGGGCCTGAAAGCCCTGGGGGCGCAAATTCGTCATGAGCATATTTCGGTTTCTATGGTGCCTATGCACTGCACCATGGAACAGATCACCCAATGGGCATTTGGTGGTGCAAGAACACACTCAAAACTAACGGAATTATTCTCACAGTGCTATGAGTACTTACTGATCAGCGCTGGCACACCTATTTTTAATGCTGCTGATGAAAATGCGAATGAAGCTTACCTTATTAGCAGTGGCGCCATCAGCATCGCTATGGATACAACAACCGAACAACAGAGCTTTGACCTTGCCACCTTAACGGCCGGAGAGCTATTTGGTGAATCGTGTTTGTTCGATGAACAGGCACGCACAGTCAACGCTACAGCCATCGTAAACACAGATCTGTTGGTACTAAAGAAACAAGACTTCTGGCACCAGGTGAATCAAGATCAGAGCTATATGAAAGTGGTTCTCCAAGTGATGGAGCAAAAACTTCGAGATGTCGGCCGCAGAGCGCTCATTTATGCACATGCCTCGCACGAAGAAAGATTAGCGTTTTTTCTGGAGCAACTGGCAAAAACCGCACAACCTATGCTGCGAAAGCCGCATCAACGTGTTGTCAGAATGGGTGGGCATGCGTTTTCCGTCATCTCGGGGATTAAGCGTGATGAAAGCCAGGCATTTTTGGAACGCCAGGCTCAGGCAGGCTGTATCGGCTTAACAGAAAACAGCATTGTTTTTTATAGTGAGGCCAGATAATGAAAGACAATGAAGCCAGCTCTACCGCTTTTACCGTCGCTCAGGGCCTTTTATTTGCCGCTAAAAACTCTCCACACGGAAACTTAGTCGACGAGAACGTGATTTCCGTATCACGCCAGATACTGCAAGGCAGCCAGCATGGCCGCCACAGACTCAAACAACTCGATAGTTGGTGGTTTTGCAAACTGTCAAAATTAAAGGAGCGCCTGTTGCTACCGGGTATTTCTCTGCACTATGTTCTGCGCAAGCGGCATATTGAGCAACTAACGCTGAATGCTATCTCAAATGGCGTCACTCAAGTTGTGGTGTTAGGCGCAGGGTTTGACTCGCTATGTTGGCGTCTTCAGAAAGCCTACCCTGAAGTTAACTTTATTGAAATTGATCACCCTTCCACTCAAGCTCTCAAGGTCAAAGCATTTAAAAAGGGAATTGCTCAGAGCCAGAATATCCATTTTTTAGCTGTGGATTTTGCTCAACAAAAGTTAAATACCGCACTCGCTGAATTTAGCGCATTTAGCCCAGAACGCTTAACGCTGTTTATCTGCGAGGGGGTTTTAATGTATTTAAGCGAACAGGATGTCAATCTACTTTTTGATTCGATCCGAATATTATCTGGCAAGGACACTCAATTTATTTTTTCCACCCTGGAACCCCAGGAGAGCCTTAAAAACACGATACCTAAATTACTGTATCGCCATTTGGAAAAGCTGGGAGAGCCAATCGTGTGGGATATAGACAGTAGCCAAATGCCAAGCTATTTGAAATCACGTGACTGTACGCTCCACTCGGTTGCTGGTAGCCCAGAGTTAGTTGCACAGCAACTCACTGGCGGACTAAAACAAAAAATACATCAGGGTGAATACTTAGTTCATTGTACCTTCCAGTGAGCGCACGCTTTCTAGCATGATGAACCTCGATATGATTGTCAGGGTGAATTGTGACCGAAGCACAGCTTCGCAGCGCAATGAACGCGAGGCATGGACGCCGAGCCGGGAGCCCTCCACAGGGAAGTGTCCCCAAAGGTTGTTCAGTACGAGCTTTACTATATCCAACCCAGCTTCATGGATGAATAGGCGATGCTATTCTATCTACAGCTTCTTTAAACTACTCCAGACGAAAAAAAGCCCGACTCTTTCGAATCGGGCTTTGATGTACAAGGAGGTACGAATGTCTTTCGTCGACCTCTAATTTGGAGCTTGGCAATGTCCTACTTTCACATGGGTGAACGGTGACCGAAGCACCGCTTCGCAGCGCAATGAACGCGAGGCATGGACGCCGAGCCGGGAGCCCTCCACAGGGAAGTGTCCCCAAAGGTTGTTCAGTACAAGTTTTACTATCCAACCCAGCTTCATGGTGAATAGGCGATGCTATTCTATCTACAGCTACAGCTCATCGGCGCTTTTTAAATCGCACATAGCAAAAAACCCGCTGCATTTCTGCAACGGGTTTCTTTTATTTGGAGCTTGGCAATGTCCTACTTTCACATGGGAAAGACTCGCCGTCCGCCCCACACACTATCATCGGCCGGGGCCGACCCTGTCACCGATCATGCAAAACTGATCCACTAACGATCATCGAAAACTGATCCACTTGGTATTATCCGTACATTTGTGCGGGAACTTTATGTTAACCAAGGAGACATTTGTGGATATTCATGTTCGCTT
>NZ_JACEQV010000121.1:0-221 GCF_015356275.1 Pseudoalteromonas sp. PPB1 | reverse complement strand
TCACCACGGAGTGATTCATGACTGGGGTGAAGTCGTAACAAGGTAGCCCTAGGGGAACCTGGGGCTGGATCACCTCCTTATCGACTTAGAACTGATTTGTTCGAAGTGTCCACACAGATGATTGTTGCTTGGTAAGGTAACTTACTGAGTGATATTGCTCTTTAAAAATTTGGAAAGCTGATATTAAATTCTCGGAATGACAATGAAAATTGTTGTTCTAT
>NZ_JACEQV010000120.1:0-221 GCF_015356275.1 Pseudoalteromonas sp. PPB1 | reverse complement strand
GTAGACTTGAACTACCGACCTCACGCTTATCAGGCGTGCGCTCTAACCAGCTGAGCTACAGACCCAAACAATGTTTGTGTTCTCTAATTCTAATCAACAATCATCTGTGTGGACACTTCGAACAAATCAGTTCTAAGTCGATAAGGAGGTGATCCAGCCCCAGGTTCCCCTAGGGCTACCTTGTTACGACTTCACCCCAGTCATGAATCACTCCGTGGTGA
>NZ_JACEQV010000011.1:0-194141 GCF_015356275.1 Pseudoalteromonas sp. PPB1 | reverse complement strand
AGCACACTGAAGCGATGATCAAAGTGAAAGTGCTCAATAGAATGGCTGGGCTAGGTATGCCTGAATATCAGGGAAACAGCTGAAATCGCATTGTTGCCTAAGCTATCTGGATTTGATCAACAAGGCCTCCTTTGGTTATCAAATTCATTTAGCAATCTGCTTTTTAACTTCTCAACTTCCGCTTCTTGCCATGAGTTAGCAGAAATAACAACCTTCACTTTACTCACAGTTATTTTATCACGTATTTCATCAACATACGTCTCAATGGTGGGTTGAGGTGTTCGTGCTCTCATGAGTCCTTTTTCTGAGAGCTTTATATGTACTTCAGATGCTGGAAGCGCTTCTGGTTTAATAAACCGTGAAAATAAAAACAAACACAGTACCAACGTAGAAAAATAAAGTAACGGCTTCATAAATTTATGCTCAAACAGCTCTCAGAAAACCAGCAGCGAGCCGCTAGTTTCTTAATTTATTATTCAAATACATTAACTTAGGATTGCAAACATCCATTTTAACGCTATCTCAGGGGTCTTTCCTGCTGAGCTATGTGATACCCTCTCAAGCAAGCTCCCCTACCTGAGCAACGCCTATGTACCCATTAAACTTATTTTCTACTTATTTTACAAGCGTCAGAAGGTATAATTCTGATGCAATTCATCATACTAAATAATCCATCAATGCGAATTAACTACTTAACACCAAGATAAAGTCGAAGTATGAGGGGCTATTTTATAATTCTTGCTTTTCGCTCCAAATATAATATATAGCACTGAGCACCCGGAAAACAGCTAACCAAACATATAAAAAGCAACTTAACGGTTAAAACAAAAAGAACCGCGCAAATAAAAACCTATAAACCATATATAACCAGGATATACCCGATGTTAAATATGGTGAAAACGAGAGGAGTGACGAAGACGAAATCTATGCACCCAATTTATACAAAGTTATATTATTAGGTAGTTATAAAGATATAAATATTGGTTTTTAAAAACTATAAACACCTATTATTTCAGCGAAAATGTTACATAGAAAGACCACAAAGTTAAGCTTATAATTATTCATGTAAGCTTTCGCCACCCCACATGATGAATTTAAGCACTTTAAAAAATCAATATCGGTTATGAATTTTATCACAACACTGACAAAACCCTATTAACCCTACCAACTTATAATGTGAAAACTGAATAAAAAATGCCCGACCGCAAGCCGAGACGAACCACCAGACCAGCCCTTAAGAATCGAGTACACACTATTTTCTCGGCAGCTCAGCCTCTGCAAAAGATCCAGGCCTCCAGATAAAAAGCAACAAAGGTCTGGCGCTATGAAAGGTCTAGGCTATCCTGAGTAGTGTTTAAAGGATGAAAAGGTGGCTTATGCAAAAAATACTGAAGCTCTTACTGTCCATTGTAATAGTGGTCATTACCTTTATCTCTTCAGCGACGCTTGCTGGTATGTTGGCCGAATACGCGGGTTGGTGGAAAAAGCCAGTAATAGGTGGCGTCGCGGCTGCCTGTGTTGTGCTCTCGGGTTATATGAGTGCGCCTGGGCATAAACTGTATTATGCTGCAGCCTGGTTAGTGATTGGTGCGGTGGTGGCCGCAGTGATGTCTAACATATTTATGTATGACGAAGATGCCAATACGTCGGCACCTTTGTATATCACCTATGCCAGCGGGGCTTTAGCCTTACTGCTTTGCTGGGCCAGGGAGCGCAATCGGCATGTATTTCACTAAAAGGAGCAAATGACAAGCGAGCTACAAAGCAACCCTAAGCATACAATGGCTCACAGGTGAGAACACTCAACGCTTAGCGCCCGCTACTAAGTACTTTACTGTGCAATCACTTCTTTAATTAGCGGGTACTCATGCGTTGGCTGACATCCGTCAACATATATTTTTATTGGTTTGCCCGTAACATAAGCAGACAACAGCAGTGTATATGTTTCTTTAAATAATTTTTCATCTGCACTTAAAAATAAGTTTGTTCCTCTCGTACAGCCACCAGAAACCATGTTTTCATGAGTAAAATAAATGCCATTTCTAGTTGGCTTTGGGTACACTTTTGTGATTTTTCCTGCCTGATTCCATTCTCCAGCTACCGAGCCAAAAGACGAAAAAGCCATTAATACTGTTGCTATTATTTTTTTCATTTTCTCTATTTCCTTTCACATTTTATTTTTATATATAAATTAAACTGGGCGCAAAAAAGCAAGCTATTCCGAATAACAATTATTCAAAAAGCACACTTTTACAACACCAAAGCCAATACTAAAGTTAATGAATTTTCTGGTAAGCTTTATTTTAAAAACCCCCTAGTTTTTAAAGTGATTAATATACCAATAAATAGACCATCCAAATTAGCGTTTATTGAGTTGCTGGCCAGGGAGCACAAACAGCACCACAGTTAACCTAGTCAATAACGTTGATAGCGTACTATTAAACAGGCGTCCGACTTTTACTGGCCTTAATTGAGTACAACATCGGTACTTGCTGACCTTGATGCAGCTTTTGATACCCCAACTCAGGCACGAACTCCAGCCCCTCAAAGCAATCATACGGGCTATATGGGTGCTCAACAAAAGACTCAATATTCAGACCCGCACCAATCAGCGCATTGACCACATCACTGACCGAGTGGGTCCAGGTCACGGTAGTGGCTTTAGTGCCATCACAGTTTTCTGTGTAGGTACCCTCTTCTTCAATATCAGGCGCACCATGAGGAAAATATGCATAGCCTGCCAGCAGGTCATTAATGGGATGAAACTCAACCAGGTGAAACACTCCACCCACTTTTAGTGCGCCGGCCACTGTCTTTGCCCATGCGGTTAAATCGGGCAACCAGCACAAAACACCGTATGAAGTGAACACGATATCAAACTGACGCATATTGCTTTGGCCAAAGTGGATCACATCACTTTCGATAAACTCCGCTTTTAAACCAAGCGCATCTTTAAGGGTGTTAGCTTGCGCAATGGCACTTGCTGATAGGTCTACCCCGGTTACATCGGCACCCAAACGTGCCCAGGATAGGGTATCCTGGCCAAAGTGACATTGCAGATGCAATAAAGACTGGCTCTTCACAGGCCCCACCTGCGCCAGTTCAACCGGATTCAGTGAGCACTGCCCGGCCTTAAACCCGGCCACATCATAAAATTCTGATGCCACGTGTACTTGGGTCCTTTTATCCCAGGCTGACTTATTAATGCTTAAATAATCCATCGTCTTTCCATGCGTTATTTTTCTATTTGGAGGGTGTTAACTTTATCTAATTGCCCTGACTCTGACCAGTTTAGTGAGTGACAACTCAGCAGTTCTGACAAGCACTTTTTGCAGCGACAATTACCCAAGCTTCCTAATCTTCCCAATGGCATTCTTGGTAGTAAGATTTAATTGAATCTGGCGATATGTCTGCTAGTGGCTCACCGGTATCATACCCGGCAGCGAAGAACAAGAAAGTACGAAAAGGCGATTCAAACTGAAGAAGTGCACACCCCAGATCAGTGAAGTAAAGCGATCCGCCCTGCGATTGCCCGTAGCAGTTGCTTTGGCCCGCAAAAAAAAGCGCTGCCTCTAACTTATCCAGCTTAAGGACATCATTGCCAGCAAAAACCAGGCTCTGTTCAACAGAAGAAGGGTCGATTGAAAACGCGACCAGTTTTCCACCTTGATACTGCAGGTCACTAATACCTGACACCCCTGCACACAATGCGTTTACTTCAGACTTGGACATCCCGAATTTCAGCGCGCCAAGTCCAACAAGGGGTTCAAAAATAAATTCCACAATGGTATTCCTTTTAAATCTCTGATCTCATCAACCAGAATGATATTTGGGTACTCAAAACAAGTAATTACTACAGGTCTAATCCCAGTTTTTTGTGCAGAGACTCATCCGCAGGTATATACACCGACTCTTTCGGCGTACACAGCAAGTCCAGTCTGCCATTTTTTATATTTTCTCTTTGCTCATTAACAAATTCCGAAATATCGGATATATCCAATATCCAGTCACGGGCATAACTCTGAACCGTTTCACCTTTAATACCCAATTGAATCGCTCTTCGAGCTTGCTTGTCACCGAATGGTCCATGATCAGGATCCCATTGCAGGCGAACGTCTGATCTTGCCATCGCTGACTTCCACTCATCCCGGGTATTATATTGACTCTGCTCATATGAAGAAGGCACTGAGCTCGCGAGTATGCTGTCGAATGCCGTGCGATGAATTTTAACAGCCAGTGTGACCTCTTGATTTGCCTTAGTTCCCCAACCAGAACGGTACATCATCCATAAAAAATTAGGCTTTATCCAGGTCATTCGGGTAAAACTAAAATCACCACCAAACGTTTGGTGCCTGGCAGCGTACTGTCCAATCGACTGATTATATGCCTGATATACGGTGACAGATTTCTCATCATATTGTGCCAGTATCACTTTTCCTTCTTTTGGCCATCGGGCCAACTGCGCATGATAACTTTCACAGCGTATATTGTTTTTAACCACTTACTTTTAACCTACTCCTGTAAAGGTACTGACCATAATTGATGTCCCATCACTTAGCGCCAAAAACATCATGACGCAGTACTACTATTTACCTGCGATGCCAGGCCGTAGCGAACAATAAAAATATCAATTATGCAAAAGAACACTTATTTTACACTAATCAATTATTTGGCGTCAGGATTAATGTTAAATATCAGAAAGATAGGAGGAGATAATTTGGCTTTTTGAGCGACTTTCACACAATACCTGCGTGCAACTTGTGTGAGCACTCAAGCTCTGTGTTTTTCATACAGCCAATTTAAATGCGTGCTTGCTTTAAACAAGGCTTTTATATCAGGTCTTATAATATGTTCGCAGGAGTAGGGCAGACTCCAACATTTTCAATACTCCAAGTTTGCCCTTTCTTATGCACTCAGTTCCTCACAGCAATTTTTAATCTATCGTTTTCACTGGTCAATATTCCTTTTCTGCACTGCTCGGCTGCCAATCGGTTCACTCTCTCTACGGCTTGAGCGGTGGCACGCTGAAATCCAAGTAACCCAAGCGCAGCAGATGCTGAGTCTGTCATATTGATAGCGTGAGCATCTCGTACCGTCAATAAAAGTGCATTGGTCAGCTCAGCATCACAGACGTTTTCCAGTTTTTTCATAGAGGCGTCTGTAGCATCCCAATTCCTTAACTTTACTGTGGACACCCCCTTGGGCCATAGTACCGTATTGTCATCTTTTTGAATCGCTCCCTTGCCTGCTAAACCATCAATGGCCTGATCCACTATCCGTTTTATTTTACTTCCCACACGAGACAAACCAGCTGCATTAGCCAAACGGCTTGCAACGATAGAAGCAAAGATTGGATATTCACTTGCTACAACTCGCTCAATCGCATGCTCTATTGCACTTAATGGAATAGCACTAAAATCATCAACCTTGGGCATGTTGAGTTCAGAAGTATCCACTTTTTTATAAGGGGTTTTGCACGCATCGAATATCGCCTCTTCTGCTACTTCACTTCTTTGTATTACCGGGGATGTATCTTGAGGCTCGATTTCTGTAGACATAGATAAAGTATCAGCCAATACAGCTGCCTGTTCAGTGCCATCTTCTAGTGCAGCAATGTGTGCATCGTGATTCAATATGGCTTCTTCAATCACCTCTTTCAGTCTGTGCAGCTCCGATTTTGGATCTCTGTACCAGTCGGTTGACCAGATACGAGCAAATTTCCATCCTAACCCTTCTAATACGCTTTGTCTCAACCGCTCCCTGTCCCTGGCAGAAACCGCTTCATAGTAACCCGCGCCATCATACTCAAATGCCAAAACATATTGTTCAGGATAACTTGGGTGGCGTATTGCCAAGTCAATAAAATACCCCTGATTTCCCACTTGCGCCGCAACGTCAAAACCCAAGCTTTGAATGGCATCCTGCAGTACACAACCAAAAGCAAAATTTGCTTCCTGCTCGCCTTCGACAGCCGTTTCTGATTTGTTGAATTCAGCAAACTCTAAAAACGCCTGCAATGCACGCAGCCCGAATGGGCTACCACTATCCACTCTGAGCTCTTGCCCATGGAAGTTCGCAAAGACCTCCATAGACAACCTAGCCCTGGATATTAGTACATTGAGTCTACGCTCTCCCCCTGGCTTATTTAACAAACCAAAGTTCTGGCTTACCTCACCCGTTTTAGTTTTACCATAACAAATACTAATCAAAATAACGTCCCGCTCATCACCTTGGACATTCTCAAGATTCTTTACAAAAAACTCATCACCACCAGCATGTCGTTCAAAGAACCCGTCAGTTTCTGGGTGTAAGCGACGCACTTTTTCAAGCTCCAGAATAATTGCGTCACGCTGAGACAAACTAAAAGCAACAATACCGAGCGATAAATGAGGCTTGGTCAGAGCGTGCTTAAGCACAGCTGCTACCACAGCTTTAACTTCTCCGGGGTTAGTTCTTGAACCGCCTTTGTCGTACCAGCTATCTGGCAAATAGTGGAACTTCAGCCCGGTTGCATCACGGTGAAACCCGGGGCTCGGAAATGCGATCAACTCATTCTTATAAAACTGCTCATTTGAAACGGCTATTAACGAATCGTGGCGTGAACGGTAATGCCATTTCAGCATATGGCTTGGCGCACCTTTAGATTCCATGAGTGCCAGTATGCTCTCAATGTCAGCGGTATCACTCTTTTCAAGCTCTTCGTCTTCCAACTCCACCGACTTCGCAAATAAGCTATTGGGTGGCATCTGCTTGCTATCGCCAACTACAATCACCTGACTCCCCCGCATCATCGCACCCAATGCATCTGGAGCGGGGATCTGGCTGGCTTCATCAAAAACAATCAAATCAAATTCCAGCGCACCTTGCTTAAGGTAAGTTGCGATAGACATAGGGCTCATCATAAAGATAGGTTTAATCTGTTGAATAACATGGCCCGCTTCACTCAATAATTTTCGCAAAGGAATATGGCGCGTCTTCTTACTGAGCTCCCGCAGTACCAGTTCCATCTCTCCTTTTGCATTTTTATTCGGTAACTGTTCAAACAACTGACCGACGAGCTTTTCCTGAGCAAAAAACAGACTTTCTTCGTCCACTTTTTTGAATTCTTTGATGGTCTTCTCGTGCTTTGTCCGATCAAATTGTCGGATAGATGCGGAGTTAGCATACGCATAATCAACCAAGCCCTGGAAATAGCTTTTCTCAAACACATGCAACAAGGCTTCCGGGGGCTCTTTCCAGTTGAAGGCCAGTTTCACGAAAGGCTGGACCTGATATTGCTCAAGCGCAGTAACTATCTGGTTATATCGTGCAAACTCATAAAGCTGCTCTGGCTTATTCCAACTCGCTAAAAGATCGGACAAAGAACCAAATTTCATTGTCGCAAGTTCATACTCTGACCTTTGCGGGTCTATCGCAACGATTTCTGTTAATCGATTACACAGGTGTAACGACTCATTATGCAATCGGTTCAGCCCTTCTGACTCATTCAGTAGCAGTTGTTTATCTACACCAGCATCAATTACTTTTGCCAGCTTCAATTGCAGCTGACCACGATTCACTTTTTGATAGTAGCCGCAGATCCATTCAAAAACCCGTATGAGCTCTGCCAAGTCAGAGTGCTCTCCCTGCCATAGCGTGCCAAAAGCATTCGATAGAAACGTACAGTGGGAATCAAACTCGCGTTTCGCACTTTTATACTCCAACACCGTATCTAATAACTCTAACCACTTTGCAGGGTTGCTCGGCAAAGTACCTTTGTACAGGCCAGAGAGCTTAGTTTTCGCTTTTCTGAAACCAGGCGACAAAAAGCGCCACCATTTATCCGTTTTTCCAACTAACCCTTCACGGATACTCAGTAAATCGGCCTCAAACACAAGTGCAATAAACTCTGCTTGAACTGCCTTTTTAAGCAACATGGCGCGCTCAAGACTCTCCAGGCCACGTACTACCTGTTGCTCGTCCGAAACCCACACCGCGTTATCTACTTGTACGCCATGAAGCTCAGGCACCTCAGACAGCCAGCGAGCGGTGGAAATCAATTGAGATACTGCCTGCAAGCTGTCGGGGCTTTCAAGCTGTATGTGGTCTGCAACCGTTTGACTATGAGCAACCACTGCTGTTATTTCATCGCTCAATGCGAGCATCTCAGCGGATAACGCCTGATGCATCGCGGGAGAAAAGTCTTGTCGGGTAGACATAGCAAACGGATGCGCGGCTGGCTCCCCCATTAGCTGTATCTGCTGGACCAGTTCGTCGACAATTTTTATTACTTGATGGTATGTTTCGTCTGTCCATTGTGAAAACAAGCTAAATGGCAACAGTGGTATTGGTTTGCATGTTGACGCTTGCTCAAGCTGCATCAGCTTACCCAATGCTCTGATATAATTGATTTTGCTATTGAGAATGGGCACTCGCACTTCTTTCGCATAAGAATCCAGTAGTGATTTGGCGGCTGTAAGCTCAGCAAACTCTTGCCCTCTGTCTACTATCTTGGGCTTGCCTTGTGCCAGTGACTCTGAGATAGAAGCCAGTACCACTTTCTTGGTACTTTTGTGGCTGTGCAGCTCGAGCACGGCAAGCCCGAGGTGAGTTTCATCAAGCCGCTTCTTCACCACCTCCAGTGCCGCCATTTTCTGTGCCACAAACAGCACTTTTTTACCCAAAGCAACTGCCTCAGCAATGATGTTGGTAATGGTTTGAGACTTGCCAGTACCAGGTGGACCCTGAATGATAAAATCAGCACCCGACTTCATTGCCAAAATCGCCGCTATCTGACTGGAGTCTGCATCCTTTACCAAATGAAGCTTCTCTGGGTGCGCCAATTCACTGGTGTTGTACTCGGTTGCTAGGCTAAACCCCTCACTCAGAAGGCGTGTCATAAGCGGCAGCTGTCCAGGTTTTTTTCCTTCTGGCCAGCCACTCGGATCTAAATCCATATACATTTGAAACTTGCCGAACGAGAAAAGTCCCAGGCCGATTTTATCCGGGTGAACTTTCCAGCTTGATTGCTTCTCGACAGCATTCGCAACTGCTTGATAATAGTCTGCTAAAGTAGTTTCAACCGTGTAAGTAGGTAATTGTAGTTTGAATTCGGTTCTCAATTTTGCGGCCAGCGTCAGGTTAGAGCCCAGTTCCTCACCCGTGTATTTCAGCTTAAAGCTATCCCTCGCGGACGACCTTGCAAGCTTTACGGGGACAAGGATCAAAGGTGCGTAGCGCGACACACGCGTATTGGACGGTTCATGCCATTGCAAAAACCCAAGCGCCAGGTACATTACTTCTATACCCTGCTCTTGCAGCATTGTATGTGCATCTGCCTCTAATTTTAAAAGTGCCTTATCAAGCTTTGCAGGCATAAACCCGGTTTGAAGATACTTATCGCTAAATCGGGCCTCCCCCTTTTGCTGCTCCAGATACAAATCCAGCGGAGGTAACTCAGTGTCTTCATCAGACTGAAAAAAAGTGCTTTGATCATCATCGCTGATGTTTTTTTGATAAGCCTTTGGTAATGGCAAAAAGCTCATTGTTTTTTCTTTTTCGACAAGTAACTCAAAAACTTGCTCAGACTTTTCGTCTATTATATCTATCGCTTTTCCACTGCTACGATAGTTAAGCTGCGGGTTTGCCCGCAGCCCCATATCAAGCAACTCCAATCGTGCACTTTCCAATTTTTGCTCAATCGTCATAAACAACCCTTGTAATAATTTACCTAGCCAACCTTGAATAAATGAAATAAAAATAGAGCTAACAATAAAGCGTAGAGCCACAAGAGTGGTTTTGCCACTTCATATGTAAATCAGATAGTTGCTGTGAGAGAAGTTTAATAGAGCCAAATTAGTTAAAGTATGGAATAAACGAATAGATAGCAGTTCCCATATATGCTGCTTAGTCAAGCTATGAAAACACCTGCTCAAAGTCTGTTTGAGGGTATTAGTTTAAATACTCCTGAATCCCTCGGATAAGTTTAGCAACAATGAATACTTCTGATTGACAGGGCTACAAATTATGATAACTCTACATTATGAATCTCTTTTAAGCAGTAATTGCCATGAAATACAGATGCTTATATGCTATTTTTCTGATGTGCTGTATGTCAGTAACCTATGCGAGTGAGACACAGAACCCTGTTAACCTAAAACAGCTGCACCAGATAATTGAGCAGGCAGAAAGGTTAGTAGTAAAAGACCCAATAAACGCACTGGTGCAATTTGAGTCCGAAAAAAGAGAAGACTTATCAGCTTTGAAAAGCAGCCTGGTAATTGAACGCCCCGAAACAGAGCGACTGTGTTTATGCGTTGGTAGCCCCGTAATTTATTTCTACAAAGGTGATAAAGAGCTAGGAGCTCTATCATATATTAGCGGTAACTATATTCGCTTCTCACACTGGAGCAGTGATGCTTCTGTAGTCAATACAGATAAATTGCTGACCTGGTTTGATGATCGCGGCATGCAGTGGCCACGAAAGATGTTTGATACGCAAAAGAAAGAGCAAGTACAAAACCAGAAAAATGAGCAGCGCTGGCTTGTGGCAATGCCCTCGTCAATCAGAGCAGTCTGGACAGAGACCCTAACCCTTTATGGCACAAGAGATACACAGCGATTGATGACTCCATTCACAGCGTCAATACCAGACAAACGCCTACAGGTCCTGGCTTTACTCGAATGGTATGGCTCCGGCGCTGGACCTTGGTCAGGTTATCCATCCTATGAGGATGTTGCAAGGAAAATGCTGTTTGACTACACAACGGCTAACATCATCTCAATCATTAACTCAACCCAGCTAAATACAGCACAGACAGAAGGGGCAGCCAGGTTTTTTGGAGGTTGGGACTTTTCGCAAAAACGACCCGATGACCTGGAAAAGGTGCCTGATACACTCAAGGAACAATTATGGGAGCACGTATCATCAACAATGGATAAAGATAAACTTGCCAGGGCAAGGCGCGCATTTAAAAAATGACAGTAACTCCAGCACATTCTTTGCAAAGATACTCGTAGTAGCGCCAAAACCAGCTGAAAAATCTTTGCACTGGTGTCTGTTACTTACATTCTGATGCTAATTTAACCTACAACCTTAACCTACTACAGCGAGCCGATGTGACATGGAAGTTGACTATTATATCGGCGAGGTTTTTACCAACTGTCAGGTCCACAATAATTTTTGCCCCGGAGTCTAAGTATTTCTTTAGCACATCGTGCGTACAGACAAAGTTCAGCGTCTTTGCTTTGTATTGGCTTTTCTTTTTTTCATATAATGCGTCGCTTCGGCTAAAGCCTTCAATACCGATATTTAGTGAGCCCACATCTGTTGAGTCATAAAAAGAGAGTAGCTTAGCTTTATCTCCATCTCTAAGGAGCAACTGAGAAACATCCCTTTCAAGCCTGACATGTTCATTCTCACTATTAGTCGCTTTGTATATTATTAAAAGAATCAGCCCCAATGCCACGACAAACACATGTAACAACTGTCTGCTTTTTTGATTCAAAACATATCTCCGGAAAACCTATTAATCATCATCACAAGCGCCCTCAATGAGAAAGCGTATTTATCAGTGACTGAGCTCCACCTTACGCACAGCTTCGCCACATATCACCTGAGTAATTAGGCAAAACTAACCCCTACGCCTCGCGAAGCGTCCCCAATAAAGGCATCATACCAGAATCATCCCTTAGATCTTTAGAAAGGATGTCCATCAATCACAAACAGAAAATATACCATAATCAAATCAAATTTAGGGCTCCCCCCGCTATCTCCTTGCACAATTGAACGACATTGTGCACCTGTCGAAAAATGAGCATAAAGCATTAAATTTAAAGGACTTCATAATAACCAAGAACAAATTCCAAACAGCCTTTTGGCCTTAATTCAGGTGAAATGTGCAAATAATGTGAAAGTTGCAGTGTGGGCTTTGTGATTATTGCAATTTTGGGCTACCTTCCTCAGACAGGCTTAAAATAGCAAACCTTTCGAAAGGAAGGGACGCAAAGCTTCCGGTCTAAGGTGCGTACTAAGATAGCGGGGTTGCTGAATGCCAATGAGTATAAATGAAGCGTAAACCAATTTGCTTAATTAAGTGGGCAACTTTGAGGCGAGAAAATATTGCCGATAACAAGGCGAGAATTTTGATGTTTAGCAGGGCTAAATGAAAAATTTTTAACACAGTTAGCGTCAGATTTGCTCCTTCAAATTGAACACGTATTAAGTGAAATTGGTGTTATGTGCATACTGTTGTTTTGTATGCGCATTGCGTAGCATATCGGTATTCACGCCAATGGCATGAGCTGTCATACCTCCCTCTTTTGGTCTCTCCTCATACCTGAACTTGCTCTTGCTATTGCAGCCTGTTAGCTCTGGTCAACGCTTAACCCGCGAAGAGCAGCAGGGAATTAACATGTCAAATGGCAATGTTTCGGGGAACTTTCATGAGACAACGTAAATACAACACCAGGCAGCACCGGTTTTTAAAAACCAGTCTCTGCTTACTGGCTTTGGGGCACTCCATACACGGCTTGGCTGCGCAATGCGAGTTCAAAGTGAAGAACGAATGGCAAAGCGGTTATACCGCAGAAGTCACCGTATATAACAACACCGATGTCGCTATTGATGGCTGGTCAGTCGGATTAGAGTTTAATCAGGGTGAGTCCATCAATAACGCATGGCGCGCTCAACTGGGCGGCAGCAACCCCTATCAATTTGAGAACCTCAGCTGGAATCGCAAGATTAATCCAAATTCATCCAAGACTTTTGGCTTCAACGTACAAAAAAGTGCCGGGCAAGCCGCGGTTACGCCGAGCTTATCTGGCATTTGTGAGAGCGGCGGGCAGGATGACAATAACGAAGTCAGTGTTGCTATTACGGCGTCTGACACTCAGGCCACGGCACCTGCCACTATCCAGTTCAGCAGTGAAATTGCCAACTCAGCATCAGACAACGTGAGCTATCTGTGGGATTTTGGTAACGGCCAAAACTCAGATGAAATGAGCCCACAACATACTTTTGAGCAGGCGGGTGATTACCAGGTGTCATTAACCATCAACGACGGCACCAATGACTACCAGGCGGCACCGATTGCGCTGTCTATTGAAGAAGCTCAGCCAGAATCAGCACTCTGTCTGTTTGAAGTGGAACAAGAGTGGATCTCGGGCTTTCGCGGCAAGGTCACAATCACCAATACAGAGAGCGTGGCCATTTCAGGCTGGAAAGTACTGATGGAATTTGCCGACAACACTAAACTGACTGGCGTCTGGCATGGCAATCACAGTGGCAGTAATCCGTATGAGATTGTGAACGAGAACTACAACGGCACCATCAACCCGGGTCAGAGTTTGAACTTTGGTTTCAATGCCCAAAAAGCACAAGAAAATGACGCGCCAACAACGCCTTCTCTGGGCGGGTTATGCTCGGTAGACGGCAATATTAATCGCGCTCCCTCAGCTATTGCATCGGCTTCTGTGACAAGCGGCCAGCGTCCTTTAACGGTGAACTTTGATGGCAGTGACTCTTCCGATCCAGACGGGGATGCCTTAACGTACAGCTGGGATTTTGGTAACGGTAATACATCAAACGAGCCAAACCCGGCTTATGTTTTCGATCAAACAGGCACATTTACGGTCAAACTATCGGTCAATGACGGGGTCAATACCACGGTCAGCCAGCCCATTAGCATTCAGGTCGCAGAGCCGGATGTGGCACCCATCATCGGACCATTTGAGTTAAACCCACAAAGCTCCAGCCTTTACTTTGTCTCCACCAAAAAACAGCATGTGGTTGAAGCACACTCCTTTGAAAACCTCAGCGGCAGTATTTCTACGCAAGGGGCTGCAAGGCTCACTTTGGATCTGACCAGCGTCAATACGGGTAACGAAACCCGGGATGGCAGAATGAAGGAGCACCTATTCGATACCAGCTTGTTCCCTGAAGCCGAAGTACTGCTTGCGGTTGATTATGCAGCCCTGTCTGCCATGCCTATCGGTAGCACCGAACAACAGACCGTCACCGCCACAGTGAACCTTACAGGCGTGATAGCCGAAGTGACTACAGACGTGGCAGTTCGCCGACTTACGCACACTAAAGTCATGGTGCAAAGCCTTAAGCCGGTTGTACTGGATGCAACAGATTTTGGCCTGGAGCCAGGCATAGAAACACTGAGAACACTGGCGAATTTATCTGTGATCAGTTACGCGGTTCCCGTGAGCTTTAACCTAGTTTTTGAAGCGCAGGAATAGGAGGGAAAGAAGATGATATTTAATAACTTAACACGATTCTCTACCTTTACTCGTGCAAGCTCAACGGCGCCAGCTATCGCCAAGTTTGCCGTTTGCATGAGTTTAATCGCGAGTGCGCAATTTGCTCAGGCGGCACAGTGTTCATTTACCATTCCGGACAACTGGAACAATGGGTTTAAAACCGAGATAGTCATTGCAAATGACTCAGATCAGAGCATTAACGACTGGTCCCTCGAACTCACCTGGAACCAGGGTATATCCCTGCAAAATGGCTGGAATGGCAATTTCGACTGCAACGACACTGGGTGTACCATCACCTCGCAGGGTCATACCGTCCATGCAAATCAGTCATTTGGGCTGGGCTTTGTTGCCAGTAAAAATGGCCTGAGCGAAGACGTTGCCATCACCCTCAATGGCGATGTGTGCAGCAATTCAGGTCCGACTACGCCCCCGGATGCTGTCACAGAAACGGGCTTATGGGCACTGGACAGTACTGAGTCTTCTCTAAGCTATGTGTCGGTCAAAAAAGACCATGTGGCAGAGCTGAACCAGTTTGTATCGCAAGATAATGCTGCCCCTGCGTTGTCGGGCAGTATTGATGCCGATGGGCGTGTACTCCTGGCAGTCGATTTGAATAGTGTGTCTACCGGTGTGGATATCAGAAACAGCCGGGTCATGGACTTACTGTTTGAAACCGAATTACTGCCAACGGCTTATTTCAGTACTCAGATTGACCCCGCAGTATTGAGCACGCTGGAAGTGGGCAATCCGACGGTTCAAACCGTTACCGGTGAGATGAGCCTGCATGGCGTAAACCAAGAGATGAGCCTGGATGTGTTGGTAGTGAAGCTGGCAACTGGCCATGTTAACGTCAGCACGCTTACGCCGATGATCATCGACAGTAAAACCTTTGATATGGACTATGGTATTGAGGCGCTGCGAGTAGTCGCCAACCTAAGTGGCATTGGTGAGACCGTACCGGTTTACTTTAACCTGACCTTTTTATCAGCCGAGCAAGACAGTTTTGAGCCTGTTGATATGGCGGCTAAACCGGCTGCACCTTCGGAGCTGAGCGCCAGTGTCCTATCGGCCGAAGCTCAGGCGCAATTAAGCTGGTACGACAACAGCAATAACGAAACCAATTATCTGGTGCGATTAAAATCGCTTGATGGCCGCTGGCACACCACCGCAACGCTTGCCTCTAACGCCAGTTATTATGAGTCGGGTTTACCGGAGTCCGGCGAGTTTGATTACAAGGTGATTGCGCTGAGCAACTCAGTGCCCTCCCAGCCGAGTAATATTGCTCGAGTCACAGTCACTGAAACCGACCCCATTGCCCGCGGTATGGAGCTGTACAAAACCAACTGTGCCGGTTGTCATGGTTCTGAAGGCGGCGGTCTGGGTTCATTCCCTGCGCTTAATACCGAACGCGACGTACAGGCCATGATTGATGTGATCACAGCGACTATGCCTTATGGCGCACCGGGCGCCTGTGATGAGCAATGTGCCACGGATATCGCGGCATATCTGCAAACCCTGTGGCCTGCACCATTAACCTGTGATGTGGGTGTCGCGCCTGTGGCATACGGTGCAAGACAGCTGAAAATACTGACCCAAACCGAATATCAAAACACCGTAGAAGACTTACTGGGAGTTGATTTTGAAGTGTCAGACGGCTTGTCGCCGGATTCTCAGGTAGGCTTTTTCATCAATAATACCCATGCCGCTGTGCAGCCTTCTAACTACAGCAACTACCTGCTGGTTGCCGAAGAAATCGCACAATGGGTGGCTGATAATGGCTATTCGCCAGCTTTAAGTTGTGCAGCCATTAATGAAGACTGTGCCAACCGTTTGATTGATGAGTTAGCGCCGCAGATATTCCGTCGACCGCTGACCCAGGATGAAGCAGACAGTTACCGACTGATCGCAACAGGCTTTTTCAACAATAACGACGTTGAAGCGGGCATGCAGTTAGCACTGGAAGGCTTACTGTCTTCGCCGCAGTTTATCTACCGCCATGAATTAGGTGAAGCGAACCCGGATAACTCAGAGCTGGATTACGACGCTTTCGAGCTGACCTCGTGGGAAATGGCCACCTTCCTGTCTTATACCTTTACCGGATCAACACCTGATCAGCTTCTGTGGCAGGCCGCTGAGCGTGATGAGCTGCGTGATGAAGCCCATATCATTGCCCATGCAAACCGCCTTGCTGAGCAAGCCAAGCCCGTGTTGGGTGACTTTGTAGGCAGCTGGTTAGGTACAGGCAGTTTAGAGGTCGCCAGTAAAGATCAGGACCACTACCCGGGCTTTGCCAATCTGGTACCTGCCATGAAAGCGGAGATCAACGAAACCTTCTCCTACATCATGACTCAGCCGGACGAAAAATTTGGCTCGCTATATACAGCCAACTTCACGTTCGTCAACCAGTTGCTGGCCAACCACTACAACATTCCTGGCGTATCGGGTGATGACCTACAAAAAGTAGAGACCACACAGCGTGGTGGCATCTTAGCCAATGGTGCGTTTATGTCGCGCTGGGCAGAAGTAGACGAGTCACACCCTATCTTACGCTCGGTCAGAGTGCGCCGTCGTATGTTGTGTCAGGAGCAGCCCGATCCGCCAGCCGGTACCTTTGAAGCCAGAGAGCAAAGGCTTGCCGAGCTGTCTGACTTGTTGCAAGACCCGACGACCACTAACCGACTTAAGTACCACAGCTTGACCGAAGGCCAGCCTTGTTCAAGTTGCCACGAAAAGTACATCAACCCGATGGGCTTTGGTATGGAAGACTTTGATGCGGTGGGCAACATCCGCAATCAAGACAACAACGGCAATGTGATCAATGCATCGGGCACCCTCTACGCCCCTGAGAAATACGCTCAGGTCAGTGACTTTGTGCCATTCAATGGCACTAAACAGTTAGGTGCTGTAATAGCTGACCTGTCTTCTGCTCAAAGCTGCTTACCACAGCAAATGTTCCGCTATGTAATGGGTGTGGGTCATGACTCAATCGACCCGACGAGTGAAGAAGACAAGCGCCTGTCTCAGACAGAGCAAGTCGGTTATATGTGTGAAATCGACACACTGACCAACACCATGATGCAGGAAAGCCCGAGAGCCATGCTGGAGAAATTTGGTTCACTCAAGTCGGTGCGTTATCGCAAAGCCTGGTCCAGAAGCGAGTAATGCGGGTCACAACATTAAGAGGTTAGTAACATGAAAAAAGAGCATTTAAATAACATGGCGATATCGCGCCGCAGCTTATTAAAAATGTTTATGGCGTCGGGTATTTCGACCGCCCTGATCCGCACATCACCGCTGGTATCAGGACTACTTTTCGCACGACATGCCGATGCGATGGACGCCGGGCTGCCCAATAAAACCGTGTCTATTTATATTCCGGGCGGGTCTATCTCCTCGCTTTGGAACCCCACGGGCAGTGGTGAAAGCATGCAATTGGGCGTGATGTCGGCAGGCTATGAGCCGGTCAAAACCGAATGTAACTTTATGGTCAACATGGCCCACTCCAATGCAGGCCATGGCCGAATGCCAGTACTGCTCGCTCAGAACTGGGGCGGTGACAGTTACGACGTCACTATGGGTAATGCACTGGGCCCGAACCTGCCATTTCGCTATCTGAACTTAGGCGTTCACAGTAATGGTCAGGGCCATTTAACCAAAGACAACCGTAACCATTTGCCGTTCCAGGAAAACCCCTTCACCGTGTATAAAATGGTGTTTGGCGGCGCCCAGGGCAGCAACAGTAAAACGCCTATCATGAATGCGCATATGTCGGCAGCCAACGCGATTAAAAACAGGCTTGCAGGCTACGAAATACAGCGCATGAACGATCATCTCGATGCCATTGCAGACACCCAACGACGTTTGGATGAGCTCTCTGGCGGTACCTCCTGTGGCATTGCCCCCGATGACACAGAGTTCCCATTGACCTTTGATACCTTCAGCCAGCAGGCCAGGCTACAAGCAGACATTGCCGTGGCAGCTTTGCAATGTAACCTGACCAGCTCGGTGTCACTGGCCTTTGGTAACCACCAGTCAGAGTTCCGTATTCCTGAGCTGAACTTCCAGGGACATTATCACAACGCCATCCACGGTGGCAGTAACGGCCAGCCAAACTACCCGTACTACACCGAAATGCGCAGCCACCTGGGCAGCCTGAGCGCCTATTTGATCCAAAAGCTCAAAGCAGCCGGCATCTTAGACAGCACAGTGGTACTAGAAACCACCGACATGGGCCATGCAGACAAACACTCTGCCAACCCTTGCGCCTATCTAATCGCCGGTGGCGGCGCCCGCATCAACCGAGGCGTAGTCAGCGACATCGGCTCTGGCTACAACCAGCACGATGTACTGCACACCGCAGCTAAAGCGTGTGGCGTAGACCTTGGGTTTGGTAAGGAAATTCCGGGGGTGATTGTTTAGGTGAAAGTTTTGGTAACTGCTATTTAGTGAGTAGTTTTGGTTTATAGATAATCAAGACAGCAAAGCCCCTTTTTAGGGGCTTTTTTTGTGGGTATTGATAGCGAAGTGTGACAAACCGCCATCGCTATACTCACACTACATTCTCGTCGCTCCAGACAGTCGACTATAAGGCATGTCGTGGTAAACAGACACTAGTTCCTTAAATAAAGATGACAAGGCACCTGCATCAAGGTCAGCTTGTTTGCTAGACACTATGATCTTGAGATATCGAGGCTCCTCATTTTCATTCTGTGGCTTGAGGATATCTTCATAAAGTAATACTAGTTTTGCATTGTCTTTGTATTTCATAAATTCAAATCGAGACTTAGACGTTTTAGACCCAAGTTCACTGTTTTTGAAAATCCCTCGAGAATAGTAAGAACCATCAACAGTTAGCGATTTATTTAGCAAGCTATCCATTGATGATAGTTGCAGCTCTTGTAAATCAGATAAATCAAGGCGGCTTCCTCGACTAGCTTGTTCATATTTATAATTCATTTCATAGCCAGCTACATCAATTGCATCATCCTCATAGCTGATCTCAACCCGTAACTCTGTGTTTTGAGAGCCAAATCTTAACAACCCTTTCTCATTTTTCTTGAAGTCACCGGCCAGGTAATAGACATATTGCCCCATTGGAGTAACTTCCCAAAAAAGGCCATCATAAACTGCAACCTCTTTGTCATGTGGTTTAAAGTCACTGTAAACCGGAATTTTACCCAACGAGCCTATGTAACTGACAGGTTTAATATCGTGGTAACTCAGGCTTGCCAGATGCTCATTCGGTTTAACACCAACTTTTACAAAAGTCGCTTTTGAGCTGTGTTCCGTGGAATTGCACGCGGAGAGAAATAAGATGAACGAAAAAATAGTTATTAAACGCAAAGGATATATCCTGTAGATTTCCTGACGATGCACGTACTAAAGTGAACACACTCCTAGAGACTGGAATAAGAACACTCATGCGTCGACTAGATTTTATTTATTAACAGCAGGAATTTATCACTATATCAATATAGGAACAAGCCTCCTTTAATCACGTTCAGAGCCTGTGATATTTGACTTTGTGGAGTCTACCGCACCTAAAGACGACCTGAATAAGAACAGGTACAATTTGGGTTAATGCCCAGCTGCTCGCAAATGCCGAAACCTAGAAATTGACGCCATAGCCCCTTGTTAGTCGCCCGACGATGAAGCCTGTTTGTGTCATTAGCTTTCTCTTAGTGGCTCAGGTTCACCTATTCCCTCATCAAATGACGGACGTTTAATATCATTAATCAGGTTATTGATACGTTTTCTTGTCCTGAGTTTGTCAATACAAATAGTCACCCTAGGTATTATCAGACCAGCAAACGCTGGCTACTACCCATCAATTAACTCTCGTTCTGTTGCTTTGCCAGCACGATACTGCGCTATGGAACGACTTAAATGCTTTGCATTTTTGGACGAACGAAGCAGATGAACTGTTTCAACACGGCTATTGAAATAATCCAGGGACATAGCTACTGCATCTTCCGAGTCACGGCGTGTAAAGACGGAGTTGTCTACATCATTAACGACACCGTCTAAAGCCGCTTTTAAACAATTTTTGACTTCAGCAGAAGATACGATTTTCATAAGAGTCCCCACATATACAATTAATGGAGCAGGTAAAGCCTCATTGCTTTAACTTGTGTTGAAAATTGGACATGAAGGATTGGTAATGGAACTAACGACTCAACCAGAAGCGTCCGAATGCGATCGGCAGGATTAACTTGCTAAAGGCCGAATTCTTGCTCAGGAATTTGTTTCATGACAAATAAGAACCAGGCGGGCACTCAACCAAAATTAGTGCGCGGAAGATACGGTAGGTTCAACTTGGAAGTACACCTACTTTTTAGTGGATGTCCACAGAACTTATTGGCTAACGTGTGCACCAATATATGCCTATTCATCTGACAAAAAAGATATTGCATACGACGCGCTGTTATTTTCTTTCTCACAGATGTTTTCCATAATACCCAGCTCAAAAGATGCGCGTTCAGAGTCATCAGCTGCATTGTATGGGACTTTGGTTAATGACAAGCTGGTTGTCGACATACCTCACGCAGTGTTTGCTGTAGCAGGATTTCAATCACTCGCATCAATAGCACTGGTCTTTTTGATTGGCCTGGCATTACGCAATAGGTTTAGAATATAGGGATAGTGCCGTTGACTTGGCTTGTTAGGTAACCTTACCCACACTTTTTAAATGTAAAACAACATGAAAAATGCCAATTAATAAAGGGCATATAAAAATATAAAAAAACAAATAAGCCGCTGCATCATCGTGAAGGTTAGGCTGATTGTAGCTGCCATTAAATAGCCACAAAGAAGCAACTAATAAAGAAGCGACGCCACACAAAAGAAACCAAAACCTTTTACGATAAGAGATTTTCAAACCCCAACATACTGAAGTAGAGCCAACAAAGCCTAATATGCCCATAACGCCAAGCGTCACAAAAGCAATTGCCATAGGGAATGCTTTATCGAATAAACTGAGTGCGCCCAAAAAAACACCTAAACACGCTAACGCAACCAATATCAACGATGGTACCCAGCCAATTATGATTGAAATACCAATTATGAGTTGATTGCGGAATTCCATTGGTTACCTAACGCTTGCCGTAAACGGCACAAGATCGCAGGCTAAAATTAGCTACGAAGGAGCACAAGCCTGCTGTTTTGCGCCCCTTGATTAAAGCGTTTGTTAACTACAAAAAGATTCCCATTACTTTTTTATTTTCTGGGTTCACTAATATTCTTATTTCTTTTGCTTCATAACCTTGACTATGCACTTGGTAGACGAGTTCAAAGTGATAGGGAAGATTATCTACTTCATAATATGCTAGTTTTAAAACTGGTTTAACAACAAACTCTCCAGAAACACTTTTGGTAAGCTCAGATAAAAGCTCCTCGAAGTTATCTCTAGTAATCAACGACTTCAATCTGGCATCAGTGTGGTCATATAACTCTAAGCTATTGCCAGAAAAAATCTCTTTTACAAACTTTGCTTTACTTTTTGATTCGGATTCTAAAATATCAACATGCTCAATTTGAAATTGACTTATGTGGTTGTAAATTTGAGATATTTTACCTTTTAACACTTCCATTTCTGAAACATCAAAAGTAGCTTTATCAAATTTTAAAATATATGTAATCGCTCCATTTGCAAAAGATGCCGGATAAAAATCTATAGCACCTAACCTTGCAACATCCGTGATATCCAATGACTTTAAAATATAACGATTATCGAACGAAGATAACAGATTAAAATGCTCTTTGTTACGAATCTCATCAAAGCCAGTGTTAACAACTACTTTGTGAGCTTCCTTTACTTTTGCAGAACAACCAAAATCCAGTTGTGTTAAAACGAATACAACAAAAAGTACGATTAAAATTTTAATCAATTTATTCATTAATTTTCACTCATTGACCTAGGTAGGTCACAATTTGTAGCTAACGCCTGTTAACAGGCAATAAAATAGTTGGTTAAAATAAGCGAAAAAGGAACACAAGCCAACTGTTTTGTGTCCTTTGTTTAACGGCCTTGTTAGCCCTGCCAACCACTACCAATGCGCTCAATTAACAGGGTATCATTTATGACACCTCGAATAGGATACTCCATCTGTTTAGCTGATAACTCTCCAACTCGAACTTCCTTTTCGCCATCCCATAGCCACCAGACCTCAACAATACCCGACTTGTTTGCGACACCTGCTCGAAAAGTAGGAAAGTCTTGATATTCATCTTTAATTGCTATATTACCAATGACTCTAACAATTCCACGAGCTCAGGCTGCAGACAATGGGAAGAAAGTTGTGAATTGATGTTTTGTAGACAACAGTTCAGCGATATCTCCCACTTTTTGACTAATCTGGAAAACACGTAGCAAGGAACCATGCTGTTTATTCTTATGGGTATATTGAGCATAACCTGTTCCATTATTCGGTAATGGAATCTCAATAATGTCACCTAATTTTGGACGTTTACTCATAATTTCCTAGGAAGGGCTAACAATTTATTCTACCCCATTATGTCTAATGGATGCTTTATCCGGACACCCACCCCAATTTTTGGTAACTCTCCTACAGCTGAAACCAACCCGGTACTCGCCTGTAATCACAAACTAACAAAAATTGTCCATAATAAATAAGAAGTTTGTTAGATTGCTCTAAGGCACGCAGTTACAGGCTGACATGAAGGCACAGCCAGCGCTCACTCGTCGCAATGCTAAACAAAGCACTTTGTATCGTTAGCAAATATATTAAACACTAAAGGAAGCTCTATGAAAGCGTTATTACCAGTTCTACTTGTTTTGTTCCCTGTATTGGCAAATGCGGCGGATATCAACTGTAAAGGCAAAGTCACTTGGGTGATGGACTATCCTCAGCAATGTAATGGCAACACTGCATTCAGGACAAGCGGCTCTAATGGCAAGTGGATTTGTCCGCCGTCGGACAAAGGTAACGCCATTGTTTTGGCAGCACTCGCGGCAGGTAAAAGCATAGAAGTTTACATTGATGATAAAAATGGCTCCATTAGCTGCTCGTCACTTCCTGATTATGTGAGCGCCAGATACATAATCATTAACCCCTAAATTCTGAGTCATTACGCAGTGTCTGGGGTGACGCTGGGGCTTGTGAGTTCGGTTGCAACGGGGTGTTACTGCATCGTACGTTGGCATATCCCGGCTCACAAGCGTCCGGGATGACGGTGGTGGATGTCAGTTTTGAAAAAGAAATGCTAGTTTTGAAGTAGAAGTTCGGCCGGATCAGGTTTGACTGCCAGGTCGGAACTCATTCATACACTGTTTCGCTTTGATTTTGGTGCTTTCTGATAAAAATGCGCTACATCATGGATTCGCCATTACACCCCAAAACCTAATTGCTGTACTTTACTCAAAACCTGTTGATAGCGAATGTCTGCGCAGCTGCCAAACCCGGAGCGTTGTCTGAATTTTGAAGACGTTGCCAAAGGCGAGGTCATGCCGGTTAGGAATCGGGTCAGTATTGCCAGGCTTGGCGTAACGCCAATTTGGGTCAAATGCTGTTTTAGCGCATTTAAGTCGCTTCGTAATGTGTCGTCCGAGGGAAATTCTGTCTGCTTAGACTGGGTTAATTGTGCAACCTGGCCTCGGCACGCTGAGCAGTGTCCGCATTGCTCTGGGGCATTTTCATCATCAAAATAACGCGCTAAGTTGTAACTCAAACACGTATTTAACTCAAAAAAGCGCAGCATGGCGGCGATGCGTTTAACCTCAGCTTGCTCCTTCTCTAAAAAATAATCGGCAAGCTCTTTGGCCAAATTAGGCTCTGCCAGCTTGGTTTCGTCTACCTGATAAACCTGCATCATGCGTTTTGACTCAAGCTCAATGTGCCCTTGCTCATGCAAGTAGTCCAGTGCCGCTACAATTCGATTTCTGTCGTGCCCTAGTTGCACTAAGGCCTGAATATCAACGGTGCCCCACACTTTCTTAAATTGCGTATTGGCAATTATCTGCTGGATAAATTGCTGACGGTTCGCATCGAACATGCTGATGACGTCCTGCTCTGTGCGTAACCACTTGAATCTAAAGTCGGCGTAAAAGGCGTATTTGGCCTCAATTACGCCTTTGAGTTCGAGCTGCACCAACAAGGTTTTTAATGCCAGCAATCGGATATTGCTGACTTTAGAGGCGCTGAGCTCCTGCATTTCCCATAACCCCTGCTGTTGCTGCGACTGAATTTCATCAATCAGTGCCTGAATGCTGGCTTGCTCTGGGGTGTCGGCGTAAACAAAGTTCTCAAGCGTCGCAACGCCATCTAAGTTAGCAAGGGTAATGCATTCAGAAAATTGCCCGTCGCGCCCTGCGCGGCCTATCTCCTGGCTGTAATTCTCTATCGATTTTGGCAGATCGTAGTGCACCACAAAACGAATATCGGATTTGTCTATGCCCATACCAAAGGCAATCGTGGCAACGATCACTTGTTTGTGATTGTTCATGAAGTCGTTTTGGATACTCTGACGAAGGCTGTCATCCAGTCCGGCATGATAGGCGGCAGCGTTTACGCCCGCTGCCTGCAATTGCTTAGCCACATGCTCAGCCTGTTGTTGCAGCGTGACATACACAATGCCTGCGCCAGCTTGTTGCTTTAAATAGCCAATTAGTGCCTGCACTTTTTGCTCTTCCGGATAGGCATATACACTTAAATCCAGGTTGGCGCGATAAAAGCCCGTTTGCACGATATGCTCGGGTTTTATATCAAACCGGTTCGCCATGTCGCGCTTTACTTTTTTGGTCGCGGTGGCGGTGAGCAGCAGCACTAATGGAATGTTTAACTCATTACGATAGTCGGGTAGCTTAAGGTAATCGGGCCTGAAATTGTGACCCCATTCAGAGATACAGTGCGCTTCATCAACCACCAGCATAGAAACAGGCACTTGCTTGATGAATTCTCTGAAACGTTCGTTCTTAAATCGCTCAACCGAGATCATCAGCACTTTAATGCTGCCATTTCTGACATTTTGCATCACAGACTGACTTTGCTCTCGAGTTAACGTTGAATCTAAACTGGCCGCATTGATATTTTTGCTGTGTAAAAACTCCAGCTGATCTTTCATGAGCGCCAGCAGAGGCGAAATAACTAAGGTTAAATTGGGGAGCTGCAAGGCCGTCAGCTGATAACACAAAGATTTACCAGAGCCGGTTGGGAAAATTGCGAGGCTAGAGTGACCGTTAACCAGCTGTGTGACAGTTTGTTCCTGGCCAGGTCTGAATGCTGAAAAGCCAAAGCGCTGCGATAAGGTCTGGTGGATCACCGATTCGTTCATGATGCAAAATTCCGTGTTAACAACTGTCGTGTAAGATAACACAATACTGATCTCCAGTAATACCTAACCAGTTTGACGGGTTGGATAGCAACTGAGTTACGGCGGGGTTGGTAGGGTTCGCGACTAAAAGGAACCACAGTATTGCTGGCCAGTAGATCCCGGCTCGCAAGCGTCCGAGATGACAGTGGGGTGTGTATGTTCGGATGCAACGGTGCACCACTGTGCCACACGTTGGTAAATCCCAGTTCACAGACATTCAGAAGACAGGAGTGGATATCCAACTCCCTAACCTCTGTGCTCGTACCTCTTAAGCATAACCTCTGTCATTAAAAAATACTCTGTGATTGACTCTTGCTCTCCATATACAATTTGCTTTTCGACCTTTGAAAACGGAAACATAATAAAATCAGGACGAATTTCAAGCGCGGGAACCCCTTCGATTATTACCCAACTACCACCATATTTCCTTAATAGAGCCTCACCTAAATACGAACCCAAAGTATCGACCAAAGTAAGGTCCTGATTACGATTAATAAATCCATCCAACCATTTAACAGATCTTTCAGAGTAATCAAATTCAAAATCTACTAACTTTGACATGGAAGAAACAACAAGCTTTGCATTCTCTTTGAGTTTAAACTCCAATTCTGAATTCATAGCCTCAGGGACAAGCTCAACGCTACTGGTTGATTGCACACCAGACGTCTGACAGCCTAAGATAGGCAAAATTAAAATAAACAATAATAGAATCTTCGACATTTCTTATTCCAAATAATAAAAATCTAGGCACGTATACGTATTAGAATTCAACACCGCGCAAGCGCCTTACTTAACTAATGCAGTGTTAGCAAGCTTTGCCAGACCCCTCCATAAATTCAGGCTTGTAGAGCAAAGGTGCTAAGCTGCCCCTATGGTTTTTTTAATGTGCAATGCTCGCGGTTATAGAGTCGATCCATATACTCATTGATGTTCGGAAAGTCATCCAGCAACTTTTGCTCTTGTCCCCAGCACAAGGTGTATGCAAGTACGATATCTGTAACCGAGAATTGGTCGTCAACCAGGTAGTCGTACCGGGAAAAGTGCTTTTCTAACGCTGTGGCCGATTTTTTATACAGCATGTTATTTTGCGGGACAATTTCCCGAACGTGTTGCTCTGCTGGTAAAACAAAATCCATTGAGTTGATCTCGGTTGACTGTACAAAAGGCTCCAGCTCACTCAATGTAAAACAAACCCATTGATTATGCAGGTTTCTCGACCAACTTGAAGGCGCTGCTATCAACTTCTTATCTGGCACTAGATCGGCTATCGCCGTGACAATGGCCGCTGACTCAAAAAGAGGCTGTCCATTGATTAATACCGCGGGTAACTTGCCCAATGGGTGAATATTTAACAGCTCCGTAGACTTAAATATCTCTACTCCGTTTTGCACTGACTCGAATGTTAGCCCTGCCTCAAGCAATGCCCAGCGTACCCGGGCAGACCTTGTCGGGCCTAGTTCAAACAATTTGATACTAATCTCTTCAACCATAATCGCTAGTTAGTTTATTTATCCGAAGTTGTAATGATTTTGCTGCTTACTACTTACGACCTTACAGCAGGGTACCTGGTAGCATACCCATAATAAAAACAAATGGCTAAGTGTTTACTACAAAGTGGTTTGTCAGGTACTTGACCAGAAGGAACTTCTGCATTGCAGGTTAGCCGCTCCCTGCTCGCAAGCGTCCGGATGACAGTGGAGTTTGTTACGTTCAGCTCAACAAAGAGCTCGGACCCTTACGAATCAATCCACTATCAATAAACGTAAAGCCGCTTTTTATCCAAGCTCTACAGAGGGCTTATGCATAACAGAAACCATATAAAAAGCAAGCACTCACAAACAACACTTCATGTAATCTGAGCAACACAGATCATGCATACCTGCCGAACGTTATTTTTGTGTAATAGGATGTAATAAAATTTGGGAAACCTTGCTGATACACTCAAAGACTGTTGAAAAATTAATCTACCGATAATTTTTGCACAGCAAGGAAAGTAAACCATGAGTAAGCAAGACCCCATTGCGCAATTACAAATTGAAATTGCGCAACTTCAATCAGCATTTGAAGATCTGAGCAAACACTGTTCTGAAACCAATACCCACGGCGCCATATTACGCTGCGCTTCATGCATCCCTCAGCAGCTTAACTGCACAGACAAGCCCACTAACCCGCAACAGCCGAATTTTGTGCCAGATTTTAATGTGCCGCTCATTGCAGCCGGTGGTGGCGATCAAAACTGTGAGATCCTTGAAAAGCTCGGGCCATTGGCCGGGTTAATTGGGACCTGGGTTAGCACACGATACGGGGGATTTAATGTTATGCCGATCCCGCAAGATAATGCCCCGAATGGCTTCATCTTAAAAAATATCCCCTACTACGAGGTCATGACCTTTAGCGCGATTCAGGGCAAAGTGGCTAACCGGGCGGGTAATTACGAGCAAGATGCCTACACCATTTTTTATTCGCAACGGGTATTTTTTGCCGATGGCCCGCAAAAAGATGAGCTCGTCCATGCTGAAAATGGCAGTTGGTTACATCAGGTGATTGCACCTCAGGGGCAAGGTACCCTGAACAAGAAACCCTGGGTGCCGGATACCCCCGATCCGCTCCCGATGCAAGCACCGGACCTGACTATTGTAAAACAAGTGTCTGTACCGCATGGAAATTCAATTTTGGCTATTGGAGGGCACGATTGCTTCAAAGGTGCGCCCAGCATTCCTGTTGCCAACGCCCTGCCCACGGCTGGCGGTGCAAGCTTTAAAGTCCCTTATGGTCCTGATATTCCTGAAAACCCCAATGTGAACCCCAACATTGTTCTGCAAGTTGCTTTAGACAGTCTTTACCAGCAAGGCATAGGCGTAATCGACACCACAGTGCTGGATGTCGATACGCAAGCCGACGGCAATATCGCCAACACGCCCTTTATGCAAACGCACTCCAATGTGCCTCGTTTCAAAACCACTATGTGGTTAGAGCGACTATCCAATGGCCAGAATATGCTGCAGTACAGTCAGGATATTACGCTGGACTTTAGTTTAATAAACGGCAAAGACCCCAGCAAACGAAGCCGTTACATGTTTCCACACATAACGGCCAACACCCTGTTTAAAGTGCAATAAGTTCCCTATTGCAATGTGATGAATGTGTCTTTTAAAGACATGCTGTTTGCCACTTATGACATGTGCGGCAAGCAACAAACCTAGGTTGTTTTTGGTACTCGATACCAAATAACACAATAAACTTAACTTAAGGAAAGTATGATGAGCGAACAAGCTATCAAAGAACTTCAGTTACAGGTAACTGAGCTCACCTCAAAGTCAAAGCACTAGAAGCACGCTGTAACCCGTCTGGCATTGCCGACTGTGCTGTATGTTACTACTGCACACCTTGTGCTCCATGTGCCGCACCAACAATCCTGTGTGTCCCGTGCACTACCACACTATGTGCAACCTGTGCACCTGTTGGTACTAGCTATCAGCCGCTGGGCCCACCTACCCCCTGTGTAGCCTGCATACAATGTGAGACGACCCATAAGTGTGTAACCTGTGAGCCAGTTACTAACTGTGTCACTTGCTATCCCTGCATTGTTAATTTCTGTGCGCTCTGTCAACCGGGCCAGACTCTGCAATGTCAGCAATGTGCACCTGTCACTCAATGTGATACTTGCTACCCTTGTATTGTTAACTTCTGTCAGCAATGCACTCCAATCACGCAATGCGTCTACTGCTATCCATGTACCGTTACCCTCTGTCAACAATGTGAGTCTGTCACTCAGTGTGATACTTGTTATCCATGTATTGTGACTTTCTGTGTTATGTGCCAGCCGGGTCAAAACGGGCAATGCCAGCTATGTGCCACCAGAAAGTGCGAAACCTGTTATCCGTGCATCGTTAACTTCTGCCAGCAGTGCCAGCCGGTTACCAAGTGTGACACCTGTTACCCATGCACCGTGAATTTCTGCGCTTTGTGTCAAACGGAACAAAAGGCACATTGCCAGCAGTGTGCACACATCACCAAATGTGATACCTGCTACCCCTGTGTGGTGAACTTCTGTGCGCAGTGTTATCAGTGTGCGTCTCAATGTGTGCAATGCGCTCAACAGTGTCTTCAATGCACTTATCATTGTGCTCAGTGCACCCAACAATGTGTGCAGTGTGCTCATCAATGTCTTCAATGCACCCACCAGTGTTTGCAGTGTACCCATCAATGCGTTCAGTGTACCCAGCAGTGTTTGCAGTGTACTCATCAATGCGTTCAGTGCACCCATCAGTGTGTGCAGGGTTACCAATGCGTAACATGCACACCATGCAGCACCGGCGGCTAGCACGCAGTTATTGACACTCCCCGCTTTGTGCGAGGAGTGTCTTAAGAAATTGGATGTTTAATTTATGAAAAAGCTAAGATTGACCCCGGCTGCGAGCATTAATCCCAACAGCAATGGTGTGTTATTAAGTTCAGATTTGGGAGACTTCCAGATTCACGGTCGCGATACCTCCGACTTTGTTGAAAAAATCCTGCCATTGCTTAAGGGAGAGCTGACACAGGCTGAAATTTGCACCCGTTTACCTGAATATGGGGATGCAAGTATTGAGGCCGTGCTGCAACTGCTCAGCCAGTATGGTTTGTTGGAAGAAGTCTCTGAACAACTTGAATTTCAGCCGCCCGGTTTAGTACAAACCCGCTTTTTACGCCCCTGGCAGCAAGCAAGCCAACAACCACATAGCCAGGACCAGGTATACTCTCTTGATCCCTGCCGGGTACTCGTTATCGGCCTTGAACCCTGGGCTGTCACGCTACTGGAAGAGCTGGGTACTGCGGGTGTCGGCCATGTTCATTTATTAGATAAAGAAAATATCACCAACGACGATTTAACATGCCACCGCTTTCTCACGCCACAAGACATTGGTAAACCCAGAGCACAGGTCTTTACAGCAGCACTGCAACAGCGCAACCCCTGGATGCAGATCAGCCACTCTGAGCTCACCTGCGATAACCCCCAGTTAGGCAGCCCATCAAATGACTGGGATTTGGCCATTGTCACGTTAAGTAAAGATGCCCACTTTTGGTCGCATAAAGTCTCTGAATATGTGCATCAGCACACGATTAAAACACTTTATGGCCACCTCGACGGTCTGGAGAGCTGGATAGGTCCGGTGGTCAATTTAGATGACACCACCTCAGGCTCATGCTGGAACTGCTTAAGACTCAGAAAGCTGGGCACAGAACAACACGGTGAGCTTGCACACGAATTAGAAAAAAGCCATAAAAAGAATCGTGACGGCCGTGCCCGCAGTATGCTTACACCCATGTCTGCCATCACGGGCCAACAGCTTGCCATGGAGGCATTAAAAATACTCTGGGGCTATAGCGAAAGCGAACTGGTATCGCGTGTCATGGTACAAAACCTGGTTACGCACCAGGCAGAAAAACATGCCATTATCCCTATTCCCTGGTGTGATGTTTGTGGTTTTGATCATAGCAATATGAATACCCACGCGTTATCCATACACCGAGATACCCACTCTGCCACTAACCCGCTAAATCAACTCCAGGATGTTGAGCAATTTAAATCGCTATTTGAAGGCTGGGTCGATCCCCTCACAGGGATCGTCCGCCAGCTCACGGGACATGCGCCACATTTACCTGACTTCCCGATCACAGCATCTGCCGGGGTATCCTCGTTTACGGAGGGCGAATTTGACCCAAGAGCCTCAGGTCAGGTTGGCTCAGGTAAAGGGTTGGATACTATTTCAGCGCATATTAGTGCCGTCGGTGAGGCTCTGGAGCGCTACTCGGCGGCCAGATACCAATTGAGTGATTGCAAATATGCGTCAATTAGCCAGTTAAACGGTGACTATGTCGATCCGGATACTTTAGTGTTGTATTCCAATAAGCAATACAGCACGCCTAATTTCCCGTTTCACAAATGGCACAGAAAACAAAAAATACACTGGTGCCGCGGCAACTGGCTGGCAACCAAAGAGCCTGTCTGGGTGCCGGCATTGGTCAGCTATTTTAACTTTGCCTGCCCTTATAAAGAGCAGTTTAGTCAGGTGTCATCAAATGGGCTCGCGGCTGGCCAAAACAACGATGATGCTGCACTCAGAGCCTGTTATGAACTCATAGAACGCGACGCCATGATGCTCACCTGGTATGCACAGCTGCCCTGCGAACGTCTCAGTTACGAGGCGCTAAACCAGGGAAAAATGCGCGTTATGATTGAAGAGTTAACTGAGCTGGGCATTGAGCTCGAATGCTACTTACTGGATGTGGGATTACACGTGCCAACGGTCGTGTGTTTAGCGCTGGGAGATGGCTATCGCACCCCTGCAGTCTCAGTGGCCCTGGCCACGCATGGAGATATCAAAGTAGCCATGCGCAAAGCATTGCTAGAACAAGGCCATGTAATGCCTTATCTGTGCCAGTTAATGCGCTCTGGACAGGCAATTCCTCAGCAAGTCAGTGACGTAACAAGCCTGGAAGATCACGCGGCCTATTATTTTAGTAAAAGCAAACTCGCGGCCTTTGACTTTATGCGCCGACCCATCAGCGAGGCGAAAACGCTGGAAGACTGGCCGTATGAGGTGATCACACACGTCGGCCAGCTTAAGCAACGCCTGGATACAGCTGGGGTCGAAGTTGCCATTGTGGATGTTACCTCACCAGATATGGCACTCAGCCCGTTCAGGGTTGCGCGTGCTATTGGTGTCAACATGCAACCCATTCACTTTGGTGAGCAATTTAAACGGGTAGACAACCCAAGGCTGCGCAAATTGTTGCAAGGGCGGCCGGTTAACCAAGAGCCACATCCAATTGCTTAGAAAAAGGATAATATTATGAAAGTACTCGTTTGTGGTACCCACTATGGTTCCACGTATATTCGCGCTTTAACTCAGTTTCCACAAGACAGCTTCACCTGTGTGGGTGTCCTGTCAAAAGGCAGTGAACATTCTCAACAGATCGCACACCAACTGGGTGTGCCCTATTACACTGATGTCAGTGCAGTTCCGGCTAACTCTATTGATATCGTATGTGTCGCAGTATCGGGCGATGCGGGTCAAGCCATTGTCTTATCTTTGCTAAAGCAAGGCGTTTCTGTGTTGTGTGAGCACCCCGTTGATCAGGCGTTTGTACAAAAAGCACTGGCACTAGCCGAGCAGCACCAGGTGTATTTTCACGTCAATGGGCACTTTGCCGACCTCTACGCTCCTCAGGCATTTTTACAATCCATCCTGAACGCGTATCAGCAAGGGTTTGGTTGTATGCACTATGCCATGGGTGCCAATTTAAGAACGCTTTATTCAGCGCTGGATCTGTTAGGCCGTGCACTGGGAGGGTTTGAAGGACTCGAGGTCATCAAATACAACGGCAAGCCAATGGCGTTTCAGCCTGTCATGCTCAAAACCGACAGCCTTACTGTCTCTGTCTTATGCCAGAACTTTTCGTCTGCTGAAGATGACGGCAGCGCTACTTTTTTAAACCATCAGTGCTCTGCGCTATTTCCGCATGGTACTTTAACACTCAGCGAAACCACAGGCCCGTTAAGCTGGTTTCCTTCAAGCCAAAGCCTGCCGAGTGAAACATGGCGAACCTATATGCCTGTTGAGCTTGTCCCCATGGACAAACAGCAATTAATGACCCACAGAGATCAGTGTAACCTCAACGCCATTGCGGCATTGGCAGCCACAATACAAGGCGAAACACAGCCGCTATATCAGCAGCCAGATTATTTATCAGCATTAAGCGGGTTATGGCAGGCAGTATTAATGGAATTACAGCCCCAGGCCAAAGACGACTGCGCTGCATAACAGTCAATGTGCTTTCCACCGGGTATAGTTTGTACCCGCTGGAAAGACAAAAAGTGTTGTATTTTAACGTAGAACATACCCGAAAAGTATAGGTGGATATCCACACTGTATCTTCCTTGTAGTACCCTTTGTTATCAGTTTTGGGTGGGTCTCAACAAAATGGCATTCAATGTTGGCTTTACTTCGCCATTGTCAGCATTGATATGACACATCGTTTTTGTGAGGGAAAATAAAGGTCGTGCGCATTAAGGAACACTTTTACCGGCTTTCCCATTGCAAATGCGGCAAGCGCAGCAGAAACAAGGTGTGTATCACTTTTCCTTATTGCAGCAACACCTGTATTGCAATCGGCCGACTCAAAGCCGCCTTCAATTTGTAATTGGACTACATCCGGATGGCTTGACATATTTGCACCAGCAAAGGCAATCGAAGTGATTTTGCCCTCATTAGCCGCAAAAACGCTGGATGAAAGGGCACTTAAAAATAAGCCTAACACTATTTTATTTTTCATAATTTCCTCAGATATGGAGTGGTCGAACAGACTTGGCTTTGACATGTATGCAATGCGCGCTGTTCATTGTTTGATCAGGCCGCTGCCAGAATATCGTATTCTGTTAACATCCTGGTTGCTTTATTGGAGTAGCTTTTGATGAACAAGCTGTACGCGCTTTGATTCCTAACGCAACTTATTTCTGTCAGCGTTCTCATTTACCTTTATTAGAACCAATTTATTACTATTATACAAGCACCTATGGCGCAATCAGGCGATTCATAGCAAGAGTTTTTGGTGCTTTTGGTTGACAGTTCCCGGCTCGCACGCGTCCGCGATAATGGCGCTGCATGTGATAACAGCCCTGCTTTCAACCCTTTATTTTCAATCACAGTTTTGTGAAAAACTTCATGTAATTTGTCCATGAAACGGCCCTGACGTCGAGGATCGGTCCTTTTCTCACCTCAAAACGAAGCCAGGTGTATTTCTACCTGACAACTTTAGAGTTTAAACTCTTTTCTTCACACTTCTTGCACTTTTCACGCCTATATTTGCCGCGGTTGCTCGTACAGGGTGCGTAAATAGCGCCCTGGTTAAGGACCAGCATCACACTAAAAGGAGAGGATTTTTACTATGAAACCAAGCAATACACCGGCGCTGCTGTTGGCAGGTGCGGTAGCAACATCTTGCCTATCATTTGCAGTAAGCGCCGCAATAGAAACCGATGATGAGAAAGTCACCCGACTGGATCTGCAAGGGCAGATAGACAACTTTGCGCCATTTTCTAAAACCCTGTGGGCCGGGGCGCACAATGCCTATGCCTCACATGCCTGGAGCAAAGGTACCTATACCGACGTCAATCAATACTATTCACCCAAAAGTCTGCTTAAGCGCGGCATTCGGGTAATGGAGTTTGATATCTATCCGGAAGGCACCTTTGATTCAACCCCTATGCTGTGTCACAACTCACTGGAAAATAAAGCTATTTGCTCCAGCTTTCACGCTAAGTTGTCGGAAGGGTTAGACGACATAAAAGACTTTCTGAAAGACAACCCGGACGAGGTTGTTTTACTGAAGATCGAATCATACAAGCATAACGACCATAAAAACTGGCACAACAAAATTGGCGAACGTCTGGAAAAAGACATCGGCGACTATCTGCTGATGCCGTCGGACTGGGGCTATGCCGATAAGAGCTGCGCATCCTTGCCAGTGTCGCACCTCACCAAACGCGACATTCTGGCTGCGGGTAAGCAGCTGGTTGCCGTAGTGCAAACCCCCAGAGATCACAGCAATTTGTGCTCCTATCACAGCAGCGGTAGCTACTCCAAGTTCTGGAACACCGTGTTTATCGGCGTAGATGCCTTTGATGCCAATGGTAACCTGCAAAGCAATCAGCCATTTTGTCAAAACGGCAGCAATGAGTGTGTAAATGGCGACCAAACCGCGCATTACCTAGCCAACAATATGACAGTGATCATTGATGGCGCGACTCAGCTCAACCCGGATGGCCCGAGCTCAAGTAAAACCGGTAGCAATGTGATCAGCAAGTGGGCTAACAAAGGCGCACAAATTCTCGAACTGGCGCTGGTCGAGGCCAATAACACCAGTGCTGCCAGCGGCTATGGTGCCAATGAGGTCCAGATTGAGGACTTTATCTGGTCGTGGAAATCAAACCGACCCAATGGCTCTGGTGACTGTGCGAGTCTCGAAAGCGACGCTGCAATTGTCGACAAAGCCTGCTCCACTTATCAGTACCATGCTTGTGTGGATGACAACCGCAACTGGCAGCTGACCACCAGCAAAGGCAGCTGGGACATGGGCTTTGCGAACTGTCAGAGCCTGGGCGGCAGCTATCAGTTTGCGATGCCATTCAACGCCTATGAACATGTTCAGCTGCAAAACGCCATCGGCAACAGTTCAGAGCACCATTGGGTGAACTATTACAAGGCATTCGACTCTTTCTGGTTGTCTAACTCTGCTGAATATATCGACTGGCAGTACGTGAAAAACAACGCAATAGGCTCGACCAGTAAAGGCGACGCCTTCAACGATATTGCTTTATTAAAGCGTAAAGCTCTGGTGGGCGGCACCTTTAACCTCAGCTCAGTACGGGTTCGCTCAAACAATCGGGTGGATGGGTTTCAGGCTTGTTACGAGACCAAACAAAGCCTGTCACATGCTAGTGTGGGCACATCCGAGTTTTGTGTTACTTACGGTGGCAGCGGCGGTAGCTGGGGCAATAAACTGACCTTTGATACCAGCAAAGGCGAGCATCTGAAGAGTCTGCAGATCTGTAAAGACGATGGCAAATATGGCTACGATACCGTGTACTACCTGAAGCTGACTTCCAGCAATGGCAATTTGGTCAAAGGGGGGACAGCCTCTGGCAGTTGTACAACCTACTCAGCCAGTGCCAGCCAGCAATTGTTTGCCTTTCATGGCACCGAGAATAAAGAACTGAACTCACTGGGAGTTTACCGTATCGCCAGTTCACAGGTCAACGGCGGCCTCTATGCAACAGGCTGGCTTGACCGCGATGACCCGGCCAGTGGTGATAACGAGCTGTTCAGCTCACACCAGTCTGCGGGCAACATTGCAGCTAGTTGCAGCACCAATGATGTTGCAGGCGTCGTTGCGCGAGTCAAAGGCAGCAAGCTGGACTCAAGCCTGAGCGGGCAAAACCTGGTCAACAACAGCTCTGGCTTTGCCTGCTGGAACTCCAGTAATGGCGGGAACAGCAGTTATACCACCTGCGAAGACTATGAAGTGAGATACTTTTTTACCAAGTCTAGCTGTTTGCCGTAAGTAAGCGTATAAACCACTGCACTCTATCTGCCATAGAGTGCAGTAACACAAAGCGCGATTACAGCTAATCTACCTCTACATGAGTTACTTTGCAGCTACCGCCAGGAGTATCCTGAGAGTAAGCAACCGTAGAAAGCTTTCGATTCGCCATCTTGGCCGCCATCACAAGCGAGTAGAAGTTTTCACATTCCTTTGAAGCGATTGGGCAATAGAGGTTACTCCATGCACAATCTGTTGAAAACGGCTTATCAAAAGACATATAAAATACCTGGCCAGCATGGCTACCCAGACGCTTGATATTCACCTGATGTTGCGTAAAGTGCTTAGTACTTGCTTGTGTGCTTATACATATAAAAGACAGAACAATTAAAAAGTATTTCATTAAAAATCCATTTGTTGGTGACTGAATTATGAGACAGCCTGTTATTGTCCCTTTATTGTACACCAGCAAGTGGAGTGTATGAAATGTAAACAACCTTTTTGCCTGATAAATTCCGTCTCTCGCACAACAACTCAGTGCTATCTAATTTGATATCGCTATTTCGTTATGGGTCCACATTCGGCGTCAACACTTGCGTCGACGACAGGGTTTCCTGCGGCCCCACCTTAGCCGCGCCGCCGATAATATGGAGTTGCTCGTTTAACGAGACAGAGCCATGTCCGTGACGTGGCTGAGGCAAGTCCGGCAGCGCCTGCCACCGATTGGTCTGCGGATCGTACGCCCAAACCTCATCGAAGGCTTTACCTGCCTGCCAGTTACCTTTCGGGCCAAACACCTCGCCGCCCGACACTATGATTTTGCCATCCAGAACACTGGCCGACAAACCGCCGGAAGCCACCGGCAGCGGCGCAATAGGCGTCCAGGTTTCAGCTTTTGTATCATACACTTCCGCGTAACTCAGATTAGCACCATCCTGGCCTGATGTACGTCCACCAATAACATAGATCTTATGACCAATGACTGCACTGGCAGCAGAATTTCTGACCAGGCTCGCTGATTTCAGCTTTCGCCAGTAGGAGTTGTTAATAAGCACATAGTGGGCGTCGGTATCGACATTTTTACCAGTCTCTCTAGAAACCGTTTTACCGCCAATCACATGAATATTCTTACCGACATTGGCATACACAGATTCAGCCAATGGAATAGGCAGCGACGGGCCGGTGCGCCACACTTGTAAATTACCATCCAGGCGGAATACAGAGCTTTGAATTTCCCAGGCGCTGCCTTTAGCGCCCGTAAAGCCACCGATACCATAAATGAAGTGCCGATTACTAACCATACCAAGGTGGTGACGTGGCGCAGGTAAGGACGGTGCTTTTGTCCAGAATTCTTTTGCCGGGTTAAGTAGAAAGACGTCTGTGCTTGGACCTAGCCCCGAAAAGGACGGAGAGTCAGAGGGTGTGAATCCGCCCCCAACAAAAATACGTTCATTAAATACAGCAGGATATACTTCTTGCAGTGCCATGGGTAAGTCTGGACCTGCTGTCCAGTTGTAGGCCTGGCTTGGTGTGTTGCTCTGGGTGGCCTGAAGTGAACCCGATAGCAGCAGACATAGGATACTTGCTGATAAATGTCGCATTCTTGCTCCTTAAAACTCTGTGATCTGGTTATACGTTGTTGTAATAGCACAAGATCAGATATTGTGCCGTCATCTGACGTACTGTTACCGTAAAATATTACCGACATCAACAAAAAGCCGTTGTATACACTGCCCAAAGAGTCAGACTGTGGATTTGCGCTGACACTCAGTGAACAGGTCCCGTTTAACCAAATCAAAAATTACATAAAATTATCATATGTAATCTCGCGTAATAACATTAAGCAGGTACTGCACTACATTCTCTGGCGACAATACTGTCAATTGAGGGAATGAACATGAGCAAGAAAACGCTAACGAATGAAGTGGGTGCTCCTATTCGTCAGGATAGTGCCAGCATTACTGTCGGTAAAGAAGGGCCACTGACTTTTGACAATATCCATTTATTCCAGAAGCTCTCGCATTTTTCTCGCGAGCGCACACCTGAACGGGTACTCCATGCCAGAGGCACCGGAGTTTTTGGTACCTTTAAACTAGACAACGATCAAAGCGCAATTACACACGCAAAGTTCTTAAACGGAACAGGCAAAGAAACCAAAGTCTTTGTCCGCTTTTCAACGATATTCGGTGGGATTGACTCAAGCGACTACGAGCGGGATCTACGTGGGTTTGCCGTAAAGTTTTACACCGAAGACGGTAACTACGATTTATTAATGCTGAGCTCACCAGTATTTACGGTGCGCGATCCATTAAAACTACCGGATTTTGCTCACTCAGAAAGAAAAAACCCAAAAACCAATCTTCCCAGTCCGCAAAGCAAACTGGAGTTTGTCAGCAAACAGCCACAAACCCTCTCTGCATTTACCTTTGTTAACTCTGACCGTGGCATACCTGCGTCTTATGCCAATATGAACGGCTTCAGTATTAACGCCTTTGTATTCTATAACAAAGCGGGTCAACGCTGTTTTGGTAAGTACAAATTCCAGACTCAGCAGGGAATTAAAAACCTGATCGGGACTGAAATCGCCAGCGCTGATCCCAATGGCGCACAAAAGAAAATGGTTGAAAGCATTGAAAACGGCGATTTTCCTAAATATGCCGTCATGCTACAAACCATGACAGAAACGCAAATTGAGCAGTTTGAGCAGCGCTTTGGTTACAACCCATTTGATGCAACAACAACCTGGCCAGAAGATGTTTACCCGTATGAAAGAATTGGCGAATTGACGCTCAATGAAAACGTCTCAAATAACTTTGCCGAAAATGAACAGTCAGCATTTAACCCAGCCAACTTTGTGCCAGGTATAGGCTTGTCACCTGATCGCGTGTTGCAAGGGCGCATGTTCATTTATAATTTAACGCAACAACATCGGGTTGGCACGAATGTTAATCAGTTAGATGTCAACAAACCACGCTGCCCGGCAGGCTTTCACGACTATCAACGTGACGGCAATATGGCCCTAGGTGATAATCAGGGCAGTGGTCCGAACTTTTTCCCCAATGGCGATCCTAACGCCCCACAGCCAGCGCCCTCTGCGCAAGACCCTTATATCATCGCTGGAAGTGATGTAGCCGTAGATAACTACGATACAATCAATGACGACAACTATTCTGAACCCAGAAAGTTGTTTCTGGCCATGGCTGATGATGAGCAGAAGCGTCTTGCGGTAAACATCGCTGACGCATTAAAAGGTGCCAACGACGATACGATTACCGATGCGATTCTGACCGACCTGAGTAATATTGATGACAAGTATTTAAGTCTGGTTAAGCAAGCGCTGGAGTCCGACGATATTTATCGATATCTTCCTCAGGGCTCATATCGCCTCACTTCACAAAATGCCACAGTAGAATTGCAGTGTGAAGCGAGCGATGCAGATGGCGTGGTACGCGAGGTGTCGACTTCTATTGAGCACCTCATTGGCGGGCTGCGTTACGAGCATAGCCAACTATTACCGGAACCCGCAGACGAGCCTTATGATGGTTTTATTCCAACTGGCAGCTATCGTGAACACTGTACTAATATCCGTCTGATATTGACGGCAAGCTGTCAAAAGGAAGATAAAAGCTGGCAGGTGTCTAAGCTGGATATCACTAACCTGCTCTATCCATCAAGCATCGAAAATATAGACGGGGTGCTGACAATTCGCTAATTGGTCAGGTTTGAAGAAACGCCGTTAACGGGGCCGCGCTGAATGTACACATTGCGACAGTCAGCCTGGCCCTTTTTTATCTAAATCAAGCCAAAAGTTCCTTACGCACGATTTCAGCGCCGGCACTAAGTGCATTCAGTTTGCCCCGGGCAATGTCACGGGCAAGCGGTGCCATACCACAATTGGTGCAGGGATAAAGCTTATCGGCATCCACATATCTCAGTGCTTCTCTAAGTGTCGCTGCGACTTCCTCAGGCGTTTCTATGGTATCCGTTGCCACATCAATGGCTCCCACCATGACTTTTTTGCCTCGAACCAGGGATAATAACTCAACAGGCACCCGCGAGTTGTGGCACTCCAGCGAGATAATGTCTATGTTCGACTTTTGCAGCTTAGGAAATACTTCCTCGTACTGACGCCACTCTGAACCCAACGTTTTTTTCCAGTCAGTGTTGGCTTTAATACCGTAGCCATAGCAAATGTGTACCGCAGTTTCGCACTTAAGGCCTTCGATGGCCCGCTCCAAACAGGCAATGCCCCAGTCATTCACTTCATCAAAGAAGACATTAAAAGCAGGTTCATCAAACTGGATAATGTCGACACCGGCCGCTTCCAACTCTTTAGCTTCCTGATTCAATACCTTGGCGAACTCCCAGGCCAGCTTTTCGCGGCTCTTATAGTGAGCGTCGTATAAGGTATCCACCATGGTCATCGGACCGGGCAGTGCCCATTTGATAGGTTGATTGGTCTGCTGGCGTAAAAACCGAGCATCCTCAACAAAGACCGGCTTCTGACGACTGATCGGTCCAACCACCGTGGGTACACTGGCATCATAGCGGTCGCGAATTTTAACTGTTTTACGGTTTTCGAAATCCACACCGTCGAGGTGCTCAATAAAGGTGGTCACAAAGTGCTGACGGGTTTGCTCGCCATCGCTGACAATATCAATCCCTGCCAGTTGCTGCTCCAGCAACGACACTCGCAGTGCATCTTGTTTGCCGTCAACGAGCGCCTGATCTTCAAGTTTCCAGGGAGACCACAACACCTCAGGCTGTGCCAGCCATGAAGGTTTAGGTAAGCTACCAGCGGTGGACGTAGGTAAAAGTGTTTTCATAATATTTGCCGTTTATTCTCGTTAACTATCAGGCGTAGTTCGCCGACCACTGCTCAAGCACACTTTGGTAAGGTTTAATAAAGTGCTCATGGGCAAATTTACCCTGCTCCACCGCCAGTCTGCTGCGCTCCTCACGGTCATAAACGATTTGCGTCAGAGAATGGTCCTGGTTTTTCAGATTTGGCTGATAGCGCTGACCGGCAACCGCATTGGCGTTATAAATCTCAGGGCGATAGATCTTCTGAAACGTTTCCATGGTGCTGATAGTGCTGATCAACTCCAGGTTAGTGTAGTCATTCAACAGATCGCCAAAGAAGTAGAATGCCAGCGGGGCAACACTATTTGGCGGCATAAAGTAGCGTACTTGCAGGCCCATTTTCTTAAAGTATTGTTCGGTCAACGAGGACTCATTAGGCTCATATTCATAGCCCAGCACCGGATGCTGATTTTCAGTTCTTTGGTAGATTTTGCTGTCTGACACGCTCAGGCAGATAACCGGCAGTTTTTTAAAGTTTTGTTTATAGGCGCTTGAATTCACGAAATGTTTGAACAGTTTGCCGTGCAACTCACCAAAGCCTTCAGGAATGCTAAACTGTGACTTACCTTTATTGTGGTCCAGCAGTACCACACTGAAATCATAGTCTCGTACATACGATGAGAAGTTATTGCCGACTATACCTTCGATGCGATCACCGGTTTTGTGATCGATGATGTTGGTTTTTAGCACTTCAATTGATGGGAAAGCCTCTTTGTTACCCGCCACGTCGATATCGACCGAGATGATTTCCAGCTCAATGGCATAGCGGTCACCGTTGGGATTATCCCAGTTAGCCAGCGCATTGAAACGATTGTCTATCATCTTTAGTGCATTACGCAGGTTGGCCTGGCGGCTTTCCCCTCTGGCCAGGTTAGCAAAGTTAGTGGTGATCCGTGTGCTGTCTGACGGATGGTAGTTTTCATCAAAAATGATGCTTTTAACTGTAAAAGTAAACTCGTTATTCATGGCGTTCTGGTATCCAATATTCTGTGATTAACCCAAATGTACAATGTGCTCTTCCCGGTGCAGCGCATGCACTTAGCCATCGTTAAGCTAGCCTGGCGTTTGGAGCAATTACATTGTTACCCGGACAAGCACTTGAAGAAAAACGGTTTAATTTCACCTAAAACTTGAGTTGTATTCATGGTTGTTGCGAGACTCTGGCATTTTGCAGGGGGCTCATAGAAAAATGGCAACCAAAACACCTAGAAATAAAAACATCTAGCCATCCAGATGCTTAAATTGAATTTACTTCATGTAAAACGTGAGGAATATTCAAAGCTTATCTGAAAAGCCACAGACATTATCTTGATATACTCGCTCAGAACGTGGCGAACCGGTTACCAACAGACGAACCGTCGATATGCTCGCCACCCGTCTAACCCCATATAATATAATGAGAAAAACGGAATGAGTGACTTGTTGTTATTGATAGCATGCTGCGCCTTATTAGGCAGCGGTGTTGGTTTTCTGGCCGGGCTCCTTGGCATTGGTGGAGGGCTGGTTATTGTCCCGGTCCTGAGCAGTATTTTGCTGTATTTTGCGGTCCTGCCTGCGGAGCAGGTGATAGTTGCCGCCATCGCTACCTCTTTGGCCTCTATTCTGTTTACCTCAACTTCATCAGCCATCGCCCACCATAAAAATGGCAATGTGCCCTGGGAACTTGCCCCCTGGATTATGACCGGGGTTGCGCTGGGTGCGCTGATCAGTGGTTTTTTAGCCGCCATGTTGCCCGAGCAAATCGTGCGCTGGGTCTTCGCCGTCAGTGTGGTCTTGATCGCTCTCAAAATGTTTTTTGGCAGTAACAAATCCGCTTCAGACGAGCGTAGCATGCCAAATAAAGGACTGTTAACGGGGTTTACAACCATCACAGGCGGGCTCTCAGCTATGATTGGTATCGGTGGCGGTGCACTGCTGGTGCCCCTGCTGACGTTTTTCTCTATTGATATGAAAAAAGCCATTGGCTGTGCCTCAGCCTGCGGTATCGTGATTGCTCTATTTGGTTCTGTAGGTTACATCACATCGGGCAGTGCACAGTTTGCCTTGTCAGATGGGTTTGCCGGGTTTGTGTATTTACCCGCCCTATTGGGCATCGTATGTACCTCGTGGTTTACCGCGCCGCTGGGGGCCAAGTCTGTGCAGCATTTGCCCGTTCCGACTATCAAGAAGCTATTCGCGGGCTTGCTGGTCTTGGTGGCTGGGAACATGATTGCCTTTTAGCCCAGGACAACAGGCAGCTGCTTGGCTGCCTGCAATTTTCTCACCTATTCAAATCAGAAAGGATTGATAGAACAAGGCCTGTCAGAGTATATGTAGCAAGGATTTTCGATGGTTTTGCTCGACATCGTGATAGAGTAGTCACCCGATAAATCAATATACAAAGATGCGCCTTCAATTTTTGTTGCTGATGAACTTAACCTGATGTATTGCCCAGCGGCTAAGCTCTTAAGTCTGTCCTTCACCGATACGCCCAGTTGACCAAATCTGTCGTCAGGAATCGCTTTGTCGAGTGAGAACAAAGAAGCACTCCAGCCATCGGTTTTCGTATTAAGATAACCATGGATTTTGCTGCTAATAATACCTTCAACTTTGTTATTAATGTAATTGCTGAGCAAAGGTACGCTAATACCAAAAATCCGGGAGTCGACATCAATGTTTAGATTAATCGGATTCACGTTAAGACCATAAGCCTGGCCTGTGACAAAGTCATACTTTGCCGTAACGACAATATTTTGCGCCGAAACACGCGCATATGCTTTCGCAATGAAAGACGGCACATTCTTGATGGTGTATTTTGCTTTGGCGTTAAACCCAAAACCGTTAACGTTTGCCAGGATCTCTCCATTACCATTTGCCGAGAGTTTAGTAGAGAGGTTCCCAGTCAAGTCCGTATTGGTATATCTGTGCTCTACCAAACCGGTGGCGTTGTTTCGCAGCTCCTGATCCAGCTTAGTATGCAACTCGCTCTTCAACTGGTTGCGCATCGCAACCTGTTTTGACAGAACACGGTAAACGGAATTATGTAAATCAGGCGACACCCGCACACATTTCGTTGAGTTACCCGCTTTGATCCAGACCCTTTGAACGGTCTCATATTGTACATAGCGGTCCATGTTCAGACCAATCATTAAGTCATCACATTCACCGGGCATAGATGCCTGCGCATTTGCAGCAAACAAACCACTGAATACCAAAGGTAAAACGAACTTAGTAACTTTCACACATTTCTCCTTAATTGTTTAATTGCAGTACAAGTTCACACAAACGGTACAATGTTAACGCGAAATTAACCAGTTAAATTGAGGTTACATTTAAATAATTTTTTTGTGACTGTAAAGCCAGCGGTACACTAATGGATTTTCTGCAACTTTGCCATTGTATTTCCTTACACATGATTCAAAGCCAAACATATGAACTATATCCATAACAATATCTTGCTCTCATTGAGGGATAAATAGATTAGGCAATCACTGCCAACATCACCTAACTTGTTTCACTAAAAAGCACATTGCAATTATTCTCATACGCGACACAGAATGAAACAACACAGTAATCATTCAAAAAGACTGACTAAACATGATGATCAATATTGTGAATATCAAAGAGACAACTTACACATGAGGTGACTTTGCCGGATGAGTAGCGTTTAAAGGGTAGCAAAGCAATGCCTTAACGAGTGATTGAACGGACTATCAGACATGACTCACCGCATTACCAGCTCCCTTATCTGCCAACATGTACTTCTTTGGACATTGTTTTGGCATTTAGCCATCGGTTTCATCAGGTGATATGGCAACTCAGGTATTTGTTGAGTTGCCATATATATTCGCCCGACTATCAGAAATCGGGGAACAGGTTACACGCTGTATCGGCGTATATATAACAGGGGTTTTGGAATACCTTGTTACTCATACTGATGGAAAAGTCGCCGGACAGGTCAACATAGAACGACGCACCATCCATCTTTTGTACAGAAGAAGACATCTTGATGTACTTACCTGGCAGCAAGCTGGTCAGTCTGTTTTTCACAGACACGCCCAATGAACCAAATTTGTCATCCGGAATTGCCTTGTCCAGTGAGAACATAGCCTTACTCCAGCCGTTGGTCTTTGAATTCAGGTAGTCTTCAATCTTGTCGCGGATCACGCCTTCAACTCGGCTATTGATGAAATTACTCAGCACAGGGACACTGATACCAAAGATCCTGGAATCAACATCCACATCTAAATGGAGCGGATCAACTTTAAGGTCATAGGCCTCACCTTTCACAAAGTCATATTTTGCGTTAACAGAAATACGCTCAACCTTAACCGTTGCGTAGGCGCTCGCAATCATTGAAGGGACATTTTTCAGGGTATATTTTGCTTTGGCGTAAAACCCGAAGCCATTCACATTGGCGAGGATCTCACCATTGTGATTGGCCGTCAGGGTTGTAGACAGGCCACCTTTTAGTTCAAAGTTGGTGTATCTGTGTCTGAGTGAGCTGTTAATGCCATTTTTCAACTCCTCATCCAGCCTGGTTCTGAGTTCCGTCTCCAACTGGTTGCGCAGTGAGCGCTGTCGGGCAAGTACATCATAAACAGGATTGTGAAGATCTGGCGACATACGTACGCACTTTGACTGACTACCAGCACTGATCCAGAGCCTTTGTACTTCTTCTGATTCATGATAGCGGTTCATTTGAGAAGTGATCATAAAATCATCACACTCTCCGGGCGCTGATGCCTTAGCATCAGTTACATAAGAGGCAGCAAGGCTACTAACGAGTAGAGGTAAAACGAACTTAACGACTTTCACTGTCATTCTCCTTATATCATTTGTGATTTGAGTTCGAAGAAATGGTACACAGCGAAAAATCGCGCAACAATTGAAAACAGGGACAAAAAAGCTCAAGTTTCATCAAGAAACATAAAATTAGCCATATCTTGTAACAGATTTTGCTTTCTTGTCACCGCATTTAAGCTTAACCCTATGATTTATAATAATAGAAAAAGAAAATGTGAGGCACTGCTGCATGGCGAAATAAATGCAGCAGCCAACCCTAAATTGTAATCTATGCCCTTGAAATCTGTTAAAACACCGTGGCAATGGGCTGCTTTGCTGTCAGGGTAAAACGCTGCGTTAACCCCAGACGCTTGTATTTAGCACGCATGGCTAGCTGCTTTTCGTTGTTTTTGCCGTACAAGCCATTGTGAAATCGCAGCCCTTGCTTGTGATCAACGCCAACAAATTTACCCATCACCACGATTTGATCAATTTCGCCCTGGTCGCCATGGTGTGCGGTTTGAGGTGACAGCATCAAACCTTCAATGTGCTTTTGGGTCTCTCCCTGGGTCATAAAAACCTGCGCATGGATGGCTTTAAACAGCGTATTGTGAGCCTGTTTAAACTCCTCGACGGACAAATGGCCATTCTTATCGGTATCCGCCTTTGGAAAACTCAATGGGTCGATGGCCACCACCAGATAGGCACCTGACTCGTCAAAGTTCAGTGTGCCCTGCTCGGCCACCATTAAATGTGCATGGGCTGCGCTGCTGAGTGAAAGGCCAGCGGCCATCAGTAACCCTGTGATGAAATTGTGCATGCTTAAACCTCCGGTCACTACAACTGACCTTTGACACAACGCTGAAAATACGGGTAAGTATCGGTGGCATAGTAATGATAGATCCCCTGAGGGAACTCAGGTGTTACGCCATAACGGCCATTACATTCATCCAGATCGCCACTGCCTGCAACGTATTCCCAATCCTGTGCAAACGTCCCTAAGGCGTAAACTGATGTGGCTGGCCGACTACTGCTGACGTTTTGTACCAGCTGATAACTGCCCGTCATCACCTTTAACGCCGACCCAGCGTCCTGTGCATCGCTGTAACCGTAGCGGGCATAAATGGGAAAGCCGTCAGCCGCCCAGCCAATCAGGGTCATACTGGACTCTGAACCACCACGCATCGCAATAAACCCTTCCGGCATTCCGTGATAATGATATGAACCATTAGGCTGAACATGGGCATTGTTATCATCGGTGCCAAAGTCAAAGCTTGTCTGACCAAGCGCTTCTATGTGCCAGTTGCCTGTGTTACCAACCAAGCTACAACTATTGCCCGAGTCGTCACAGGAACCCGCAGTATTCGCATCAATCTTAACGCCATTCAACACATAACCCGTTGCCCCTCTCGGCCCTCCCAGTGTTGATACCGTGTCAGTCTGTTCAGGCGTAAGGGTATAACTGATGGACACCGCCGTTTCACTGATAGTATTGGGGTTCCCCGGGTTGGGAAAAGTGCCTGTCTGATGATCAGGAATGCCGTTCGCAGTGAGTTGCCGGGTGGTGCCTGTGCAACTCCAGTCAGCATTACTGGTCATTTGCACCGACGCAGAGTCATTAAACTCATTATAAAAGTAATCACACAGTACCCCATCGGTCGACCCCGCCGTTAGCGCGGATCCTGTATCCGTATTCAATTCGGGGTCTTCTGACGCTGAATCATCAGACGCGGTGCTATTATCGCCTGTATTGTCCGTCGTACTATCGCTCACTGTTACTGAGCCAGAACTGCTGCCACTGACCTCACCGCTTGGTGAACTCGACTGCGCCTGAGTACTGTTATCATCCCCAGATCCTGAGCCACCGCATGCGGACAACACCAACACTGATACCCACACTGCCAACAACGACCTTTTATGCACTGTATTCATACTAATCACTCCCACAGAGCTGAACACCTGATAGCCTTGCTGCTATCTCTGATCTCACTATATGAGTGGATTGTGCAAACACCGCGCAAAGAAAGTGCAAATACTGTGCAAGGTAAAAATACTGCACTGCCAACCAGAAGCCGATTCACCAAAGCAACAACGAGAGCCCAGAAGATGAGAAGTTGTACTTAACCCCTATATCTGAATGTTTTGCCCAGTGTCGCATATCGAGTAGTTGTTTCACCTGATATTTCCATCACTTCCTCTGAGCGTTGGCGCTACCACCTACTTAAACTCTCAATAAATGAAAAGTGACTAATCAACTAAATAGGTACTATTATGCCAAACGAAAAAATCAGATCTATCAAGCAAAATACCTGGTTACATGCCGGCGGAGGTCCCTCAGCAGGGGGCGTGTGTTATGGAATGTGTAACTATATTGAGTCCAAAGATGGCCCCTGGTTTCAGGTCAACAACTATGAAAACGCCGTAAAAAATGCCAGAGATTTCACAGCCATCACAGCAATGATGAATTTCGCAAAAAGTCAGCAAGTGCGTAATTCTCCTTTTCACATCAGTGACGGCATTGAAAATGGCGAACTGGCGTTCAATCGGTTATATCGCATGACAATATGGGTTGGAAAGACGAGTGTACCCAAGTCAAAGCGAGCAAGAAACCATGAGTTAATCGTATGTACCGGGTCAAATCACGATGAGATAGTCTATTTCGACCCTAACTTTGGTTTCTTTCACCCGAGCGAAGCAGGGAAAAACAACAGAGAAGCATTAGAGTACTGTATTGCCCGCATGTATGCCGACAATAACAGCGATGTTGATCTGTTTGGATACACAAATATCAGGGCCCTGAACAAAAAATCCCCACAGGGGTACCCAGCAGGATAAGCACCGATTCAATCAGAGCAGTTGATATTACTGTAGTACTTTAATAGCGTCATAACCAATCAGGTGAATGATAAACGGGAGCCTCATTCATGAGGCTCCCATCTTGTACGCGATGAATTTAATATCGGGTTTGCAGAGCAACAGCCAGCACCGACCTTTGAGCTGGTAAAATCACACTTATCACCCCAACAGAGCAAAACATGCAGTAAGACAAACGTTAGAGTAACTTCTCCATGAACAGTAACGACTGGCCATGATATTCACCCTGATCAAACTGATTATATCCCTGCTTTTGATAAATATGGAGCCCGCGGGCATTTTCACTAAACACATCCAGCCAAATACGTTTACGTCCAAGCACGTCGATGCAGTATTGTTCCATGCTGCTCATTGCATGTTGACCAATCCCACGGCCTTTTTCACTAACCACAATTCTGCGAAACTCGACACTGGAAGCACTTTCCAGGGAAAGAATGATAAAGCCAACCAGAACTTGGCTCTGGTAGATAGATAAATAAATTACCTGGGCTTGTGCCATCGCGGCAAGGTGTTGCTCTGCGCTATAGGGAAGAATAAAACCTGCGGTATCACTCGCACTTTCCATCTCCACAAAACGCTCAACCTCTACAATTTTTGATTCTTTTAATTCGATCACTAGACTTGCCTTAAAATGACCCCATACCTGAGTCTCTATCTGTTTGTATATTCACGGGCAGCGGGTTTAACCGCTGTCAGCTACTTTAACAGGATAAGACTCAACTGTACCAGGCGTTATGCAGACGTTTCCTGGCTGTGTGGAGACCACGAAATGCACTGTATTTGCGGCACCCAGATATACCCTTGCTTGTCGCAGCCATAGGTCATCCCCTTGGAAAGCGTGAGTGAGACGCCCAACTAAAAAAGGTACAATTGTATTTTTAAACAATAAAGAACGGCTTACTGACCAGTGAGCCCTTGGGAACTATATCCATGAACAAATATCTGACAGTTACGTTGCCCTTTGTAATGCTATGTGCAGGCGCTATTGCAGAAGTACCATCTAACTACACGGTCGTTAGTAACATCATTACGCCAAAACAAGGCCAACAGTCAGGTCCATGCGACGGCACCATGTTTCATGTCAAAAATAATTTATCTGGAAAGGTAAGAGCTATTTACATTCCAGAGCCCTGTAAAGTCGTTAATTTCTCACATGAAAACAATGAAAACCCAACAAACTGGAGCGCGTACAACTCATACCAGATATCCAGGCAGAGCTCTTACACCAAGCAGAGTACAACTCATTGGCACTATGTAAATAGAACTGGCGACTGCAATGTAATGACTTTTAATTTTGTAAATGTTACTACGAATAGAGATAAGAAATTCACTATCAATAATGCATGTACAAAGATCAACTTTTACCATGACAGGGTAAAGAAACACCATAGTGCGCTTACCTCTCAAGTTTTGGCTTTCTTTAATGAAAAAACAAACCTTGGGTGCGACATTATTGTCAATGATTCAGACTCTCTTGAAAGAGGGCTAAAATCAGTGCCTAATTATCCGACAGACAATAATGGATATTTGATTTGCTTAGAATCGGGCGAGTATGGGCCCGTGCGTATAGATGGGAAAAACAACTTAACTTTATTAGCAATCAATGGAATGGCAAATTTCTCTGCGACAATCCCATATACAGATGACTCCCTTACAACTGCAACTTTTGAGATTTCGTCTTCAAATAACGTAGAACTAGTCAATTTAAATGTTACTAATGACCATGAGTTTAGAGAACTTAACGACGATGGTGAGCCAGGAAATACAAAGCAACAGGTTTCACGAGCTATGTATATCAGTGATTCAAACAATATTGGATTTCACTATGGCAACATCTCGGGCCGCGGCAAACAAACTGTAAACGTAGATAATTCCTATGTCACTATGAACAATACCAGTATCTCCTGCTATTACTTCTGTATTGACTCATCATACTCAAATGTAAACACTGCCAATCTATCCTTGTACGTATCCCATGCAGAGCGCTCTGGAGATACACATTCCGTACTGTGGACCGACTTTTCAGACTACTACCTTAAAAATACGACCGTCATTGCAAAGTCAGGCAAAGGTTTAGTCTCCGGTTCAGCTTTTCCGGATCGAAACAAAATTATTGTTGAAGGATTTGTTGAAGCACAGGGTAACTTGGAAGGGTGGGTTCAGAATCACCCGAACTATTACGGTATTAAACTATACCTGATGGAATCTGCAAATAGCTTCTACCCGAAGCATTTGGCAGATTTCTATGATAGTAGGTACCAAGGGGGGGGCGACTCATTCAATAATCAAGTTCTGAGAATGAAGGCAAACTAAGCAGTCATGACCCCTATAACCGTGCATTCAAGCACGGTTATAATCTCCGGGTTCAGCGCCTTTAACACAAGGCACAGAGACGCAAATGGTTAGTTCACCGTACCTCGGTGGCCAGTTTTAGTAAATGTGCACTGAAGTTCAGGCCACGCCGCTTTGCATCCGTCAGGTTAACGCGAAAACTGAGATTATTGGCATCGGCTATCAGACCTATCATGGCCCCCTGACGAAACCCTTCGCTGGTATCGGCCACCACTAACACCGGAGACTGTTCCAGATCTTCCAGCCAGTATTGGGTTTGTTGGCGGTTTTGCTGGCTTAAAAATAGAATATCGCATTGCGATACTTGCGCGTTGTCGGGCAACTCAATGACTTCCGTGTCATCATCCACTTCCTGTTCGTGCAGCAAAGAATTAATGGCCTTAAAGAGATCGGGGTTTCCGACCACACAAAAGCTCAGTTTATCGGGCGGAGGCGGTGGCCATTTACTAAACTGACTAAAACGATATAAAAACGCCGCCTTAAGCTCGTTTTCACTGAGGTTCTGAGCCTTTCCCTCAGACCAGAACAATAAAAAAAATACCGCAACAAGCAGCTTAATCATTGTTCCAGCTCCAGTTAACCGACAAGTGCACCTGACGACGACGTTGCAGATAAGGCACAAACCCGTCGTCGGTAATATCGAGTATTTCTTTGTCGGTAATATTCCTGACTCCCAGAGCAACGAATAAGTCCTCCTCGTTTTGCCAGTTTACACTGACATCATGACTGGCAAAGCCCGGTAAATGACTGTCAAAGGTTCTTCTTTTACTGACGGCATAAGAATTCAAACTCAGCGTAAAGCCTGAACGACCAAGCGGTAAGCTAAAACGCACCTTACCGATAAACTCCGGCGAGTTGGCAATACCAAACCCACCTTTTAGTCGCGAGCGCTGAATAGCTGTGCTGGCGATCAGTGACATACCATTGGCCCAGCGTTTGTCCGCGCCAAACTCAAAGCCATGACTGCGAATAGGTGGCGGATTAAAGTAGATTGGCCGGAAGAAATCCTGATGGATGAGGTTGTCTATGTTGGCGTAATACAGCGTACTAAACGACGACAGCGAATCACTCCATCGCTGTACCAGGCTGATTTCATTATAATCAATGGTTTCATTGTTTGGATTAGGCTCATTGAATACGTTGTTCGCATTTCGTTCGAGGAAGTTTGCAACTCTGAACGCCCGGCTATGGCGCAGTAACAAGTGGTGGCCTTCTGTGACACTGTATTTGGCAGTAAAACTGGGTGACCATCTGGCTGAACTAAAGTCAGAATTATCATACCTCAGCGCCCACTGAAATTTGAACTTAGGGGTAATACGCCACAAGTCCTGAACATATACACCATAGCGATTTTCATTGCTTTTTTGCTCAAAATTAAACTGCGTGGGAAGGCTGGAGCGAGAGCTAAACTCCTGCCGGTGGTCTTTTTGAAAGTCTATTCCCACCATAAATTCGTGATTTTCGACCCCCAAAAACACCAGCTGACCGTCTACATTGCTCCAGCGCCCCGAATTCATTGGGCGGACAAATTCAAGCCCGCCATCAGGCAAGATAAGCGGAAAGTTACGGATCAGATCATTACCATGGGTCGAGATATGAAAATACGCCTCTATGTCATCCGAGATGGTGTCATCAAAGGTCAGCGCCACAAAATAGGCTTCATTATCGAGCGTCTCAAGCTCCGGCGTCGTATTCACCGGCGCTCCCGAGCGCAGTACACTAAACCCATCAGGGAAACTGCGTTGGCGCCGAGAAGCTGCTGCCTGAAACTGAAAACTGCCACTTTGATGGCTGAACATGGCTCTGCTGCTACTTTCTTTGTTCAAATGTTGCCAGGCCAGCAGTTCGGGCGGTGCGCCCGGTACAGGAAAGTCGATAGAGCGTAACTTAGAGCCGCTCAAAGAAAGCCAGCTATCCGCGCCGCCTTGTGAACGAAACCCGGCGGTTATCCGGCCATGCTGTGTTTCATCGTTGGTTGCAGAGAACGCGGTGTTCAGGCCACGTAGTTTGCTGCTGGTCTTAGTGACTATGTTAATGACTCCAAGCAGCGCGTTATTCCCATACAAAGCCGCAGATGCACCTGGGCTATACTCCACCCGCTCAATCAGTCCCACATCGACAAAATTTTCGTAGCCTATGAGCCCGGCATCTAATAGGTTTTCGTTCATTCTGGTGCCATCCAGCAAAAACAAAAAACGCGAATTAAAGTCCCCGGGCCGACCTATTCCCCTTGCGCCTAGGTAAATGAATGAGCTGTTATCCCGGGTCGTGATCCCAACAAACATAGCCAGAATGTCTGCCAGTGATTGCAGGTTAAACTGCCTGATGTCCTTGTCGGTGACCACATGAGTCACAGCCATGCTGTCACTGCTGGAGCGTTCAATTCTGGAACCCGCAGAAATTTGCGTATTACTGGGTAACTGATTGAGCTGCTGACTCAGTAAATCTTCCAGATCGGGCAGCGGGTCGTTTTGAGCCAGTGCGTTAGCTGAGAGCAAGTAAATGAACCCGGCGATAAGATACAGCTGCTTCATACGGGTGCCTGTTTGCTAAATACCTTAAAGTTATTTTTTCCTGCGCGCTTGGCTGCATACATAGCATCGTCGGCGCAATTGAGCAGATCCATAGGCGCGTCAGCATCCAGCGGCGTATAAGCAAGACCAATACTAATACCGATTGGCATCACAGTGTCTTTAACCATGATAGGCCGATTAATAATAGTCACTATCCGTGCGGCCAGCTTCTCGGCATTCTCTGTTGATTCAATGCTGGGCAGCAATAACGCAAATTCGTCACCGCCCAGTCGACAGAGCAGATCATCGCTGCGGATCATGGCGCTGATCCGATTTCCAACCTCAATCAGGGTTTCATCACCCGCATCATGACCATAGTTGTCGTTGACGAACTTAAAGTTATCCAGGTCAATGAACATCAGACAGCTAAGCGGCCTGGGATTACATCCCTCGCAGGTTATTTCTTTGAGTAACTGATTCAGGGCAACCCGGTTTGGTAAATTGGTGAGCGGATCGGTGCGTACCATTTGTTTGAGTTGCTGACCCTGGGCCTGCTCCTGCTCCAATTGTTGTTTCAGCTCCGCCTGAGAAATGTCCACACGCTTGAGTAACTCATTGAAGCTACGCGTTAGAATACCTATCTCATCATCCCGGATCACATTGGCGCGCAACTGAAAATTGTGCTCACTGGACACTCGCTGAGCCAACTCCGACAAAGTGATCAGGGGCATCAGAGCCTGACGCTGCACACGTGCCAACAAAAACACAGACCCAGTGAACAAAGCGGCGATCAGTAACGCCAGCATAAGCACCAACTGCAAATACCAGTACATCATGCCGGTTAAGTCGAGCACCATGATCAGGTCACCTTCAAGTTTGCCCTTGATTGACACCGGGTAATATAAGCGCATTCGCACGCCTTCGTATTCGCGCTGGGATTCAGTACCAACTTGTTGATATAGAGAAGAAGACGGCACAAAACTGGGCTTGGCATACTCACTGAACACTTCACCTTTGGCATTGCGCAAAGACACAAACAGCACATCTTTATTGATCCCGACTAACTCAAGCTCTTTGCTGGCAGTTTCTGCGTCATTAAAAACCAGCATAGGCACCACGTTATGCGCCAGCTGAGCAAGGTTAATTTCTGCGGTTTCAGCCTGACGGTCGCGAACCACAAACCACAGTAATATCGAGGTTAGCGAAAAGACCAATAGCATACTGCTTGCCATCACCGACAAGTTAAGCTGAGTTAATCTCTTCACAAGAGACATAGAAGGTAACGGCTCGCTCAAGTGCCCCCCAACAAACCAGATGACTGTATTGTCTTAATAAATATAGAAGAGAGCTGTTCAAAAAACAGTAAGTAGCAGGTAATTAGAGAAATTTATTGAGTTTATCGCAATGAAAATGACGCTCGAACACGGCACCATCTCCCTGAGTCATCGCAATAACTTAGAGGCACTTGGCCACTTGATGCTCTTTTAGCAATGCCGATAAGGTTTGCTGCGATCGATAGCCCTGAGTGTAAAACACCAGTTCACCTTGATGATTAAAGATCAATGTCATCGGAACTGGCGGGTTTGCCCCTAACGCCTGAATCAACTCACGACTGCTCAAAAAGGCGGGGAATTCATTGTGCTTTCGCTTGAGTGCGCGACGCAAATCACGACGATTACCGTTCACCCCCATCATCACGGGCTGAACGTCAGCACAGGACTCGACCAGGTTGCTCAGTGCGACGTGCTGCTTTTCACACCAGCGACAGTTTGGCATAAAAAAGGACATCAGCACTGGCGCACCGGTAAACGGGGCCAGCGTTTGCTGCTCGCCATAGGCAGCGTCATCAAGACGCTGCATAGGCTGCGTATAAAAGTCAGTCGCCTGACTCTTAGATACCAGGCAGGTAGCCAGCAACATGGCCACCCATTTAAAACTCATAGGTGAGTCCAAGGTAAGCCTGCCTGCCTCTGAGTGGGCCATGAATATATACCACATCATAACCCCCTTCAGCATCGTACATCAGCGGGCTACCCATATCTTCAGCCTGATTATAATCAAACAGATTGCTGGCACCGGCATAGAGGCTTAGAGATTCTGAAAGCGGCTTAACCACTTTTAAATCAACTGTGACATAACTCTCAGCTGTGGTCGGTTTGGCAAACTCCCCATTGGCATCGTTAAAGCCTTCATAACCATAATCTGTCAGATCTCGACTCGCCACCCAGATTGCACTGGTTATGATTTCCCAATCATTAATATGTAAGTCGGTGCTGAGCGTCGCGCGCTTTTCAATCGGTGCAATCCCAAAGGACGCTTTGAATGTTTCATCATAATGATATTGCTCAGCGATTGCGGACACAGTCAGAGTATCCGAAACCTGCCAGTTTGCCGAAATATCGACAGCGGTCACTGCGGCAGTTTCTGTCAGCTGAGTAAGCACCGGCGTGCCTGAATCGGTATGGGACAAAGTGGCCAGGTGCTCCACTTTGGTATGTGCGGCTGAGGCTGTGACAGTCAGCATTTCTGTCTCATAGCTGAGCGAGTAAGTAGCCGATTTTGAGCGCTCGGGTTCACTGACCTCTACCTGAAAGCCTTTGCCGGAATCCAGTATGCCGTGGTCACTTTCAAAGAAGGATAAAGGCGCACGATAACCCTGACCCAACGACAAACGTGAGGTAAAAGTGTCATTGTGGAAGTAACGCATGTCGACCCTGGGCGACAGAATGGTTTTGTCTATTTCAATGCCTGGTTTTTGCGGATCTACAAAGTCGGCCTGGATCTGATCCAGACGTAACGCAGCAGAGACTTCAATTGACTGGTTTGGTAACCAGGTATCCTGTATATAAAGTCCCGTTGTATCGTAATCAAAACTATCGGATACATAATTTGCTGCACTTTCCAGCGCAGCAGACGAAGAACGCATCTTCTCATCTCGCTTATCCGCACCAAAGGTAAGCAGATGCTGAGCATTCAGATCATAGTTAAAACGCACCGAGTAATAGTACATAGTGTCTTCAGCATAGTAATCTGTGCTTTCGTAGAACGAATCCTGAATATGGTCCACGTATGCCAAGCTTGACGTCACATTCAGACGGGATGAAATTTCGTGTAACCAGCTGAGACTGGCTTCTTCGCGCTCTGTTTTAACCCATTCTGCAGTTTCCCAGGCATTGCCGATGTAGCGATTTCTCACATCATCATTCACAAATAAGGAATCAGCTTCGCCCTGACTGACACTGGACAAAGTGGCAGAAATACTGGTTGCCGTATCACCCAGAACCGGACCACCAAACACTTCTGATTGGGTTTGATTCAGCCGCACACGGATATTGTCTGAATAACCAATATCGTGAGAGACCATTAACGTCAGTGACTGATTGGTCAGGGCCGGGTTTTCGCTTACACCGTTGCCGTCGCCATCAAACTGGTCTTTGTTGTCATACTGACCAATCAGAGTTGCACGGGTATTGCCGTCTGAACTAATGCCACTTGCCAGCGCAGAGATCAGCTTATATCCATCGCTACCCGTCGCCATATCCAGTTCAATTTTATCTTCGCTGGGCTGCGCCGTAACCAGGTTAACCGTACCACCAATGGCTTCCGGCGCAGTGAGTGATGCACCGGCACCACGGGCAATTTCAATACGCCCAATGCCGGACGCAGCCACTGAGTCCATGCCGTAAAAACCAGAAATCATAGTATGCATGGGGATGCCGTCAACCAATACATTGGTGTGCTCCCCTTTAAGTCCATTGATCATGATCCGCTTTGCGCCACACATAGCACATTCATTAGACACGCGAATGCCAATGGCATTTTGGATTGCATCTGCCAGACTGGAAGACTGAGTGTTTTTTATATACTCGTTTGAGAGTAGCTCCGTTTTGGCAATATCGTCTTTTAAGGCACCCGACTTGATCAGACGTGAGCGCACCCCTTGTACTTCAATTTTTTCTACTGACTTTTCCACCCCGATTGCAGGCGCAGATGCAGCTGACGCAATAACCATCAGCGTTGACAAAAGCAATGACATATTTGTGAGATCCTAGTTCTTATCTTAGTTACAACGCCCAAAATGTTATAATATAACATTTCAACAATCATCAAATTGGGGTTAATTACTAAAAACGTAAGACGAAGTGAATAATTTAGTCAGATGACCGGTGCGAACTGCCACAAAAATCGTGCACACTTAGGCTAATTTTTACCATTAAGCCCCTTGCCAAACTCTATCTCAGCCGATTTAATAACTTCAGCCCTGTTCAAAATCGCAGCGGCAAACATGGTTCATTTAAGGAGAATTGACATGTCAGAACCCACTCACATTGATCTGGTTGAGGCTTATATTCGCGCCTACAACGCCTTTGATATCGCCGCTATGCTGGCACTGTTAGATGAACAGATCGTGTTTGAAAACGAATCAAATGGCGAGATCACCGCCAGCGCGCATGGTAAAGTGGCGTTTGAGCAACTCGCTGTAAAAGGAGCTGCGTTATTCGAAACCCGCCAACAGACAATCATAGAATTAGCACTCGAAGAGCACGCAGCCACAGCCTACATTCAATACCAGGCAACGCTTGCAGTGGATCTGCCGAATGGCTTAAGTGCCGGAGATACGTTCCAGCTTGAGGGTGAAACCCGGTTCCGCTTCCACAACAACAAAATAAGTTACATTAAAGACGTGAGCTGAGGTACGATCAGCGAGAATAGTTTTTGAGCTCAAAAGGAGAAATTGCATGACCATTGAACACTATATGGCATTGTTTATCGCAATGTTTGTTGTCGCCATCATACCCGGACCTGCCGTATTCGCCATTACATCGGCCTCCGTTGCCAGTGGATACAAACGAGGCATATGTATGACTGCGGGCCTGCTGCTGGCCGATTATGTGTTCATTTTACTTGCAATTTCTGGTCTGGCGGTCGTTGCCGAGGTGTTGGGTGGCGCTTTTGTTATCATCAAATATCTCTGTGCCGCTTACTTGATCTGGATGGGCATCTCCTTGCTACTGTCAAAGCCCGGTGCTTCGGTCGCAGACACGGCAACACATAGCACCCAATCGGCCGTACTGAGTGGTTTTTTGCTGACGCTGAGTAACCCAAAAGCCATTGTTTTTTATGTTGCTTTGTTTCCTACCTTTGTCGCCATAGAAAGTATGACCGCTACGGACATTTTAGGGATCATGGCATGTGCAACGCTGGCATTTGGCTCAGTAAATCTGGGGTATGTTTATCTGGGCAATCAGGCCAGAAAGCTAATATCGACACCACGACGACTGACCCTGCTCAACCGCTGTGCCGGCTCGGTATTAGCAGCATCGGGCGTAACGGTTGCCGTTCGCTGATCTTATCGGCAAAGACCACACTGTTATCTGTGTGGTCTGAATAAGGTTTGATTGAGTATCAAAAACTCTGTTCAGTTCACGCTCAAAGCTCTATAGCCAGAATACAGCTATTTTGTGAGCCCGCACTGCGCTTTTCCGGATCATGAAAAGTATCAAGGATATGAAATCCGGCTTTTCGCATCATACCTGCCGAAGCCAGGTTCTCCTCATGTCGCTCAATTAACACCACTTCAGCGCCAACTTGTCTGGCCTGCGTGATACACGCCTGTAACAGAGCTGTGGCAATGCCTTTCCCGCCATGCTGACTTGCAACCACCACATCGCCGATAAAGTACATCAATTTCTGGTGCGTGTATTTGTTGAGGTAATCCGGGCTATGTGTTGCGTCAATCAGTACCGAGCAGCCGATAATTTCGTCATCCTGTACTGCCACCACGGCACTTGCAGCCCCACGTTCGAGCAACTCAAACTCGGCATTCACCCCGTCTTCGGTGAGGTAATTCCATTCATTCTGACCATGCTGCCATAGCAGGGCTTTTAGCGTGTCGGCTTCAGTCGGCAAAGCGAGTCGATAAGTGATCATCTGGGTATTCCTTACGTTGTTATTATCTGTCAGACCTGATTTAGCCACCCTGCCAAGAACGTACCATACACTTTGTCTTTCAAAGCCGTGATGATACACGCAAGTGTAAATGCCCTTTACACTACATTCGGTCAAAGCGTGGTCATCGTTCCCGATAACTGTACCACTATTTCCTTTAAGACCGGTAATACAGAGATCACCAGGAGTCCCGCCATCGCCAGATTAAAGCGCTGACGACTGGCGGTACTGTTCAGCCAGGTTTTTAGCAGCGAGCCAAACAACAACCAGACACCAACACAAGGAAAGGACACCAATAAAAAAGTGGTAGCAATCAGCATAGTCTGAGTATCAACGCCACCACCCACAGAGGTAAAGGCGGCAATCGCGCCTGTCGCCACCACCCAGGCTTTACCATTGATCCATTGAAACAAAGCGCCTTTCAAAAATGAGAGCGGCTCTCCCTGGCTGTCCGTCTCCTGGTTCTCGGCTGAACGCGCAATCAACCAGGCCAGATACAGCAAATACAGCACGCCCGCACATTTGATGATCAAATGTAGCGCGGGAAACCATTCAAACAAGCGAGAAAAACCAAGCCCAACTAACAGCAGCATAAAGGCAAAACCAATGCATATACCGCTCAACAAAGGCAGACTCTTTTTTACGCCAAAGTTTACGCCAGAGGTCATGACCATAATGTTGTTAGGGCCAGGTGTAACAGAGGACGAAATCGCAAAGAGGATGATTGCGTAGAGATATTCCATATTGAGCGTTTCCTTTTTTGCTGTTTAATCCTTTTTTACAGAACTATTTTCAAACACTCAAGAATAGGGTGGAGAAATAAAGGAACCTGCACTTATTACTTTGTTAATTTTCTCAAACTAAGCCTATACTCCTAGCACAATTCACTATTGCGACGGCTCTATGCACAGACTAGAAAAGGAACTTTACGAACGCATTAAAAATGATCCCGCGTTGTTTGAGTTTGTTCAGGAATCTTCGCTGGACGGGATCTGGTTTTGGGATCTTGAAAACCCCGAAGAAGAGTGGATGAGTGATAAGCTCTGGCGGACTCTGGGCTATGACCCTGACACAAAAACACATAATATATCCGAGTGGCAGTCAATCATTAATCAGGACGACTTAGCAAAAGCCATGGAAAACTTTAACCGCCACGCCGAAGACCCTGCCCACCCTTACGACCAAATTGTGCGTTATCAGCATGCCAATGGTTCAACTGTGTGGATCCGTTGCAGAGGGATGATACTCAGAAATGACCAGGGAAAGCCCATACGTATGCTCGGCGCGCATACGGATGTCACCAAAGTAAAAGAAAGCGAGCAACAGGCTATTGACGCTTTGCGTGCCAGAGATCGCTTTTTTGCCCGTATGTCTCATGAAATTCGCACGCCTTTGTTTGGTATGCTGGGCGTGGCTGAATCATTAAAAAGCAGCGTGCAAGACCCCGATATTTTACGTGATTTACACACTATTTTAGATTGCGGTGAGCAACTACAATCGCTGCTCAATGACATACTCACACTGACGAAACTGGAAGTAGGAAAACTGACCACCAGCCTTGAAACCGTCTCATTGCAGCACGTATTTTTGCACCTCCAGCGGCTTTATGACGACACGGCAAGAAAGAAAGGGCTGACCTTAGAAGTCGCACAGGCGGATTGCGAGACATTATTTTGTCAAACTGACAAGGTCCGTCTAACTCAGATCCTCAGCAATCTTCTCAGCAACGCCATAAAATATACTAAACAAGGTAAGGTCTCACTCTCAGCCAACTATCACAATGGCCAATGTGAGCTGATCATTCAGGACACCGGTGTTGGGATAAAAGACATAGCCACAGTGTGTGAGCCCTACTCACAGGAAAAACATGCAGATCTCACTGGAATCGGCAGCTCCGGCCTTGGACTGGATGTCGTCATTCAGCTGTGTGATATGCTCGGGTACGAATTTTCGCTGCAATCAGAAGTAAACACAGGCACTACAGCCACCATAGGTTTGACGGCGCAGCAGGATTTATCACAACGAAACAGAGAACAGGAACATCAACAGCACAATCTTGAGCCGACTTTGCAACTGGGTAATGTGCTCGTGGTTGACGATAATGCCATCAATCTGATTGTGGCAAACCGAATGTTAGAAGGCCACTGTACATTATTAGACAATGCTCAAAACGGGATAGAAGCCCTTAACAAACTCCAAAGTGGTCCGCACTATGACGTTGTGTTGCTTGACATCAATATGCCCGGTATGAGCGGCTATGATGTGCTTAAACAACTCACAGCGCTCAGTTTACCGACCACACCAAAGATAGTGATGCTATCAGCAGATGCTTATGAAGCCACCAAAGTCACTTGCCTTGAGCTTGGCGCGCATGATTATCTGGTAAAACCTTACTCTCAAAATCAGCTCTTTACCGTCCTAGATAGATTACTTCAGTAAGCACCTGCTGTCAGTGTCAAAGCTCAGTATGTTTACTAAACACAGTCGCAAAATGTGGCAGCACTCGCTGGCTGATGCGCTCACCAAAGCGGCTACTGTGGTCGCCTTCAAACACTTCTACCTGTACCTTGCTATTGCTGGCCCGACTCAGCTCACCAAGGCGCATACTGCCTTCTGAGATCCAACGGTATTCGTCTTTATTACCCACCTCTACATGTACAGTGTGCAACTTGCTCAGGACACTCGGGTTGGTATATAACCTGAGTAACTCACCAAACCCGCTTTGCCAGACGCCTTTCGTACTCTCAACCTCAGTATAATGAGGGCCAAACGCATCACTTTGTGTTCCTGCAAACGCACTGCCATAAGCAAGTACGAGCGCCAGATTAGAGTGATCGACCCCTTGCTGCCAAAGTTTTAGCCCCTGATAATCGGCAAATGCATTTGCCATAAATGTCGCCGGGTCGCTTGCTTTTGCCAGTTGCTGACGAAATTGCTTATAACCCGCTACCGCTTTCTCATCAGCCAGATAGGAATCTTGCATGCCCTGCTCGGAAAACAGACCTGGGCTCATTGCATAAACATGGTTGAAGTGTTGCGGATATTTGGCGGCAAAACGCAATGCGCCTGTCCCGCCCATAGAAAATCCAGCAATGGCTGTGTCTCCGGGTTGCTTGCTGGTCCGGTAGTTCGCAGCAACAAAAGGCAAGGCTTCTTTCATCACAAAGTCTTCAAAATTACCGTGTGTTTTTGAATTAACGTAGAAGCTGCCACGCAGAGGGGTATCCCCGTCTAGCATAACAACAATAAAGTCCATACTGTGCCCATTTTGTATGAATGTATCGAAGCGCTTAGCCAGGCTCTGAGCAAATCGATCGGGCCAGTTATATGCCCCCAGAAAATACAATACCGGATAATTTTTTTTGCTGGTGTCATAGTCTTTAGGCAGATAGACGCTGATAGTTCGGTTAGGGTCAGTGCCGATATAACTGCCTTCAATGGCTTGCGAATAATAGGGGTGTTGTACCAACTTTGCCTGAACGGCTGCACTGACCAGAGCTGCACATGTCAGCAATGCGGTTAATAGTCTCTGCATCATCATTATTCCTTTTTGTTATTTGCATCTAAGCTACCCAAAGCATATTGTTTAATCCAATATATAAATTACCTTTATTTATATCTAATGAATATAGATTGGCTCGATCTCAGAAAACTCCGCTATCTGGTCACCGTTGCTCAGGAACTCAGCTTCAGCAAAGCTGCCCGCCGACTAAACATGGCCCAGCCCCCGTTAAGTCAGCAAATCAAAAAAATTGAACAGCAACTGGGATTTACCGTTTTTGAACGTTCAACACGCCAGGTCTCATTGACACGCAGAGGCGAACGACTGATCCAACATGCCGATCAGGTGCTGGAAAGTCATTATGCGTTAATGCGTTACCTGGGGGCTGAGCAGTCAGGTGAGCTACTCCCTTTGCGCTTAGGTGCCATCGGCCTGGCAATCGATGTGTTAATTGCGCCCCGTATTGCGCTATTTCACCAACAGCATCCGGATTATCTGATTGACCTGGAAGAAGGCACCACCCAACAGCTAATCTCACAATGTCACGCCCAGTTGCTGGATGCTGCAATTATCAGACTGCATCAGCATGCCCTGTCGGATGAGCATTTGTATCTTCTGAAAAAAGAGCCCTATGTACTGGCAGTGCCGCGAGCATGGCAATTCACCACATCAGAACTGTGTCTGTCAGCACTGGCCAGGAAACCCTATATTAGCTATCCACGCGATTTACATCCTGAATTGTATGATGAAATTAATCAGGCCTTTGCCATCGCACATGTGCGTCCCAAACTGGTCCAGCAAGTCAAAACCAAATCCGCCACACTGGCTCTGGTTGCTAACCAGGTTGGCTTTGCAATCGTACCGGCGTCATTATCTGAATCAGACAGCAGGCACATTGATTTCATACCAATAAAACAAACCTTGCCCAGCGTAGATTACTACCTATATTGTCGTGACTTAGAGCGGCACCCAGGACTCAAAGCACTGCTACGTTTGCTAAAAGAAGAGCTAAACGATGTGACTCCTCCTGCGCGTTAAGCTGAAAAAAGATGATCTGGATTTAGTTAAAAATTAATATTTATTTCTTTGACATTTAATAACAAAAATAGATAGCTTGTTACCGGAAATTAAAACACAAAGGAAATGAAAAATGATCACAAAAGTAAAAGCATTGACACTTGCAGCGGTTTTAAGCACTGGTTTTGTGCCAGGTATGGCATCAGCCGCTATCAACAACAATATTGGCGAGTGTGATTTCTACAGCTTATTTGAGCAAAACTATCGGGACGATTATGTGACCCGGGTTACCGCATCTGTTTCTTACAAAGGCTATCAGGGCTGCGCACTGGACAGAAACAACTATGTGAAATCTGTGCTGGCAAAAACCTCTGCGCGCAGAAATGCGCTTGAGGCAGACATCCGCCAAAAGATTTATCAGAGCGTCGACGCTAACCTGAATGGCAGCTTTGACCTTGACTATGTTAACACCAACCTCAATGGCCCTATGGTATTTGAGCTACGTGAATCAGGCGGTCGGATCTTAGCAAAAGTAGGTGGTGTCGGTATCAGCTCTACCGCAAAAATAACCTTAAAAAATACCCCATCTTTTATTTTTAAAGCGTATGGCAGGATCAATTCCCCTGAAATCTGGGCAACCGCAGATTACAATGCCTTCAGTGGTGAAGTGAGTAACATCAGAGTGAATCCGGTGAATCTGAATATTGACTTTGAAACGCGCTTTTTGGGGATCAGCATCCCAGGCCTGTCAAACCTGATAGACAACTTTGTTGAGTCCAAGCTATCGAGCATGGCATATGCCGCTATTAACAGTGATAAGTTAAGCGGTTCTCGCACTATTTTCTCCCTGGATAAAGCGATCCCGAGCGGTGAGTTTTTCTACGGTGGTGAAGATTTGGGTGTGAAGGCAAAAGATGCGATTCGCCACATCATCAGTGGTCAGTCCGTCCGTATCTCAGTCTCTGGTAATTCACTGGGCTATACCACGCATTCAGCGTCTTTAAACGTCAAGCTCTCTGACACGCTGGAAATACAATTAGATAGTCAACGCAGAAAGAACCCGCTGGGCCCTGATAACTGCCCGGTCACTTGCCACTAAAAAATTTAAAAAGTAATCTGAGGCACCGCTGTCAGTGCCTCATATTTCTATACTCAACGCGTGCTTACTTGATCTCCCACTTTAGGTAAGGCGCGTTTATCAAGCAGCTTAAAGTCACGCAAATCGATCAGGGCACTGAAAACCTGCTCCTGTCGGCGATACACTATCAGTAAATTGCCCTGTTTGTTTACAGCCTGTGTTATCAGATCGCTGTAACCACTGATGATTTCGGTGTAGCCGGAGCCATCAAGACGACTCAAAGCAAAAATGAATTCATCATTGTAATCCAGCTGCTGATCCGCATTGCTGTCTTCATTGATAAGCTCGTAGAAAATCGCCTGATTTTGCTCACTCAGCCGAGTGCCTTCTTGCTCCAGGGTATCAAAGCGATAGATAAGCTGATCCACTGAGTCGAACAGCCAGCGAGATTCATTGGTACTGGCGTTGACCAAAATGGCATTTTTCATACGCGACTCTCGATAACTGCTAAACATTTTGTGTGGCCTGCTTTGGCGCTTGAAGCCTTCTATTGCTTAGGACTCTGCTACCGTCGCATCGGACAGTTAGCTTCTCGAATTCTAGAAAAATAAGAAAGCAATAACAAAACACAAAAAGAACGATTTATTGACATTAAATTGACACAATAAACAAAAAGAAATACATTAGCACCCAAATTGAATACAAAAGGAAATAGAAATGAGTCTTATATCAAAAGTTAAGGTCCTGACATTGGCAGCAATATTAAGCTGGGGTTTTGCACCAGGTACAGCTTCTGCGGCATTCAATGAGACCGGGGAATGCGACTTTAATGAACTCTTTGAACAATATAACAGTAACGACTACGTTACCCGGGTGAGTGCATCTGTCTCTTATAAAGGATTTAAAAAATGTGTTCTGGACAGAGACAACAAAATCAGAAGAATACTGGCTGATACGTCCTCACGGCGCAAAGAGCTGTCAGAAGCAATTAAACAAAAAGTTTATCAAAGCGTCGACTCCAACCTAAATGGCAGCTTTGATCTCGACTATGTAAATACCAGCCTGATAGGGGCGATGAATTTTGAACTTAAGGAATCAAACGGCCGGATCTTAGCGAAAGCGGGCGGGGTTGGTATTAAATCCAAAGCAAAGATTACACTTAAAAGAACGCCCTCTTTCATTTTTAAGGCATATGGACGTATCAACTCACCAGAGATCTGGGCAACTGCCGACTACAATCCAACCAATGGTGTTGTCAGCAACATCCGAGTCACCCCAGTCAACCTGAATATTGACTTCGAAACCCGTTTTCTGGGGATCAGTATTCCAGTTTTGTCTACCCTGATTAATCGTTACGTTGAATCAGAAATTGCCAAATCAATCAAGCAAGCCATAAACAACGATAAACTCACTGGTTCTCGCACCATTTTCTCACTAGACCAAGCTATCCCTAGCGGTGAATTTGTCCACGGTGGCGAAGACCTGGGTGTGAAGGCCAAAGATGCCATACGGCAAATTATCAGCGGTCAGTCAGTACGAATTTCCGTTTCTGGTAACTCGCTAATCAATCGCCAACACTCAGCGTCTATTAAAGTTAAATTCTCTGACACGCTGGAAATCCATTTAGAAAGCAAGCGCAGAAAAAACCCATTGGGCCCGGATAATTGCCCAACAATGGATTGTGAAGAATAACCCATGTTCGTAGAGGATATGAATTAACGAACACACGCCTATTATCTGACAAAAAAAGGCGCTGTTCACAGCGCCTTCTCATCATGGATGTTATGCCTAAGAGGTTATGGGCTCAGCGCCAATTGGCTGTGCCTTCACTTCCTGCGCATACACACGTTTCGTTGCGGCCATACAAATGGCCGCCAATAGCAGCAGCATAGTATCAACCAGCAAAACATCCCGCAGTGCAGCACCGTCGAGCAGACTCGACGTACTGTAGAACAAGGTCCAGTCGCTGATAGCCGTCATTGCAAACAGCGCAGCAGACGCACTCAGCAACGCCTTACAAAACAGCTTTTGATTACTCATAAGCTGTGACACCACAATACTGATAACCCAGATAAGATAGAAACTTCGTTCAATCAACTCAGCCCGCCCCAGAAACTCAACCGGCAGCGCTCGTGCCAGTGCGAACCCTGCCGCGGTAGCCGCCACAACGCCAATAAAGCTCCCTGAGGTTAAACGCCTTACAAAGTTGAGGCTACGCTGGCTCTGATTTCGTTGTTTAGCGCGTTTGGCAATCCACATCAGGTTACCTGTGATGATCACATAGGCAGTCGCCAGACCAAACAAGAAAAACGCCAGGCGCATACCATAGCCAGCAAAATCACCGAAATGCAGGCTGGCAATGGTCGACAATCCGCCACGCACGGCATTGTCATAGTTGTCCATAGTCAGATAGATTTGCTCCTGACTACTCATCAGATAGCGTACTTCGCGCCACAAAGAGAAGTCTTCGTTACTGGTCGCTGCAAACACCAAAATCGCATTCTCATCACCAAAGTGCTCAATGCTGATCCTTTGTATAGTGACATCGCCCATAGTAGCCATAGCTCGACGATACATGTCATCGACGCCTGTCATGGCCATACGCTTATCGACTTCTTCCAGGTGAGGCTGATCGAACCCGGCCGCATCCAGCAAGGCTTCCTGATTGCCCTGATACAAAATCACCGCGTAGGAGATCTGGTAAATAATCACCAGATTAAATACCAGGCCTGTAAATGCATACATAAGATGCATCGGCAAGCCCATAGTACCTATCAGGTTATGTGCATCAAGCCACTTATCTTTATTGCCCTCTTTTCGATACTGAAAGAACTTGCTAAACAGTTTGCGCCAGTGGATCACAATGCCACTCAGGATCGCCACAAAAAAGAACAGGGTAACCAGGCCAACAAAATATAAGCCTGCGCGTCCCAGCCCCAGGTCATAGTGCATTTTGTACAGGAAGTGCGCATAGTTATGCGTATCGCTGCTGGCTACAATTTCTCCCGTAATAGCGTCCAGTAACAAGGCCTGATGAAGATGGTCTTCACCTGTGATCGGATCTGGCTGATCCAGCTCGCTCTCAAATCGGGCCTCAATAAACGGGTTGTGCTGGTCAGGGGCATACATAAACATGCCACCATGCATATCCACCTGATAATTTTTCTCAATGGTGGCTATGGCTTTATCAAACGCCGGATGCTCAGTGTTATGCGCAGCATCAACCAACAAAGGAGTGCGCTCCCAGCTGGTGATATTGTCCTTAAACAAAGTAATAGCACCGGCAAAAAACACCACAAACAAGACGGTAGAAATGATCAGACCGACCCAGGCGTGCGCATTGGTCAGTGATTTAAGGGTTTGATTATTCATTGTCTGATTTACCTCAGCACCATCAGGGCAGTATTAAGTAAAACGGATGGCACCAGCGCCAACATCAAGGCCCTGAAAGACTTCCAGGCCGAAGGAAATGAATAGGCCCATACCAGCGCCGCTGCCCAAATGGGAAACGCCAGAATAAGGCCAATTAAGAGGCGGGTTCCCTCTGAAAACGGCAACAGTAAATTCAGGTTAAGCACCACAGAGATGGATAAGAACAGGCCAATGAACAAACCCGATAGTGTTTTAGGCCACATAGCTTGCTCCCCCAAAAAGCAGGCTAAACAAACACACGCCTCCCGTAATCGACAAGGTGCGCCCTCTGGAATAACCCGAGCTAATCGTCACCGTAAACAAACTCAGCATAAACACCACCAGCGCCGCCAACATCGACGAAACCCAAGGGTAATCAAAGCTAAAAGTTACAATACCAATTAAAAATAAAGACATAGCGCCAAACCCAGCCAAAGGTTTGGGTAATGCACGCGTGATGATAATTTGTCGCTGGCTGCCGAGGTACAAACTCAGTGCGGCCAGCCAAAGCGGGATAATTGCAATAAAACTCATATTTATACTAATCGTTATCATTTGCAATTATGGTACGGTTTTAAACCCAGACATTCAACTACAAAGCACAAAATATAGTCGCTCGAGCGCGCAGATTACCCCTATTCGGTCATTATCTGTATGCCCCAGTCAAGGCTAATCAGATTCATTAAAGTTTTGTTTCTTTAAACAATTTCCGCTTGCAACCCCTGTCGCTTTGGGATTAGATGAATTCAGGGCTGCAAGAACAGGGTCCTCACTAGCCGATACATAAAGTATTGCTGCATATCCACGCACTCTGACGAAATAACCACAAACAGAACAAGGAAAGGACAATGCATATTGAACTAAAGCAAGCTTGCGATACCGACAAACCCTATCTGTTAAACCTACGTCTGCAAACTATGGTGGAACATCTGGAACGGGAAGGAGTTTTCCTCAGTGACGAGGCGCATCTGTGCCGGCTTGAGGAAGACTATGCTCATTCTCATTTGCTGATCATTGATCAGGTGAGGGTCGGAACCCTCAAATTCCGACTGCGAGACAAACAAGTGGAGGTGATGCAGTTACAAATTGATCCGCAATATCAAAAGCAAGGGCTGGGACGCAACACACTCAGGCACATGTTTGAACAATATCCCGAGAACCCGTTTTTCCTGACTGTGCTCAAACACAACCCGGCCCGTCATTTGTATTTCTCACTGGGCTTCAAAACTTACGATGAAGACGAATTTGAATACCATATGCGCCGACCAGCACAGTGCACGCTTACTGCTTAGTTTGCACAGAACCGGATAACAGGCGCTGAAAATGTAAATCTATCAACCCGTCAATCGCCGCCTGATTGCGCACAATAGCCAAGTTGAATTGCTGCAATTGTTGCTCACTGAACAGGCCTGGCCGGATCATATAATGCGCGGGGTTTTTATGTACGGTCAAACGGCTTGCCCTCACATGCGCCTTGTAGGGGTCACGTTTAATTAAATAAATACCGGTGAACAAATCTTCCACCACATAGTCGACACGCTTTTTGACCAACAAGTCAAAACGCTCTGTGGCCAGGTTAATGTCCACCACACAATCCGGGCACTGCTGAACTATGCGTGAAAAGGCATCACCATAGACACTGCCGCGATTCACGGCCACGATAGACTTGGTCAAAAAGCTTAAGGTAGGCGCAAATGCACTTTGCGGACTCAAAGGGTTATCAACGTGGCGAAACAACTGCATCACCTCATCCCGATACGGCAAGCTGAACTCCGAAAACCGGCGTCGTTCCTGGGTAAAGCTGGCTGCAAAAATCACATCGACTTTACCTTTTTTAAATTCTTCAAAAGTCCGGCTGGATGAGGGGAATGATACATAGCGCCAACATAAATTGGCACTTTTCAGGACCAGCTCGAGGATCTCAATATCCAGTCCGTGATATTGCTCATCTACCCGATAGGAATAGGGTGGCCAGTTGTCGCTGGCACTGACTGTAACAGTTTGCGCACAGGTCTGTGCCGCTGTACTAAATGCACTTAAGCATAGCAGGCTGACAAATATGAATGTTAAGTAGTCTCGACCTAATTGCACTTTTACCCTACCTACTGAAACAGGTACCTAAGCTTATAACATATCAGGCACTTTTTCCGCCAGTTGCCGGAGTAAAATAGTCTGTCACTCGCAACAATTCTCGTCAAAGCACCTCGCTATCAATCCAGATAAACTGTCCAGCCAAAGCTCGCTGACAAGGTCGGCATCACTGTTTAACTCAACGACCAGACCAACATCTTGATCGCGAACAAAACGAACCTGTAACCAGTGATAACGCTGTTCAAAGGCAAATACCTGCTCGTCTGTCAGCCAATCCTGCCCGCTCAGACCAAACCTTGGCTGAGCAAACAACTGCTGCTCCGGCAAATCACCCAGATCTGCAAAAGCAACCGACACTCTGGGTGCCTGGGTTTGCACCAGCGTTTTAAATGCCTCATCCGTGCTAAACATACTTAGCCAGCCATAACTGTGCCCACCCACCGGGTATCTGGCTAAATCCGCTTGCGTCAGTGCCAATTGTGAATCTGGTTCCTCACCCGCATGCAGCAGCAACGGCGCACTGTGAGCAAACCAGCCCACTGCCTGCCCCACTTCCACCGAGATCCCGCTGACACTGCCTGTGAAAGGCTGTCTGCCATTGTTTTCCAGTGCGACAGCAACGGCACTGTCACCGCTACATTGATAGTAACTGTGTGCCAAGGCAGCAAACAACACCGCTTGTAGTGATGTGCCCTGACGGGCTAAGCGCGGTAATAACAAAGCTAGCTGCTGTGGGGTGGCTAATTGTACCTGGCTATAGATAGGCTTGTTGTTATGAAGCTTTACGAGTTTACGTTCCGCTTCCTGACAAAATGCACCACGTGTGTTCAACGCTTCCCGCCAGTAGCTAAGATCGGCATTAAAATGGCCCGCCATGACCGCATTGTGACATTGCCGCTGCCAATGCAATAGCGCCCAGTCTCGCTGTCTGTCGAAGTGTTTGGGGGCGTTCAGCAGGCTTTCGAGGTCGCTACTGAGTACTTGCAAACTGATATCATCCACCAATAAGTGGCTGATCCCCAGGGCGACTATGTGTCCATAACGACTGCGATAACTAGCAATGGTCACCAATTGCTCTGATAATGAAGACTCAGCCAAACAAGCTTTAAATGCCGCCCGGGCTTGCTGTTTAAAATCATCAAAGCTCGCTACCGTGAGCTCAGCACTCAAGTGTAAAGCCCCTTTACTCACACGCTGCGTCATGTTTATTGGGTCAAAGCGCAGCCTTAAAGCCGGGTATTTCAGCAGTAATATACGCACAACCTGATGGACTTTTTCACAGCTCAGCTGTTGTTGAGTGAACAACATAGTACATACCTGCCAGCGCTCAATCCCATCGATATGGATCATGGCCAGCTTATTAGGCAGAGCAAAGTTAAGCAACGCTGGCTCAAAACGTAATGAGGTGCGAGCCGAAGAAGACGTTAACCGGGCCAGAGGTACATCGCTGAGCAACTGGCTTAACGATACTGACCAGCCATGTTGTCTGGCACGGGTTTGTAACGTCAGCGCTTTCAGTGAGTCACCTCCCTGTGCTTTGTAGCCCTTGTTACTATTGAGATAAGCCAAGGGCACATTCAGACTCTGTGCGACTAACTCTGGCAAGGTCGCCACCTGTTTGCGTTGCTCTAATCTAAGTTCAGCAACGCGCTTTAAAGCTGGCTTATCAATTTTACCAATCGCGGTGGTTGGCAGCTGCGTATAGTAAAAAAACTGTGCTGGCAACATATAGGCAGGTAATGCCTCGCTCAGCATTTTACGCAGCGCGGTCGTATCCGCATCATTGAGGTCGCCCGCCAGGAAAGCGATCAGCTGAGTGCCAACACACAATACCGCCGAACTGCGGATGCCCGGGTACTGATCCAGCACGGCTTCAATGCCTTCTAACTCAATCCGATGGCCAAGCAGGTTAACCTGATTGTCCAGCCGCCCAAGATAGGTGATCAGCCCCTGCTCATCCCGGCACACCAGATCGCCACTGCGATAGAATCGCTGCGTCCTGCCAAGCGCGCCATTGAAATAAACTGCTGAGCTGTTTTTTGCGGCTCTGCCAGATATTCCAGCGCCACCCCTTCACCACCGATCAGTAACTCACCTTGTCTGGCCGGTCTGCCATGCTCGTCCACAATCAGCAAAATACTGCCCGCCGAAGGCCTGCCAATAGGCACCCGACTGCGCTTTAAGTCTGCCTGAGTTACCTGATGTAAGCAGGAGGTCACTGTGGCTTCGGATGGGCCATATTCGTTGTATAACGCAATGTGTTCAAACAAATTAAGTCTGTCCCATTGACGTACTATGTTGTGACTGAACTCTTCACCGCCAAGGATCACCGTACTCAGGTGCATGCTCGACAGCCAGTCACGGGCTTTGGGATCTGCCAAAAAGTTCGCCATCAAGCTGGGGGGCACATCAATATGGGTGATTGTCTGCGAGATGCAGACCTTTGCAAACTCGGCTGGATCAAGCACTGAACCTTGTGTGAAACACACACAAGCCCCGGCCGAGAGAAACATCAATAATTGCTGCAAAAAGGCGTCTGTTGAGCTGGATAAAATACATAAGGCACGATTGCCCGGTGTCAGCTGGTATTGTTGCTGAGCAGCCTGGATCTGCTGAGCCAGGCTGTGCCGTGAAATCGCGATGCCCTTTGGCTGGCCGGTGCTGCCAGAGGTATACACATGGTAGGCAACGCGCGTAGTCTCATCCTGATTGTCTGTCGATACGTCACAAGTCGCCGATGCATCATCGGCCAAAACGCAATCCAGCTCGACTCGACAACTTGGACCACCTAAACCTGGGTCATCCTGACTATAAAGTACAACGCGCGCGTGGCTGCGTGCCAACATATGCTGCTTGCGTGTAACAGGAAAATGCACGTCCAGACAGACAAAAGTACCGCCAAGCAACAGTACGCTGATTATCCCCACGGCGCTTAAGCGCGGATCATCGCCATACACAGCAACACAATCATTTGACTGAATTCCCAAGCTGCGCAGCTGCTTAACACATCTCATCACTTGCCCGCGCAGTTCGCCATAATTGCAGGTCCAGTTATCGCCCTGAAGTGCCACAGCCTGACTCGGCTGATTCAGGATATTGGCGACCATATCGGCCAGGTTGACTGCGCTCATGCCGACTCCCTGTGGGGTGCAAGCCCGGTAAAGCCATTGACACCGAGCAGCATATTGCTCCAATGTATCAGCTCCTGACCTTCCATCCAGGGCTCATCATTATCAAAGGTGTATTTACGGGTAAACGCCAGCCCGGGCCGGCTGTGTTCAACCAGCTCGTCATGAAAGGTGGCCACCAGCAGAGCGACCTGAGCATTTGGGCACACTTGCTCAAGCGTCGCTTTTAATTGCAGCGTGTTAGCCAGGATCTCGTCCGGCGTTTCAAACTGCCAGTCGGCATTTTCTTCCAGCGCCACACTTAAAAAAAACAGCACACTGTCAAGTTCGGCCAGTTCAGAAAAGAAGCGATTGCAAATACCATCAAACTTCTCACGAAATACGGGATACTCACGCACCAGATCATGATTTTCAACCGCAAAGTCATGGGCAGAAAGATATCCCGCTGAGCGATCGGCGTATTTTCGATATTCTTTGCAATCAGGTTCATAAGGCTCCAGGTTCTCCAGTAAGAGTACCTCTTTGCACCGCGTTTGCAGTGCCTTATCGAGATCGGCGACAGAACGACCACCGATCCAGTCAAATGGTCCGCGTCGACAGCCCAGCTCCAGCTGGCGGGTCAAATGACGGGGCCGGCAATCCATACCCAGACTGTGTACTCGGCTATACTGACCCGCAATAAACGGGTTGCCGGTTTGGGCTACAAAGTAATTGCTCATGCGCACGCTCCTTTGCCTTGTAGTTTGTTCAGACAGACTCGTCCTATCACCCGCCACCAGGTTGGCACTTCCAGCAGCACGCGTGCAAATGGGATCAGAAACAACTTCAGCTTATGGTGGGGGATGGTACGAAATTCATCGCTGGCTTTGCTGTACAACCAGAAGGTTTCAACAAAGCCCAGTGCCGTCCACGCCAGAACCAGGGCCATGCCGACAGTACTGCTGATAAGAAATGCCATCAGTAATATCAGCGGCATTAATAAAAAAATGCTCACTGAAATCATATCGATCCGATGGCGCAGTCCTAATACGGTTTTCTCTGCCATCTGATTGCGATAAAACGCCGCTTTATGCAGCGCGACCTCTACAAACCCCTGCGACCAGCGCCGACGTTGATGCAGTAAAGCAGCGAAGGTTTGCGGCGGCTGTGTCAGCGCCTCAATCTGAGGTGCATAAAATACCGTATAGCCCAGCTCCAGACCCAGCAAACACGTTTCTCTGTCTTCACCGCTGCGCAGCCCGCTGTGCCGGGACAACAGATCCTCTATGACTGGCCGCTTATACAAGCAGCCCGCACCCGGCATAATAGGCACACTGCCCTCATTCTTACTGAATTGATAACTCGCTCGCTCCAGCGCATATTCCAGCATCTGAAACTGCACCGCGGGCGTGTTACCGGCTGTGGGGCGCATACTGAAATAGCAACCCATTGCAGTGGCGTCCGCCGCTAACTTGTTGTGTATATCAGGCAGGTTATCCAGACCCTGAAGCTCAGTATCAAAGTCGGTGAAAATGATGTACTGATGAGATAAAGCTTGGATCACAGTGTAAAGCGCCCCAATCTTTTGACCATTTGGCGTCACCCGGCTGAGGCTAAGATGTGTTAGCTGCTCTGTGTTGGCCGAGAAGGGTTGATCGGTAGAGCCGTCATCAATGAGGATAATATCAAGTTCGGGATGACGGGCTGCCAGCCCATCAAAGTAAGCCAGTCGCTCAGCAAAGTGTGTTTTATCACCTGCTTCATTATAAAACGGCACCAATATTGCCGTCGTTTGCGTTGTCACCCTTGGTGCCAACCAGGTTAACTGATAATCTTTCATAGCAAGCTCCTTAGTGGGATTTAACCAGCGACAACGACTGTGCCGGATAGGGATGAAGCTGACCATCACGCATCAGGTAATGGCAGTCACAACAATCAAAGTACGCCTCATCATGGGTGATCACGAACAGGGTTTTACCCATAGCCTTGAGTGTCGGTAACCACTGGCGGTAAAACACCTGACGACTTTCGGGGTCGATGTTGGCGGCAAATTCGTCCAGCACCAGAATAGGACGCTCTTCCATCAAAGCCTGCACCAGGGCCAGGCGCTTCATCTGGCCCGTCGACAAGCGGGTATTGGTAAAGCGGCCGTCACGAAACTGCACTTTGTCGCTCAACGCCAGCTTGTCCAGCCATTGATTGATCAACGCTTCATGCATCGGCTGACCATAGCGATCAGCAAACACCACACTGTCCGCCGAGATACCGGAAAACAGCTGGCGATAAGCCAATAACTGAGCATCATCCAACTGGGTATTATCAAGCCAGATCTGGCCACTTCGCGGCGTATACAAGCCACTGAGTAAGCGCATAAAGGTGGTTTTACCGGAGCCATTACCGCCAGATATAAACACGATATCTCCCTGATTAACCTCCAGATTAACAGGTCCCACGGTAAACCCTTGCTGGTACTCAAACATCAACTTGTGGAGCGTCAGCCGATGCGAAAACGACACGTCTGATGGCACAATGCTCTGCTCCCCGGCTTCGCAGGCCAGTTGTTTGATTTCAGCCAGCTTTTGTTGCGAAACCTGGAGCTGACTAAGCACCCGAAATAACTCCATACTGCTGTGGAACGGGCTCACCATAAACAAAGTGATGATCACAAAGCTGATACTCTGCTGGGGCGATAAGGCAAACCACAGCGGCGCAACAAATACCGCCACCGCAGCCAATAGATAAAGTGCGGCCATCAACATCAGCTGATTATGCGCAAAACGACATTCCGCCATGATTTTATTGTGCTGGACTGCAGTCGCATCCCGGGTCAGGTGTTCCTGATACAGCGAGTCATTGCGCACAGCATTTTGCTTCACTTCCCGGATCCCCATCAACAGATCATGCAAGTGCGTAAAGAAGCTGTCCTCAGCCTCTCGCGCACGTTCATATCCCTGATGAATGCGGGCAAAGCGTAAGCAATAGGCCGTCACAGCAAGCGCTATCAGACCCAGTGCAAGTAATGCCCCCATAGGCGCAATCACAAACATGTAAATCAGTGCCGCAATCACGGTAAATAAGTGGCCCACACTTAACGCGACGAACTGATTAAGCTGGCTGAGTGTGTTGGCATCATAAGCAATCGCCGAGAGGATCCGCTCCTGGCCAAATTGCTCGATCATCTGCAATCGCGCATGGCGCACCGCATCAAGAATATCCAGCCGCACGGTCTTGATGGTGGTTTCAGTCAGTCGGATCACGCTGCGCTGAAAGATCAGCTGCACCACCACAAAGCCAATGAAAGCCACTGAGAACCACACGGCGCCCTGAGCCAGGCTGGCCGAATTACTGCTATCCAGTTGCAGTGCCATGGTGAAGGTATGTAGGATCAAAATGGTGGTGCAGGCGCTCAAGCTGCTCAATAAAACCAGTTTGAGTGACAGCACCTGCCATAGGGCTCTGCATTTTTCTATCATGCCTGTCCTCCCAGACTGCGGGCATACAAGCGCGGTGAAAGCTGCCATAAAACGCCACCGAGTAACAACGAGCCGTAATATCGCAGGTAACCATGAGTGCGGAACTTTCGCTCGTTATGAACAAAATGACTTTGACTAAGCCACACATAATGCCCACCCTCACGCTGGCAACGCACGCCCAGATCGGTGTCTTCGCCACGTAATAAACGCGTATTAAAGCCACCAACGGTTTCAAACAAGTCAGCCGACACAAAACAATTGCCGCCCATGCTCTGGTGACGCTGGTTAAAACGATTGATATCCGTCGCGACAAAACGACCGAGCCAGTGACCACTGTCGCTCTTCAGTGGCGCCGTACCATACACAGCTCTGTGACTGTCCTTGGCAAACTGAGCAATCTGCGCTGGTAATTGCGCACTACACACGGTATCGGCATCAAGAAACAGCAGCATGTTGCCATTTGCCTTTGCAGCGCCATAATTACGCGTTGCAGCGGCACTGCCTGCGGAAATAGTAAATACCTGCTCAGTATAGGCCCGCGCCACCTGCACGGTTGCATCCGAACAGGTATCACAGACCACGATCAGCTCAGCATCCAGAGGCAACTGTTCAACCAGTAACGGCAAAGTAACTGCTAAAGTTTTTGCTTCATTATGAGCAGGCAAGATCACGGACAACATGCGCACCTCTAGAGCAAAAAGTTATGTGCATCGGGACACGCGTTGAGCACCTTTAGACTTTGCTCACGCATCGTCTTTGCTGCACGCTGGTATGGCTCAGAAGCAATGAGCTCCTCAATTGGGGTATCAAGCACATTACCAAATACCAGATCAGGGAACTGCTTGGTCATCACCAGCTTGCCACCAATATCAACATCCAGTTTCACACCCATTTTGAGATAATGTGGCCGTGCTGGCATTTTGCCGCGATAGTACTGACGGATTTCATCCGCATCATAATCCGGCCCGAACAACACGGGGATCTGTGCCGGATAGGCACGCAATGTATCTATAGTGTCGATGACATGCTCAATGTAATCCGAGCGAAAGTCCCCCATATCAAATCCGGTATAGGAATTAGGCACAGTATCAAAGTCTTCACAAAAGCGGTGATATTCGCTGCGCGCCATCATGTCCACGACCCACAGGTGGTTGTAGATCATCCAGTCAACACCCGCCTTTTCGCACTCATTAAGTAACTCAGTCGCCCGGTCCAGATTCTTAGCCATCATGGTATTCTCTACCCCGATCAGCCACTGTTTACCCTCTTTTTTACCGTCAGCCAGCAATTTAATACCGGCCATGGTTTTGTTGTAGGTGCCTTTACCCCGGATCGAGTCATGGATGTCTTTTGGGCCATCGATGGAAATCAAAAAGGCCAGCTGATCGTGATACTTACTCAATACCTCAAAGTGGCGCTTAATCATCAGGCCATTGGTACAGATATAAATAAAGCATCCGGCTTCAGCCAGACGGCTGAGAAACTTTGGAAAGTCAGGGTGTAAAGTGGGCTCTCCCCCGGTCAGTATGATGTCGCAGCGCTGACGCTCGACAAAATCAAATAAATGACCACTTTGCTCATAAGGGATGGCCGTGGGATCCAGGCCATGGTGAAAGCCTGTTTCACGCCACTGAAAACACTGCTCACAGCGCAAATTACAGCTGCTGGTCATTTTAATGACCAGCTTACAGATATTATCTGCTTCGATTTTTCCGCTCGCGGCATAGCGTCTGAGGGCGTTAGCCACTCGCTCGGTGCTGGCCTGATGATGGGCGGTAAACCCTGGGTTTCTGGCCATAAAATTCTGATGTGCCTGCGGTAATTCGCTGACCGCCAGTTGCGTGGCTTTCTTAGTCCACATAATCGACTCCTACAATATTATTTGCTACTTGCGAGTAAATGATGACAAATCTGGTTTGATGCATTGGCGTTCACTAAAGTGGCAGCCTTCATGATGGTTTGGCTGCGCAGTGATGCCGATGTCTGTATTTGGTTGAGCAAGTCACTGAGCTGCTGATCATTGCGCGCGTTCAGTGCTGCGCCCTGAGCGACAAACACCGCTCGATTGTGTTGCTCTTGCCCGGGTAAAGCGCCATGAATGATCAGACAAGTATTGGCCAGGGCCGCTTCGGTCAGAGTCAGGCCGCCTGCTTTCGTAATTATGATGTCCGCCTGGGCATAGTAGGGCTGCATATCCGACACGAACCCGGCCAGTTGCAACTGATGTTGGGCAACTTCTTGTCTAAAACGTGCTCCTAGCAGCTGGTGTAAAGCCTCATTCTGGCCGCAAATGACCGTCACCGAACCAGAGGGGTTCTGAGCCAATAACAAAGCCACTGTTGAAGCCGAAATGCCCAACCCCCAGCCACCGCCGCAGAGTAAAATGTTCAGAGCAGCCTCTTTCTTCTTCGCGGTGTTTTGGTCTGTCACCGTTAAGTCTGAGGCTACCTCAGTCGGGATACCCAGGGGCAATATGTCGGTCCCTCTGGCGCGATGCCAGTCCAACACAGGATGACTGTACTGATGAGAAACAAACAACTGAGTTAACGGCGTCCGCCAGCCATTAGAGATTTGATAATCACCCAGCACGCCACTGACTTCGACCTTGTGCCCAGCCAGTCTGGCAAAATAACGGGCGAAAAATGCACCGTAATAACTACAGGCAACCACCTGGTTATGGCGACGGATCACCGCTTTCGCTTCTTCCAGCTTTTCATTGCCTTTAAGCGCCAGCCACAGCGGTAATAGTCGGTAGAGAAACGGATAAAACCAGCGGCTTGCATATAACTTACTGTGATGTTGTTTGCCCGACATGCACCACTGATAATACTGACCAAACAGCAAGTCGGAGAGCCACTGTGGCAACAGATCAGACACTGACAACAGCTCAACGGTTTTGCCTTGTTTGCGAAAACCGCTCGCCAGAGCCTCTGCCAGTGCTCGTGACCCCGCGCCAGACTCCACATATAACAGGAGCATGCTACTGAACCCGCTCAAGTGGACGCGTGGTGTTGAGCCATAAGGCTCTTACTTCAGCCAACTCCAGTTTCATCACCACCATATCCTGTTGCGGACCATAGAAGCTTTCGAAACGACCCAAAGAGGTAAACTGCAAAGAATGATAGATATTGAGAATATTGGACTGCGTGGTGTCGGCAAACACCTCAATGTACAGCTCCTCATAGTTGGTTTCTTCCAACAAGACCTTTAGGGTATCCAGCAACATTGCCATTTTGACCAGAGGTGAGACATGCTGATCGGCTACAAACCAGCCTCCCCAGACAATGCTTTTTGGGTCCCATAAGCGATAATGATAACCGGACATGCCAACCAGCTGTTCGCCTTGTTTAAAGCACCAGTAGTGACGACCATTGTCTATCCCCGCCGCCAGACAACTGCGATGAAATTCAATGGTGCGTATGGTGTCTTCGTTCAGTCCATCTACCATTGCATGCTCGATAAACTCAAGCTGCTCACCACCAAATGACACCGCTGTCTTTTCGAGCTGCTGATGGCGCATAAAGCGCTCGGTACGGCGCATTTTTTGTACCAAAAGTTCTGCTCTGCGATCTTTAAATTGCTGTTCCATATCCGGCCACCCATTTTGTTGCTTTGCTTTGATGGGCTGCAAGTTATTATAAGTATTGGATAAAATCGCTTATGGAAAAGTGATGAATGGTTACGAGAGCCCAATGAAGGCTGAGCAATGGTTATTCTAACTGATGATAAAACAGCCCATTTCAAAGCCATTAACATGGTCTTTTTTGCTTAACAACAGTCTCTAAATCCCACCTTATTTCCGAGCTGGAAAAGCACGTTTTTCTGTGTCATCTTAACCGGAACTTGTGCAACAAAAGAGGCCAATCATGCCGATAATCAAGCCACGATTTTACCTGCTGATACCACTCATTTTGTCTTTAATGGCATGTGTATCCCCCCCGTCAAAGGTCGTTGAATGGCCAGGAGGCAGATTGACGTTATCAGAAGAGGCGACCACATTCAGTGGCGAAGTTGGACAGAGAACATTTCAGGCGACTATCTCTGCACTGTGGCACGAAGGCGCACACTGGTATGTCATTTATGCCTGCAGCGCTTATGAACAAAACACGGACGCAGAGCGTTTTTCTGTCGGCGAGATAACATCTGAATCAGCGCCCATCGACACACCTATCACGCTTGATTGTGGCTTAGGGGTTACTTTGACTGTGCGACCGTGACTTTTTGGGACAACTATCGTGCAATAGTGGAGGGAGGAAGGGCGAAGGTGAGACCACGCAATACATCATCAACGGAGTCGCCTGAAACAAGATCCCGTATCGAGCACGGGATAACGGATGAAAAGGGTTGGAGTTGTATTCGATAGTAAGACATTTTAAAAGGCTGAGAGCGTACACACTGCGGTCATACCTGCTCTGAGCCGAAACCTGCTTAACACAACCACACTGTGCCTTTTATTTTTTTCTGTGCGAATCACCTTTTTTACCGCGTTTAATCTCTTGCTCGATCTGCGCTTTAATGTCTTTAGCTTGTTGGCTTCCCGGATCCAGCTCCAGTGCTCTCTCTATCGTGTTTAGCGCATCTTGGTATTTTTCTTGTGCAAACAATAACTCTGACTTCGTCTCAACGAATACAGGGTCCTCAGGCGATAAATCCAATGCTCTGTGTAGAAGTAACTCAGCCTCTTCAAGCCGCTTCTGATTAAGCAACAAACAAATATAATTATTCATTGCCTTAGAATACTCGGGGTCAAACTCCAGTGCTTTTTTGTAGTACACTTCTGCAGTTGCAGCGTCATCTAAATCCTCCAACAGCAAAGCGTAATTATTCAAAGCAAATGTATAGACTGAATTTAACTTTAATGCCTGTTTATAGTGTAATTCTGCTTCTTCTTTTTCCCCTAAAGACTCCAATACCAAAGCACAGTTGTTATATATCTCATAATCTTCAGGATCTAGAATAATTGCTTCCTTATAGTGTCTTACTGCCTCTTCCTTTTGTTTAGTCTCTGACAACCAGTTGGCATAGTTGAAATGCAATTCAGGTGATTCAGGTAGAGCCTCAACAGCCCGCTGATAGTGCTCAAGCTTTTCTTCCAAGGTCGACTTATTCTCAGCCTCTAGCGTCCAATCCAACCAGCTTTTATCCTGCTCTTGCTTAGGCTTAGGCAGTAGTTTTGCTTTGATGTCTTCTCCGCCCTCACGAGAGGTATTCAGTACCTGCTCCTGAAGCGTTTGCTTCATATCTTTGGTGTAACGCTCCAGGTCTTTTAACTGATCATCATGCTTATAACCCCAGAGGTTGCCGATATCCAGCATCAGCTGATCCCAGTCTGGCGTTGGCACCAGCACGCCGTTGTGCTTTTGCATCAGCGCAGCGATGTCGCCGTTTGGTTGTCCACCAGGTTCGTAATAGCACCAAAACGGTCTGCCACTGATGTCCCTTGGTGATAAATCAGATAGAAAGTTCATCAGACTGCCGTCGTTACCGCCATAGCCAATAAAAATGGGGGTATAGAATTTGAAGATATTCTTCAGGGCATCTTCCCAGGGCTTTTTCAGCTGCCCGGTGCCATCTGGATCATTGATGGGGTCGGTAAACAAGTCACGGTGAATTTTGGCCACCATAGGGCGTCGTGCCAGTGGCTTCAGATACCCAGCTAGGGTTTCGTGACCAATCACATGAGGAGAGCGACGACCGTAAATATACAAAGAGTCGGCGACCAGATTATCGAAATTGGTGGTGATCACCATGTTGTGGCTGGTTTTGGTCATTATCCAGGCCAGTACGGCATAACCAAAGCTCGGACTACCAGCTTCAATGGCCTTTTCCAGTTCTGCGAAGCCGGCCTCATGATCGCCAGAAAAACAACGAGCAAATATCTCGGGATAATGACCAGCCAGGTTATCAGGCTGCCAGTTATCGATTTCCAGCGGGTTCAGCTTAAGCCAGCTGTCAAAGTCAGTCTCGGGCGATACCACCCGATGAAACAGCATTTGCATCCACTCCCTTGCCAGGGGGGCTGCGCCTTTAACACCAGACTGGATCGACGCACCAGCGCCCAGTATAAACACAAAACGCCGATCTTCCATGGTGTCGTTAATACGCTTTAATTCGTCAAGGAAGCCTTTTAAGGCCCATACTTGCACTGTTGATGTTTCTCTGTCCATGTTAATTTTTATAAATATTTTTATAACTGGACAAATTGTAACGCGAAAGTGCGACCCCTGAAAGTGATCTGGATCAGTCTCATAGAGGCATTGTCTAATCAGATGCGAGACAAAAACAAACTTCTTCTCAGATAAACAAGATTCAGTCAGTATCTGACAACACTATCGCTTAGGACACACTACCTTTTCAGCTTTCAGGTGATACATTTCAATGTCCGGATGACTGAAAAACCCCACTTCCCAGGGGTTTTTAGAGATAAACAATTCTCTCACCTCATTGAACAAGGCGCTGTCACTTGCTATCTGATGCACCTTTCCTGCGATTATGGAGTAATTCCACTCTACATAGTTTTCAAAGGTAAAACTGGCACGATTGTCGATGGCAAAATAGCACTGATTATCACGCTTCATCAGGCTGGATTTAAAGGTTTGTGGCAAAGTGATAAAAAAGACATCATCATCGGTGCTGGATAAAAACGCCATCACTGTGGTGTGTGGTTGTGATTGCGCCTTAGTGATCAACACCCCGACTTTGTTGTCGTGTTCCTCATCATCCATTACAGGCGTTGCCGTTAACGGCGTGCATGGCAATGGCGTTTGCACACGCGGATCGTCAGGGAATTCATACTCCGGCGCTCGATATTCCAGTTCCACCGAAATCCCATAATAAACCTGATACTCAATTGGAGAAACGGTTATCTCTGTCTCATTGAGTGCAGTTACCCGGCCTTTATAAGATAAACGATAAACACTCAACTCAGCGTCATATTCGCTAACACCGGTGCGATTATCCAGATGTACCGTGACCAAATCTCCAACCTGCAATGCATGAGTTTCCCTGAGCTGGAGCAGGAGTTGATTGTCATCGTCTATTTGCGCAAAACAGATAAATACATCAATATCGCCAAGGTGTGTTTGGTAGGCCGACGCAACGGCAATCACAGGCGATGGAATAAACTGATTTAATGACGACATAACACTTCCTGAAAATGGGTTAACAGATTGCATTTGGCTGTATAACTCTAGCATATGGGCTTAAAAGCGCGCGCTTTGCAATACTACGCAACCATTCTTTTTTACAGAATGGTAGGTGCGATATTCGCACATTTTGTTCTCCATGATAGAGCAGTAAAGTAGGGATATCACAGTTTAGGAGCATCACTGCTATGCCATTAATTCGTCGCGGCTCAGAGCGGGGCCTGGTTAATCTGGGCTGGTTGCAAAGCCAGCATACCTTTTCATTTGGTCATTACTACGACCCTAAACATATGGGATTTTCCGTACTACGCGTTATCAATGACGATACAGTGGCGCCGGGTAAGGGATTCGATACCCATGGGCACCGGGATATGGAGATCATTTCTTACGTTATTCAAGGTGCGCTGGAACACAAAGACAGTAAAGGCAATCATCACATTATTCCAGCCGGAGATATTCAGCTGATGAGCGCTGGTACCGGGATCACACATTCCGAGTACAACTATTTTGCGACTGAGCCAACCCGCTTTTTACAGATCTGGATCAGGCCTAACAAAAAGGGGCTCAATCCCAGTTATACACAAGCTACGATTCACCAAAAAGGTCCTCTTACGCCACTTGTGACCCAGGATGGACAGCGCGACTCATTGGTCATCCATCAGGATGCCAGGCTTTATCGTTTGCAGTTATCTTCTGGCGAGACTGTGACCCTGAACGCACCAGGAAGCTGGGGTTATCTGCACCTCATAAAGGGCGCAGCTCAATCCACGCAAACGCACCTTAATGCAGGCGATGCAGTAGGCCTCACAGAAGAAGAGTCTATTGAGCTAACCGCAACGACCCTACTCGAAGCACTGTGGTTTGAATTACCACCAGATTGAGTTGCGCTCTTGGGCATGATCCCTTAGGGTAGGAAGCCTGCACCTAAAGTACCAACAAGATAATGTGAGTACTTACTGACAGCATTGTGCTTTTATCTTGAGGGAATATGGCATGCCATTACATGTGCAATACAATCAATCACAACAACTACAGCATCTGAGTCATTCTTTTAGAGACTACACCGGGCCCGCTCGTTTGCTGCACAGCCAGCTCACCGACAACACAACCTTTGCCGCACTGGGTGGCCATGCCATTGCAAGTAGCGCACTGACTGCAACGCTACTGGATCACCCGGTGCATTATCGTACATCAATGAGTCAGTCGCTCCCTAAAAATACGCAACCTTCGACCCAAACCGGCGCTGAGCCCCGGACCTGCTGGCTCCATTATGAAATATCAGCATCACTTGGCGGCACCACAACGCAGCTCCGCCAGCAAGCAAATCACATATCGGCCAATACGCAGATACAGCTGGCAGCTTGCCTGAGCGCCCGCTCCGGCGACATCATCGCAGATACCCTCGCTGCGCAATTGACCGCTATACCCTGCATTTATTCCCACGAGGACGTCAAATCGCTCAACCCCGGTGAGTCTCTCGCGCTTGATACTCAGGGTACATTAACAGTCCACACTTCAATAAAATGGAGTGAGTTGCTGTGTCGAAACTTTCATCTGTTCAGCCGCTGGCTAGCACAAGGAGAGCTGCTGGATCTGTCGTTCAATGCCAGTCTGAACGCCAACCTTGAGGTCTCCATCGAGGGAGGTTATCAGGTGATATTTGTCCGACCTGTCGACACACCTCATATACTGCGCCTTAGCTATGTCAAATCGACCGCAAACAATACACAAAATACTGTCAATGCCTGTATCACTGCAAAACTGAGTAACCCAAAAGCGTTTCAGGTCGCATACACGGCTATGGTGCAGGCTATCTTTCAACGCTCTACGGAAGAGGTTGATGCACTGACAGCACACTTACCTCCAAATACATTACCAAATCAACTGCTCCCCGTTGCGACAGCGCTCTTGAAACGACTGGGGCTGGACAAACTCGAAGAACTAAAACCGCGTATCAAAGAAATTCAGCAGAGCCTGGAAACCTCTATCTGCACAGCCGCTCAATCAGGTGTTGAGCTAAGCTTCTACTACCATTACCATCGCGTGCAGGCGCATCAGGCACTTTTACAACTGACAGTGCGCGACGACGCACTCACACCGGCACTGCATGAAGCAGCAGTCACCGGCAGACTGATGGGTCAGCTGAACAAGCACCTGAAGCGAGTTAATGTAGAGCAATTTTTCAATCAGCGCGTAACACAGCAACATTACACTTGGGGTTTCCACTTCAACGTCTTTTCCTGGCACGCGATGAGCCGCGAAGATGCCAAGTTTCATGTTGTCACTCAAGAAAATGTTTATGGTGATGTCAAGCTGGCTGGTCAAGGCCAGCGATGTTATCAGGACCAGGTGGGCGAAGAGAAACGCCAGTTTTATCTCGACTTTGAAGCGGCTATGCCGACCTTTAAAGCCCCGGCTCTGGTGTCAATGCAAGACTTTGATCTAACGCTGACCCTGGCACATAGCACACATCAGGACAGCCTGAGTGAACAAGCTGCTTGTCAGCTTGCTGATGAGTTAGCGGTCTGGGGACTTATTCCACCCGGTGAAGTCGATACCCTTGCCGGGCAACTCTATCGCAAGCTCAAAGCGCAGCAAGACATTCAGATCACACTAACACTCACCCTACCTTGTGATGCGTTTCGTGACTTACTGCCAACACTGGCAGACGCGAACCCAGCCCGGTTGTCAGAAGCACTGGCAGCGGCTTTGCCCCGTCATCTTCAGATGCCTAACTGCCGGGCCAACCCATTATTAAGGAGCGCTTTTTATGCACCAGCCTTTGCGCACTATCTCAGTGCCGACGAGTCAGACGCCGATACCCTGATTGAGCTTGCAGTCACACGTTTGAGACAACTCAGACAATATGAAAGCGCACATAAAGAACGAAACTGGCGCAGAAAACCGGGCCCGACACTTGCCAGAGTGATACACATGCACCCGGATTTAAAGGCAGACCTGGACAATCTGATAACAGGTATGCACAAGCTCAGTGGGCACGACAAGCTCAACGGTGACCCTGATGTACTAACAGCCATTTACCATTTATTCGATGATATGGGGGCACAACACTTTTATATGCGCTTTTTCGCATACTATCTGCAGCTAAGCGTGACTGAGCTGGGTTACCAGCACACTGCGCTGCAAGCCACGGGGTTGATTGAATTTGGCCCATCAACCACAAGACAAGCCTGGTTGCTGTCAGGTGTTGCGCCAATGCCTCATTCTCTGTGACCGGCACATTGACGAAATCAGCAATGTATCTCAACCAAGCATACGATTATTTTGTAGGCAGTGCCCGGTATCCGGGTAATTGCTCAAAGCGCGCCAACCAGTCAAGTACGCGCGGAAAATCACGCAGGCTTGGCTCAAGTCTGGCAATCAGCGCAGTATAACTGTACAAGGCAATGTCAGCCAAAGTCGGGGTTCCCCCGGCAAGCCAGGGGCTTTGCTCAAGCTGGGTGCTTAAAAGTGAAAATAACCTTAACGTCTGCTGCATCGCGTGCGCCTCATTGCCGGGCTTCCCAAGCACCCGGATCCCACGCAGCGCCACGGGACCGGTACACAACTCACCGGCAGACAGGGCAAACCATCGCTGGATCTCAACCTGAGTAGTCAGGTCAGTTGGATACCAGACTCTTGCAGGATCATATTGCCGGGCAAGATAAAACAAAATGGCATGAGAGTCGGTGATAACCGTGTCCCCATCCACCAACACAGGTATCTTGGCAGCCGGGTTGAATTGTACAAACGACTCAGACAGGTGTTCACCGGATTTTATATCAACGGTCACAGTCTCTATGCTCAGACCCAGCATTGACGCAAGTGTGAGCACTTTATGGCTGTGCCCGGACAGTGGAAAATAGTAAAGCTGAAGATGACTCATAATAGCAACCAAATGCTCCTTATCGTGGTATTGGTCAATCATTAAACACCAAATGTCCAACAGAATAAAATGAAGAATATTGCTGACTGACTGTGGGAGGTTGCTTCAATGGCTGTTTGTTCGCTCAGCGTTTAAAGGGCACGCTTACAATGCTCACTCATCAAATCAATAAAACATCGGATCTTAGCCGGGACATATCCACCGGGCCGATAAACAGCATGCACAGGAAACCCCTCCAGCTGATAATCCGGTAACAAGGCCACCAACTTGCCACTGTTCAGCGCCTCTTTGAATGCCCATCTTGGCCCCAGGTGCACCCCTTTACCAGCAAGTACCAGCTGCCTGACAGCAGATACACTGTTCACTGTAAACCCCCCTGACACTTTGACTTGGATGGCTTTTGTGCCTTTTAGCACTCTCACCTGCGCGTTACCCTGAGCGCGGGAATAAAACACAAACTGACACCGCTCAAGCATCGACGGCTCATTAATTTCTCCCACCCGCACAAGATAATCCGGACTGGCAACCAACACCCGCTCGGCCATGCCCAGACCTCGGCAGATCAGGGCCGAATCCGACAACACACCAATACGGACCGCCACGTCGATGCCATTTGCAGTCAGGTCTTCAAAATGGCTCCCTAGCAGTAACTCGACCTTAAGATTGTCGTAAGTCGTCTGCATCTGACTGAGTACAGGCACGACAAATTGATGACCAAAATCGACCGGTGCAGCAATAGTCAGAGTCCCACTGGGCTGATCCTGCAACCCCCGCAGACGATTTTCTAATTCTATCTGCTGCTCCGAAATATGTTTTAGCCCCTGAAAATACACTAATCCGGCTTCAGTCGGCTGGGATCGCACCGTAGAGCGGTTAATCAGTTTAATACCCAAGTGCTGCTCTAATGCCGCCACCTTGCGACTCACCGAAGAAGGATCTGTGTTGAGTTGCTCGGCAGCACCTTTCAAACTGCCAGCTTCTATGACCTTGAGGAATGTCAGCTCATTTGTGTTCATTACTTTTTGCATTTTTCGCAATTAATAAATGAAAATTTATGGGATACCTGAGATAAACGCAAGCGACTAAGCTTACTTTCGTCAACTAATCCAACAGGAGTAAGCATTATGTCCACCTCAAGCACACTTTTAGATTTGACCGACAAAGTCGCTATTGTCACTGGCTCAGCGCGTAATATGGGCCGAGCCTTTGCCATTTCACTGGCCGAACGAGGCGCGAATGTTGTGGTGCATTATCATAGTGATGCATCGCTGAGTGACGCACAGCAGACCGCAGCCGAGATCACTCAGATTGGCAGGCAGGCACTTGTGGTTCAGGGCGATCTGAGCCAGGAAAGCCAGGTTCTTGCGCTCTACAGCCAAACATTGGAAACCTTCGGCCGAGTAGACATTGTGATCAACAACGCCGGTAAAGTGCTGAAAAAAGCCATCGCGGATATCTCAGAGCAAGATTACGACCAGCTGTTTGCCATTAACACCAAGGCCCCATTCCTCATGATGAAGCACGCAGCCCGACATATTCAGGATCAGGGTCGTATTATCAATATGGGCACCTCTTTACTCGGCGCGTTTACCGGCCTGTACGGCGCTTATGCCGGTGCCAAAGCGCCGTTGGAAGACTTTACCCGGGCACTGGCAAAGGAAATTGGTAGCCGCGGCGTCACTGTCAACGTCGTAGCACCAGGCCCAATAGATACCGCATTTTTTCATGGCGAGGAAAATGCGCAATCAGTGGCCTATCTAAGCGCAGCCAGTGTCCTGAATCGCCTGGGTAACGTCGACGATGTAGTGCCCATGATTGACTTTCTGGTCAGTGAAGAAGCACGCTGGATAACTGGCCAGACTTTATTTGTCAACGGGGGGTTCGTTACCCGCTAAAATCGATATGACCAGCTCAGGCGCAGATTGCGCGGCGCCTGAATATACTTTACAGGAGACACGCCCCGGGCATTGCCATGGTAATAGGTCTTGTCGAATAAATTTTCGACATACAACCCCAGGGTGCTCTCCCCTTGTGTATAAGTCAGGTTCATATTGAGAGTTGTCCAGGCTGGTATTGTAACGACTTCAGTGCCGCTTTGTTGAAAACGGTTGGCTTCGGTCAGGACTTTATCCCAGTGATCAACAAAAGCTGAGACCTGCCAGTGCTGATCCAGGGTGTAACCCAGCCCCAGCTTGACCTTATAGCTAGGTACATCCAATCTGACCGATTGCGTCGCCGCCTGGGTTTTATCCGGCGAAATATAACGCAGCGCCAGTTGTCCGTGCCAGCGCGATGCCTGCCAACGCAATTGGTTTTCCCAACCTGAGACTCTGTGTTCTCCTGCCACTATAGTGCGCCAAATCTGGGTATTGGGGTCCTGTACTTTTTGATAAAAATTCTTCGCCTGCATACTATACAGAGCTGAAATATTGGCGAATTCAATCTCACGCCAGCGAAATTTTTGGCTCCAGTTAAGCTCGTACATCTGCATACTTTGAGACTCAATTTCATCATCAACCACCAGGTCAAATTCAAAAATCGTTGGTGGTCGAAACGCTTTACCGTAAGTCAATTTGATTGCCTGATCGACATTGGGCTGATAAACCATGCTGATCCGGGGTAGCCAGCTGGCATTGGTGTAATCCTGGCGATGGTATCTGAGCCCGGCATTGACCTTAAGTGTGCGTTCGCCAAAGTGCCATAGCCTGGAATATTGCCCAAACACAGCATGCTTATCCGAGCGTTCCTTGTCCGTTGGCCAGGAGTCTGGGGTGACCAATTTAACGCCGTCTTCAGTTTGCCTGTATTTGATTTTACGGCCAATTTTGGTGCGCCAGCCATCATACCCCAGTATCCAGTCCTGATCAGAGCTTGCCTGATAGGCCCATTGGGTATTGAGCCGAATTCTGTCCGACGGGCCGATATCTTCGCGCTCTGTATATAACACCAACGCTTCGTAGCGGCTTGCCTGAGCAGCGTTATCAACGCTCAAGCGGTATTTCTCTTTGTATTCCCGAAAATAGCTTAGCTCCACATTACCCGACCAGTTTGCCGACGGTTGCATGTGCTTACCCAGATAGTAGCTACTATAACCGCGATAAGTATCATCGCCGGTAATATAATCGAAAGCCACCGCTTCTATACCACTTACGTTGGTTGTGCGGGTGAGGTTATTGCCAAAGTAAAACCAGGGAGTGCTGAGTCGGCTGTCCAGCGTGATATTTTTCTCACGATTGCGAAAATCATTCGGGTCATGGTTTCTTAACCCATCTTTGCTGTTTCGACTAAACGCTTCATCATCGACGATAAATTCTCGTATTTCACGATAATCCAGATCGCTTTCAAAATAACTGGCCGATACCGCCAGCTCGATCTCGCCTTGTTGAAAATGAAGCAAGCCGTGTCCGTGGCGTGTACCCACCTCACCAACCACTAGAGAGACTTCATTGACCTCACTTTCCAAACGAGTGATCACATTAATCACCCCTTGAGTTGCATTACCGCCGTACAAGGTGGAGTTTGGCCCTTGCAAAATTTCAACACGCTCAATTCTGGCGCTGGGAAAGTTATTCATAATAAAGGCTTCGTTAGCCAGCAGATTTTGTACTTCCCGCCCATCAATAAGCATCAAAGTCCCCGACATATTGCCGGTAAAACCTCTCTGCCCGCCTGGCAACCAGGCCCATTGATAGAAATAATCCATATTGGGTACTGAGGTGAGGATCTCTTTTAAGTCGCGCCAGCCATAACGTTCTATATCCGAACGACTGATCACATACACTGTGCCGGAAGACGCCAGCCAGGTTTCGCTTTTACGTGCCGCAACGGTCACATCCTGACTGAGCAGCTCTTCAAACGACATTGCAAATACCGATCCCTCTTGCTCCTGTCCTACAGCCAGCGAACAGGGCAATATCGTGAAGAAAAACAAAGAAATAACTAATCGAGTCATATACTACTTACTGAACAAAGCGCCTTTGCCAAGTATAGCTAAGCATTTTGACTTTTGAGTGAAACCTAACAGAGCACAATGAACCTTATATAAATCATATTTTACGTATGACTTTTGCAACCGACGCAACACAAGTTATATCGATTTCAGAAATCCAGCTCGTTATTTAAACCATCAACGTTGGATTTCCGAGCAAGATAAAAGCAATTTAGGAGCAAGTTCAACTTATACCGAGAAATCAATATTCCAATAAATTTCATAGACATAAAACCGATTCAATGACAAAACCAATACCATTTACAAAATGTCAACCTTGATATTAATCTTTGTTCACCTTAAAATTTATTTTTATTGAACGATCAATTAATAAAAATATGCCCAAAGTCGGAATGGAACCTGTGCGTCGCCAGCAGCTGATTGAGGCGACTTTGCAGTCAGTAGCAGAGCTTGGATTACAGGCCACCACAATCAACAGTATCAGTAAGAAGGCAGGCATGTCTTCGGGGATCATTAGCCACTATTTTGGTGGTAAACAAGGTCTCATAGAAGCCACAGTGCGCTATCTGCTGAGCAGTCTGCAACGCAGCTTATTGCAACGCACAGCTCAGGGATGCAAGCCTGAGCAACGCCTGATGTTTATTGTCGAAGCCAACTTTGCCGTGGTGCAACAACAGCGAGACACCACCCGCACCTGGTTGAGCTTTTGGGCGCATTCCATGCACGATGCTGAATTACATCGCTTACAACGCGTCAATGCTCGCCGACTTTACAGCAATTTGTTGTACTCGTTTAAACAGTTAATGGCCCCAGCCAAAGCGCGCGAAGCCGCAGAGCTGAGTGCCGCCATGATCGACGGCCTGTGGCTCAGAGCCGTTCTCAATAAAGCCGATGATGCGCAGTTTGATAGCGCGCAGGATCTGGCCAAGCGTTATATCCAATCCCTCATCCAACAATTTGGAGTCTAATATGTCCACACCTGTCTACCAGAACTTTATTCACGGCCGCTATCTTGCCAACCAGACCGGCGAGCGGTTTGCGGTAAAAAACCCCGCGACCAACGAAGTCATTTATCACGTTGAAGTGGCCGATGCGCACATTCAAAAAGCGGCCATCGACAGTGCCAAAGCCGGGTTTGCGCAGTGGTCTGCCATGGCACCCATTGAGCGCAGCAGAATTCTGAATAAAGCAGTGGCACTATTACGTGAACGTAATGATGAACTGGCTAAAATTGAGGTGCTGGATACAGGTAAACCCTGGCAAGAAGCCGAGTGCGTTGACATTCAAACCGGTGCTGACGTAATCGAGTATTTTGCTGGGCTGGCGCCTGCGCAGGTTGGCCAGCAACAGATGGTCGGCAATGATTTTTACTACACCCGCAAAGAGCCGTTAGGAATTTGCGCGGGTATCGGTGCCTGGAACTACCCACTGCAAATTGCTTGCTGGAAATCCGGCCCAGCACTGGCGGCAGGTAATGCCTTGATCTTTAAACCGTCTGAAGAAACCCCGCTGGGTGCACTGAAGCTGGCCGAGATTTTTATCGAGGCCGGTATGCCAGCAGGTGTCTTTAACGTTGTACAAGGCGCTGCTGAAGTTGGGCAATGGCTCACGCTGCATCCGGAAATTGAAAAAGTGTCATTCACCGGTGAAGTGGGCACAGGTAAAAAAGTCATGCAAAGTGCGGCTTCTAACCTTAAAAACGTGACTATGGAACTGGGCGGTAAGTCGCCGTTACTGGTGTTTGATGATGCCGATATCGAGCAGGCAGTCAGTGCCGCTATGCTAGGCAACTTCTACACTCAGGGCGAGATCTGCACCAACTGCACCCGTGTTTATGTACAGCGCGGGGTGTATGCGCAGTTCCTTGAGCAACTAAAAACCCGTACAGAGCAAAATATCATCGCCGGCGATCCACTTAATCCCGAAGTAAACCTGGGCGCTTTGATCTCGAAAAAACATCAGCAGCTGGTGCTGGATTACATTGAGCAGGGCAAACAGGAAGGCGCAACTGTGCTGACCGGTGGCCATGCTCTGAGCCCGGCTTCGGCGCCTAACGGCTACTTTGTTGCTCCCACTATATTCATCGACTGTCACGAAGACATGACCATAGTCCGTGAAGAAATATTTGGTCCGGTCATGTGCGTCATGGTGTTCGATGACGAACAAGAAGCGATTGAACGCGCTAACAACACCCATTTAGGCCTCGCTGCTGGCGTGTTTAGCCGTGATATTCAACGTGCACACCGGGTTATCCACCAACTGCAAGCCGGTATTACCTGGATCAATGCCTATGGTAATTCTCCTGCCGAAATGCCAGTTGGGGGATATAAACAATCCGGTATTGGCCGCGAAAATGGTATCGAAACACTGGATCACTACACCCAGACCAAGTCTGTTTACGTCGGTATGAGCCAAATCGAAAGCCCATTTTAAGCAAAGGAGCCAGACTATGAAAAAAGTATTCGACTACATCATTGTCGGAGCTGGCTCAGCAGGCTGTGTACTGGCAAATAGACTGTCTGCCAATCCACAACACCGGGTTTTACTACTAGAAACCGGTGGCAGTGACAAAAGCATCTTTATTCAGATGCCCACGGCATTGTCAATTCCGATGAACACCGACAAATACGCCTGGCAGTTTCATACTGAGCCCGAGCCTTATCTGGACAACCGGGTAATGCATTGCCCACGCGGCAAGGTACTGGGCGGCTCATCATCAATTAACGGCATGGTGTATGTGCGTGGCCACGCCAAAGATTTTGATGAATGGCAGCAACATGGTGCGCAGGGGTGGGATTATCAGGCCTGCCTGCCATACTTTAAGCGTGCCGAAAGCTGGTATCTGGGCGACGACCCGTACCGGGGCAGTGAGGGTCCGCTTGGCACCAACAATGGTAATGAGATGGCCAACCCGCTGTACCGCGCGTTTATTGAAGCCGGTGCACAAGCTGGATATGCCACCACACAAGATTACAATGGCGAGCAGCAAGAAGGCTTTGGCCCGATGCACATGACAGTGAAAGATGGCCGCCGATGCTCCGCCAGCCGTGCCTACCTTGACCCTGTAAAGGGGCGTGACAATCTGACAATCGTAACTGGCGCTCTGGTACATAAAGTACTGCTGGCAGGTAAACGCGCAGTCGGTGTTGAGTACCAATGTAAAGGTAAAATCCACAGCGCCAGCGCCGAGCGTCGCGTCATCTTAAGTGCCGGCCCAATTGGCTCGCCTCACTTGCTGCAGTTGTCGGGCATCGGCGATCAGGCAACTTTGCAGGCAGCCGGTGTTGAAGTTCAGCACCACCTGCCAGGTGTCGGTAAGAACTTGCAGGATCATCTGGAGTTTTATTTCCAGTATAAATGTAAGCAGCCGATCACACTGAATGGCAAACTGGACTGGTTTTCCAAAGGCTTAATCGGCGCTCGCTGGCTCCTTAATAAATCAGGTCTTGGCGCCACCAATCATTTTGAGTCCTGTGCTTTTATCCGCTCTAAAGCAGGCGTAGAGTGGCCGGATATGCAGTATCACTTTTTACCCGCTGCCATTCGTTATGACGGCAAAAGTGCATTTGACGGACACGGTTTTCAGGTGCATATCGGCCATAACAAACCAAAAAGCCGCGGTGAAGTCACCCTTAAATCAGCCGACCCCACACAGGCGCCTAAGATCCAATTTAACTACCTGGCCCATCAGGATGATATTGAAGGCTTCCGGGCGTGTGTCCGACTCACTCGTGAGATCATTGAACAACCTGCGTTTGATGCTTATCGCGATGGTGAAATTCAGCCAGGAAAAGGCGTGCAGAGCGACGCAGAAATCGATGCCTTTGTACGCCAGGCAGTCGAAAGCGCCTATCACCCGTCCTGCTCATGCAAAATGGGTGAAGATGACATGGCCGTGGTGGATTCAAACACCCAGGTACATGGTATTGATGGCCTGAATGTGGTGGATTCATCTATCTTCCCGACAATCCCGAACGGCAACCTCAACGCGCCAACCATTATGGTCGCAGAGAAAGCCGCAGACATTATTCTGGGCCAGCCAGCCCTTAAAGCAAACAACGCTCAGGTTGCCATTGCGAGACAATGGCAGACAGTACAACGCAGCACGGAGATTTAACAAAGCCACCTGTGGCCCAACCGGGCCGCGGGATCTGCAGTGGTGCGCGATACAAATTGGTTGTATCGGGTTAATGCGGAAACATAAAAAAACGGAGAGACAATGAGTTATTTTTACTTATTTTGGGAGGGTGACAATGACAGTATGGCTTAGTGCAGGCATTGTGTTTACCCTGGTTGCTATCGCTTTTATTCTATTAAAATGGGGGAACCTACGCTGTGTCGGTGTGACACCGGTTAAAACCTTTACCTTTATTGCTATTTTATTTACGTCCGGCCTGGATGTTGGACTTATCATGTTTCCGCTGACGGAGTTTGCGGGTTACGCAGACATAAAAGCAAGCCCAGAATATGCGTTTGCCAATCCACTCGCCATTGAATTTGGCTTTTGGGGCTTCCTGATCTGGGGATTTTATTTTCTGACGTGTTTTTATTTCTGCGTAATAGAACCTAAGGTGAAGTTCTTCGAAATTCCCTGGGTTAAATTTATCAATAATGTTGTTATTATTGGTACTTGCGCCTTTACGGCCTATCTGTTGCTGACTAACCTTCCTTGGTATATGCCAAGTGTGGGCGATGGCGAGTCCATTATTCCAACCTTTTATCTCATCGTGTTCGCCGCCATTTGTTTTGCGGTGTATTCAAGCACCAGCCTGAAGTATGTACGCATTCTGAGTATCTCTACGACCTGGATGTTTATCGCCCTGATCGCCTTTATGTGGGCCTCTGCGTTCGTATTTGGTGACAGTGAAATGAGCACCTTTACGAATAACATTGCACTACTGGGTGACTACTTTAGCAATATCAACGAGTTTGTGTTGCCGCTCAATGATTACCACGAATTTTATCTGTTCTGGTGGTTTGCGTGGAGCATCATGATAGGTCAGTTTACTTCACGTTTTGTCGGTGGTCTGAAAACCTATCAGGTGCTAGCTGCGATGCTGGTGTTCCCGTCTATTCCCATCGCTGTCTGGTTTAGTGTCTTGTATCACTATCATGAAGCGGGGATCGACACTGCGGGTATCAAGAACCTTGCCATGGTGGTTGTTGGCGTGATCTTTGTGATCAACTCTCTGGACTCATTAGTTCGACTGTATACCGACAACCTGGGGTTGACGGTTAAAAAACTCGGGAAACGCAACTATATTTTGTTTAATATTGCCGCCCTGTCATTGCTGACGCTGCTATTTAAACTAAACTTTTTGCAGATACAATGGGTTGGTGCACTGGTTATTGCGCTCTTTTTTGGCTGTTTTGGCTATATTTGCTACAGCAAATTCAAAACAGTCGCCAACATTACCCGTTCACCGAAAGAGAATACCATCGACTTCAGCCGTATCGAGACCGTAAACTAAGGTTCAAAAGAAATGAAAATAAATTTAAAAACAACACTCTGCGCACTCCCTTTGGCTATGCTATCTAATCTCGCTGTGGCAGGTTTGTCGACCACCATTACTGCTACGTCTGATTATACCTTTAATGGTGTTTCACAAACGCAAGGCGATGCGACTATCCAGGGCAGCCTGGACTATGCCGATGATGCAGGTTGGTATGTGGGTACTTGGGGATCAGGGGTAGATTTTGGTGACGACACCAGCCATGAGCTCGACTTTTACATTGGTAACACCACTGACCTTTCAAGTGCCTGGTCACTGGACTATGGTATAGCTTATTACAGCTACCATGGCTTCACCGACGCCAGTAGCTTTAACTACCCTGAAATCTATTCCAAGTTTGCCTATGCCAGCAGCCTCGGGACAACGGATATTAACCTATGGTACAGCTGGGATTACGCCGGTAAAGATGTAGGCCATACCATTGTGATGCTGTCGCATACCTTTGATATTGCTGACAACCACTCTATTACCCTGAGCGGTGATGTATCTAACTCATTCGATGCTGATAAACATGCCTGGGATGAACTCGGACTCGACAGCTCCTATACGCACTATTATATCTCTTATTCCACTACCCAGTTTGATTTCGACCTTACCTTTACACTGGAAGACACCACGATTGATGGCGAACATTCCGACGACCGGTTTGTATTCGCGATTTCAAGAACATTTGACTTGTAATCTCTCAAACAACCAGGCACTTAGCACATAAGTGCCTGGTGTCATGTTTTATCACCAGTGACGACCCTAACACCTCAAGAGCCACAGCGAAAGGCACTTGGTACAGCCCCTGTCCAACGTTTAAATGCGCGGCGAAAGCTATGCACATCGGCAAACGCCATGGTGCTGGCAAGCTGACTGTTATTCCATTGATTGAGATCCATCAGGTGCAACGCTTCCTGTCCCCTCACTTCGTCAACCAACAATTTGAAATTGGTGCCGTCCTGTTTGAGACGACGCTTGAGTGTGGCCGGGCTCATGCCCAGATAATTAGCGGTATATTCCAGCGACCAGGCCTGTCCAAGGTTCTTTCGAAACAAGCGACGTAAATGTGCCTGAAGTAATTGCGGTGGGTGCGATACCTGACTAGCACTGCGTTTTGCCTGAGCAAAGCGCAGTGCACTGGCCTCTTTGAAAGGCTGATACATCACCTCGTCAGACAGCACAATCGCGCAACGCGGTGCATTAAACCGCACATGCTCACCCAGATAGACCGGATAATGAAAATCCTGCCCGGGTTGCGACCAGGGCAGCTCTATCTGTATCCAGGTCTGTGCACCTAGCTGCTCTTTCAGCAACAAGCGACAAGCCGACAGGACAATCTCAAACACCATTCGCTGTTGAGTGCTCAACGACGCTGATTCAGTCAGCCTGATATACAGCTTGCCCTGATGTCGCTCAACATTAAACTGGATCAACGTCTCAAACCCTTTTTGTACTCTTGCCCAGGCCGTCAGTGCGCTGTGCAGGTCAGGGGCATACCGCCACAAGTCAAACAAAACATGACCATGTCCGGTCGCGATTCTTTGTCCCAGCTCCATCGCCAATTGCGGCTGCTCAGCAAGCTCTCGTTTGAGCTTTTTCAGAATAATAAGTACGTTGATTGGGGCAACCTGAGCCCCCGGATAGGCCAAATCTTCAAGAAACAACTGAGACCCACGGATCAGGTGCTGTGGTTTTATCTGATAGTGTTCAGCCAGCTCTAATATGGTAATCAGGAAGTGTGCCGGCATGCGCTTATCATGCAAATAGGCAAATTTCAAAGACATCACACATCCTCCCCGTCCATGGCCACGGAGCTCGTGCGTTTCGCTCCCGCCAGCTGCTGATTCAGTCGTTCGAACAGCGCCTGCTCTGATTCCCCGGCAATTCGGGTGGCCTGTACTGTGGTCACCGTCAACGTCCCCTTTAGCGCTGAGTTACAACACGCCTGGATCAACTGAGAGAATACTCTGGCCTCATCCGGTGGTGTTTCGGGCAGTAAAATCGCAAACCGATCACTGGTATAACGGCACGCCAGATCCGTTTCTCGCAGCGCAATTTCCAGCGCAGAGGCTACCTCATTGAGAGACTCGTCGCCTTTTTGCACACCATGTACCCGGTTGTATTGAGCAAAACCCTTTATATCAACCATCACCAACGAAAGTGGCTGGTTGCGTTTATCGTGCAATACCGCTTCACGGTTAAGCTGGATCAACAAATAGCGCAGGCTGTAAAGCTGAGTCACAGGGTCGATCAGGCTATGTTCACGATGAAAATGCTCTCTTTGTTTCAGCTGACGATTGACCGCTTGCTGTTCGCGATACCAGGTGACTAGCCCCCAGGTTAGCAAGGTCATACTGACTGGGGCAGGCAGCGACTCAAGCCAGGTAAACAGGTGGCTCTGTAGCGGGTAAGCAATGAACTCATCCAATAGATCCAGCCAGGTTGTGAGCCAGTAAGTTGCGGAACCTAGCAGCAATACCGTGGTAACCCGGCCTCTTGGACGACACAACATCAGGAGAATAAACCAAATAGCTGCCATCATCGACGTAGTGGCCTCGCCCGCGGCGTCAACCCAATCGATGTCATTCACTGATTTCAGGTCACCGATGAAAAGCGCCAACACTGTCAGCAAGATACTGACACAGAGAGTTAAACATAAGCTACTGACATTATTCATCTTTTTAGCCAATTACGCATTCATCCGGGTATCCTAGCTCGGATATATGACACTTTTAAGGCAAGCTCAATAATGGTCTGAGCTAATTGGACCCGGCCAGAATAGCTCACTTAACTTGTCCCGGTTTATACAGCCCACTGAATCAAACCGAATATCACCATGATTTTATTGCGTTTTATATCAAATAAAGACGATACGATTAAGACAAAGCAGCTCACCATGACAACTATATTGTTCTATCTGCATCGTTTTAGGTCCATCGACTGCTAAGCCCAGCTCAGGGTGAAACAGAACTGTCACATTACCTGCTTAAGGTAGCGCTCACTTTACACCCGTTGATGGTTTGGCGGCCTGAACACAACACCGGTTATAGGCTCGCTTCTGTCAGTTCTCTGTGATGTCGGAGCAAAAATATGAACATACAAACCTTATCTAAAACCATGCTTACCTTAGGTCTACTGGGCGCATTAAGCGCCTGCCAAAGCCAGCAGCCACAACAAGTAGTTACGCAAACACTACCAACCAAAATACAAGGCTCTGTCGAGGCGATTGTTGACAGCTGGCACTTACCCGGAACAGATCAGGTATTAACGGCATCAGAACACCATGGACTCAGTCTACTTCAGGGGAATGTACACAAAGCGCAACTCCCGGGCACATTCAAACAACTCCGCCTCAGTGCGATAAGCGACAACCAGTGGCTATATGCCGCGCTTGAAGGCAGCAAAGACAGTGTATTTGTGGGCACGCTGGATGCTACTGATGCACAACTGCAACCACGCTTTGAACTCACGCAAACCGGACTCCTGGTTGACAACTTCTGCTTATTTGCAGATCCGGCAGATCAGACTCTGTCTATCTTTGTTTCCGATGGTCGTGGCAGGGCGGAACAATGGCTGCTTCGCCAGCAACAACGTTGGCTGCAGGCCCCTTTGCTACTGCGTTCATTATCTTTGCCCTACGATGCCGATTCCTGTGCCGTGGACCCTGGCAATGGCTACCTCTACATCAGTGAACCACTGGGGATCTGGCGCTATTCAGCACGCATTGAAGACAATCCACAGTATTATCCGGTCTCTCTGGTTACCCCTTACGGCGAGCAACAAGCACCCGCAATAAGCCTGGCAACCAGTCACTCTGGCGAACTCTTTGCGTTACTGGAAAATGGCCAGGAGATCCTGTACTGGGATACACCAGACGCCGCAGACAGCTGGATACCCGCTGACACGTTAGTGCTCAAAAATTACGAAGCCACAATGATGAACCTCAGCCAGTCATCGGGGCAACAAACTGCCGAGCTGAGCTTTGCCAATGAACAACAAGGCAGTTACGCCAGTGTGAATATTGCACTTAAACCAGCCCCAACGGCGAAGACGCTGCCAATAGTTCGGCCTAAGTCACAGAGCCAACCTGCTGAGCAGTTTGGCGATGCGATGGATGACCCGGCCATCTGGGTGCACCCGAGTAATCCCGCAGCTTCTCTGGTACTGGGTACACACAAAAAGCAAGGTCTGGAAGTCTATGACCTCAAGGGTAACCTGTTACAACAGTTCAAAGATGGTCGACTCAATAATGTCGACCTGCGCGATGGTTTCAGCTGGCAGGGTCGCACCATCAGTATTGTAGCAGCAAGTAAACGCAATGATGATAGCCTGGCATTTTATGGTATTGAAGCTGACGGCACAGTGTTTAGGCTGGGAACAGTACCTGCCGGGCTCAATGAAATTTATGGTCTCTGTATGGCCGCTTTTGAGGGCAACCATTATGTATTTGCCAATAACAAAGCTGGTCTGACAATTCAGTACACACTGGAGGCTGACAAAGGCAAAATTGCCGCCTTGAAGGCGCGCGAAATAGCATTGCGCTCGCAACCGGAAGGCTGTGTGGCAGATGATGAGCGCGGCCGCTTGTTTATTGGCGAAGAAGATGTTGGGATCTGGGCCACTAGCCTGAACCCAACGGATAACAGCCAGCCTGTGTCAGTGGCAAAAGTGGGTGAGCACCTGGTTGATGACGTCGAAGGCCTTGCCTTATCGTTTGGCAAGTCACCTGTTCTGGTCGTTTCCAGCCAGGGCAACAACAGCTATCAACTATATGAAGCAACGCCCCCATACCGACACCTGGCAGGGTTCCGCGTTGGAGTGGATGGCTTTAGAGGCATCGATGGTACATCAGAAACAGATGGCCTTGCCCTGTCGACTCGCCTGCGCACTCCAGACTACCCAGAAGGCTTACTGGTGATTCAGGACGGTCGTAACCGCTTCCCCGATCAACCTCAGAACTTTAAATATGTAAGTTGGCAGGATGTATTAACAGCTACAGGGCTGAACAAACTTTCTCACTAATCTGCGAAAATTTATACTGAGGCCTTATAGGCCTCCTACAATGGGTTAATAAAATTGCTTTTCCACAATACAAACATATAACGGCATGACTCATATTCAATAAAAATCGTATTTATTTGCAAATACGGTCTCCACACATCAAGTTAACATTAAAAAAACAACCTTACCCAACCAGTTAATTTAACTTAATAAAAACCGATATTGATATATTATAACATATTAAAAATATGATTTTATATCTGGATTTAAAATCACAAACAAAATGATTAAATAACACACACAATCAAATAAAAGACCAACAATCAAATGAAAATCCACCACAACATTTAACATTATTTGACATAAAACCTTTGTACCCGAAAAGATATAGTATAGAATCCGCCCCTTTTATAATATGGATATACTAGGATGAAAAAATCCCTTATCTTGGCACTGTTATTCAGTGCCAATGCTGCCGCATTTAAAATAGATACCCATGTCTGGGTTGGCCAACAAGTAATAGAAGATTTACAAGATGGTAAACTCGACTTTAAGGTCGACGGTAAAACTATTTCGGTACCAGTCAATAACAACACCAAAGACCTGATACTGAATAACCAAAGCTATTATCGTTCGGGTAATATAGGTCCTGATATGTCACCTGACGTGATTGTTGGGCAATCTCAGATCCATACCGAAGATCAATTCGACAGCTCAATGTGGAATACCAATCAGTGGTTGAACTTTCTGGACTCGGTTGCAGAGCGAGATTCGGAGCGAGCCTTTGTACTCGGCTTCAAAGCGCATGCTGCGGCTGATATTTTCGCCCATACGTATGTCAACCGCTATGCGGGCGGTGCGTTTGACCTGGCAGACGGAGAGATAGATGTTGAACTGCGCCATATTCTGATCGAATCCCTGATTTCAAAACACACACCTAAAGGCGCCTACAGCAGTCAACTTAGTGTGCCCGTTGGATTTATTCGCGATAAAATCGTCTACAACCCAGACACCCAGTCGCAATGGAACTCCCCTTCTGGTAGCCATCTCTACGCCATCAACACACTCAGAAAAAACGTTGAAGACCTTGCCCACTCAAATATTTTTAAAGAATTAAAGGTTGCAGCGGTCAAGGCAGTAGCCAAAGCACAAGCAGGCATCCAGCTCAACGATCAAACAGCCGAAAAAATCGTTGAGCTTGGAGAGGACATAAACAAAGTCAGTAACTGGAACATAGACAAAGCACAACAAATTCGCGATGCCACGGCTCGTTTCAAAAAAGACCTGACCAATGGTCATCAAAAGCTCATCAGTGCACAACTTGATACGATTAACAATGCTGCAAATGCTGTGGTTAAAGCACACGGCGAGCTATCGAATGCCCGGCTCAAATTGGCAAAGCTCGCCAATGAGTTGAACTCAATCCCGATGAACCTCACCAAGAAAGTGACGGAAAAAGTATGTAAAAACGTCAAGTATGGTGGCATATTTGGCGGTTGGGCAACCAAAAAGGTCTGTGAATCCAAAATTGTTGATAAAATAATTGGCCTGAACCCGGCGTACAAACTGCAACAAGAGCTAATCGAGGCAGAAAAGCGCCTGGTTGAAAAACTGGGCTCATCTATCAATAAGGAAGTGAGTAAGTTAAAGAAAGCGTCTAAAGAGGCGCATGAGATCCTAAAATCAACCATTGATCTGGAAAACCAGCTGGCACAAAACCTGATTGACACACTGCAACAGTTCAACTCAGCCTCAATCAGTCCGGTTGAAGCATTCCTGAAGGCTTGGCTACAAAACATTGACCTTGCAACCACTCAGTACATTCACAATATCAACCATGCGGTGATTTACTCGGTAACCGATAAAGATCGCTCACAAAAAATGATTAATGACTGGGTAACCTGCTATTCATCTGGATTAATGGGTATGCCTGTCACCCTGACTTCATCAAGATGTACTGTCGAGGATTATTTACAGGAAACCCTGGATAAACTCTCAGAAATTATGCACGTTGTCAGCCCTGCTTATAAAGTCTATGAAGAGATCCAGAGAATTAAATCCAAGGTTGCAAATAAAGCAGTCGAAAAACTGATTAAAGAACTTACCAGTGATGAACTTTATCAGTTATTAAAACACCTCAGATCTGACATGAGTGAAGTGGCTTTGCAGCGCCAGTTTAGCAAAGATAACTCAGGTAAAGGGCTACTTGTCACCAATGACATCGTTACCCGTATCAAAGCGGATATGCATGTCACCGGCAATAGTCAATTTAATCCAAGTAAGTTTGCAGCCGCCCACAATGCCGTTGTTCTGGCAAAGCTGAGCATTCTAAACTACCGTGAGCTTAACCATCTGATTGCACAGTTCGGACTATCCAGTAGCCAGCATTATGGCAGTAGCTTTTACTATGCTGGTGAGAACATTCTATCTTCTGCAGTTCGATCATTGGATGGTAATCACCAATGGCAGGAAGTGGCTCCGCAGTATGTCAGACGCACAGGATTCAGTGGTGTGAGCACGCAACAGCGTAAATTTGGCTATGCACATAATAACGGCACACAGGGATTCAAGCTATGGCAAGATCCTAATGCACAAAGTAGAATCTTCAAGCAGTTGTTCATAGGCCCACTGGTACCTGGTATCGATGCTCCATCGGAAGTAGGTTTATCCCCACTTTCGGGTATTCAGTACACTCTGGACAGTTGTAGCTTTGCGCCATTCCCTCAGGATGAGCAAGACCGCACCTGTACCGTGATTAAAATGCTCCCTGCACTAACCATGTTAAATTAATACCAATTTGCTTAATATTTGCTCCTTCAGATTGAACAGATATTAAGTGAAATTGGTATGAGACATAAAAAAGCCGAGCTCACTAGCTCGGCTTTCTTCATCCTGCGCCCGATAAAGGCGCATTAAATCATCTACTCAGACAATTAGTTTTTCACAATGGCGTTGTGATACACGTTTTGTACGTCGTCACAGTCTTCCAGCATATTGATAAACTTCTCAAAGTTTGCCAGATCGTCTTCACCTGTGATCTCAACGTGTGTTTGTGGTACCCAGGTAATTTCATCTACTTCGAAAGTGATGCCATCAAATGCTTCAATCAGCGCTGTTTTCGCTTTGAAGTACTCAGTGTGTGGTGCAAACACAGAAACCTGACCGTCTTCGACCTCAACGTCAGTCACGTCTACATCCGCCATCATCAGCGCTTCCAGTACGGCTTCATCATCATCACCGGCGAAGCCAAGGATTGCAAAGTGATCAAACATGTGTGCAACACAGCCCGGACTACCAATTTTTGAGTCTGTCTTAGTGAACGGCAGACGTACATCCTTGATAGTACGGTTTGGGTTGTCTGTCAGACAGTCCACAATCACCATACAGTTACCAGGGCCGTAACCTTCATAACGTGCTGGTGAGTAATCTTCACCTGCACCACCGGCTGCTTTTTCAATCGCTTTTTCAATAACGTGCGCCGGAACCTGGTCTTTCTTAGCTTTATCGATCAAACGACGAAGGGAGAGGTTGGTGTCGGGATCAGCGCCACCATTCTTTGCGACTACATAGATCTCTTTACCATATTTTGAGTTTACTTTGGTCTTTGCCGCTGCCGTTTTTGCCATGGCGTTTTTGCGGACTTCAAATGCTCTACCCATCTTAATTCTCGTTTGTGCAAATTAAATTGGACAAGATTCTAACAAGACATTGCATTTTGGGCTATACCCAGACGAGAATTGCCCGGTATTGCGGCATTTCCTCCGGTTTTTTAAGCAAACTGATCGGTTCGAGCCCGGTGATGCAGGCCAAGTGCCGCAGGTAGGTCAATAAACCGCTCTATGATAATATCAGCTTGCGGAGCGTATTCTGGCAGACCAACGGGCGCAAACAAACAGGCATGCATACTGGCACGCTGTGCCGCCTCAATATCGTATTTGTAATCTCCCACATAGACACAGTGTTGATAAGGTAAAGACCAGCTATCAGCGACCATATGCAGTGCCTGAGGATCGGGTTTAGGTAACGCATCTTCACGTGTCAGCATATAGTCCAGGCCCAGACGGCACCGCTCAAGTTTTAGCTGCGCAGCCTTAGAGTAGTTACGTGTGACGATGGCCATAGGTATACCGATGGATTTTAAAAACGACACAGTGTCTAACACTCCGGGGATCGGCTCCGCATGCTGTGCATCCTGCATCTCATGTTGATGGATGAGCGACATGGCTTCTTCACGCATGTAAGGAGAAGGCAAAGACTCTACAAAATCAAGCAAGTCTGCATCACGATCACAGCCTATCTGTGCTTTGATTAACGCAAAATCGAGTGAGGAGGTTACCAGGGTACCATCCAGATCAAAAATCACACCTTTTACCATTAATTCAGCCATTCATATTTCCTTATCACCAAGGCTTCAACCAAACTAAACATAGGGTAAGCCGAAACACCTTGCAAAGATATTAAAAATAAAATTATCGAGGCCCTACCTGCTGGTCACATCGCAGCAATGGGACCTGTAAAGCATACGCACATAACCATTGTACGGATCATTTGAAACCGAAGTAGGAACATGCCAAGGTAAAGATAAACAACTCAACAAGGAGTCGTGATGGATAACCCTATCGAACAGTTCTTATCCTGGTGGCAACAAGCCAAAGCTCAGCCTAATCTCAAGCAATGCAGCGCCGTCTGCATTTCTACCATAGATGAACAGGGCTTCCCGAGTGGTCGTTTTGTCGATCTTAAAGCGGTGAGTGATGCCGGCTTTACTTTTTGCACTCACCTGGGTTCGCAAAAAGGACAGGACCTGCGACGTGACCCCAAAGTGGCTATGACAGCCTGGTGGGACGCCCTGGGCTATCAGGTTCGTGTTAAAGGACTGGCAACCGAGATCAGCCGTGCCGATGCACTGCGTTACTGGCAAAGCCGCAGCCACGACGCTCAGCTCACCACCTTAGCCTGTCAACAGAGCCAACCTATGTCGTCCTTGAGCGATGTTACTAACGAACTCTGTACGCTAAGCGCAGAGTATCAGTCGAAAGCTGTGCCACTCCCCGACGATTGGGGAGGCTTTGTTGTACACCCGCTCAGTATCGAGTTTCTCACCTTCAAAGAGAGCAGGCTCCATATGCGCGAACTCTACCAGCATGAAAATAATGCCTGGTCCAAAACCTTGTTGCAGCCTTAACGCATGTAAAGGCCCTTGCCAAATACCTCAACTTGCCCAATTCAGTTGTGCAGCCAAAATGAGTCTGTTAATGGAGCACGAATGACATCTGTCATGCCAATGTCATGACAGATCACACACGCCATCACACCCGCCATTTCGTAAAGTTATCCCAACAACAAAATAACTCATCAAAGGATAACTCACATGACTAAACATCTGACTCGCACCACCGCCCTTGCTTGCATGCTTGCCGCACTTTCAACCAGCGCAATGGCACAAGATCTGACGATCACATTCAGTGGTTTGGCATACCAATCTGGAACACTCAAGCTCGTCGCCTATGATTCCCCGGCCGCATTTACACAACAACAAGCATGGCGGGTTGCACAACAACACGTATCAGGCACCCAGCCTGAGCTCATATTACGCGACGTAGAACCCGGACAATACAGCTTTATGGTTTATCAGGACCTCAACAACGACGGCAGGCTGAATCGCAATCGCTTTGGTATGCCAACTGAACCTTATGGTTTTAGCAATAATGCAATGCTCACTGGCGCACCCCAGTTTCCGCAACTGGCGGTACAAATTACGCAACAAAGTCAAAATTTAAAAATACGACTTCGTTGACTAAAAAAGTGTCACAGCAAGCCTTTTGTCTGTGGCACTTATCCCTCAAACCATCCATAAAACCCACTTCATTAACATACCTGTAAGAGAAACAGCGTGTACCCACAACAGAATCATAGTATTTTTTTCTTATTAAATGTTATGAAGTTACTGGATCAATAACGAAACTTTATGCAATAGTGTGTTCGCAAAGTGATCCAAAATTGTCACTTCGCACTATATTTAAACAGCTATTTACGCTTAAAACCCAAGAAGTGAGTCGTGCATGCTCAAAACAATAGCTAAAACCATATCCAGCCATCTTACCCTTGTTGTTTTGCTTCCGTGTTTATTGTTGGGCGGCGTCATTTTTTATGATGTGTCGGTTTCAGCAAAACGCATGAATGACGCCTATGACGCCGAATATAACGCCTTTTTGAGCCATGCAGTGCTCGCTCTGGTACACGAAACGCAAAAAGAGCGGGGGGCTTCTGCAGGTTTCATCGGTTCACAAGGCCAAAAATTTCAAAGCAACCTGACACAGCAACGTCGTCTTACCGAAAGCCAGCTCGCTAAGCTTAAAAGTGAAGTGATACACTGGGATTTGTCGGAAGAGATGACGCGCGAGCTCAACATATTGCTGCAAAAGTTCGACCAGCTCGACAGTGTAAGGCGCAAAGTCAGCTCGCTCTCTATGAGCCTGCCTGAAGCATTAAAATACTACACCGACATTAACAACCAGGGCCTGCATATTGTTATCACAGCAGCGCGCCTGAGCCGGGATTACATCGTTGCCACTGAGTTGATGGCGATATACAACTTCTCCAGCGCCAAGGAGTCTGCAGGCATAGAGCGTGCGGTGCTGAGCAATGTGTTTGCACAAGATAAATTTACCCCGGCACTTCGCACCCGCTATACCCAGCTTCACACCAAACAACAAGTCTATCTGGCTGAAGCACTCGAAGCATCTCCCCCAGAGATGAAAGCCATGTTTACTGAGGCATTAAATAGCAGAGCCATGAAAAACGTTGACGCCTTCAGAGCCACCGTCGCAGATCGGGATTCGGGGTTTGGACAAGATCCCGAAGCCTGGTTCTCAGCGGCCACTCAACGGATTAATGCGCTCAAAGAGGCTGAAGAAAAAGCGCTGGCACTGGTCGACAAAACGGCCATCAAAATTCAGGAATCAGCGGTTACGGTTCTGGTCGTTGAATTGATTATTCTGGTAATAGGCTTATTGATAACAGCAGCGCTGTTTATCTCAATCCGCCTTCGTCATCAGCAGTCTGCCAAGATTGCAGAAGGCATCATCATCGCGATGAATCAACGCAACCTGGCGCATGAAATCGGCATTCTTAGCTCTGATGAGCTTGGTAAATCGGCAACCGACATTAACAGCCTGACTCGACAATTCGCTGAAGATCTGATCGAGTTTGGTCGAGCGTCGCAAAAGATCACCACATCGACTCACGAAACCGCCTGTGCCATCAGCCAGAGCCAGACTAATTTGGTTGAGCAGCAATCCGGTGTGCAAACCATTGCCTCCGCAGCTGAGCAAATGAGTGCCAATATTCAGGTCATCGCCAACTCTATGATAGAAAACGCGGCTGCAGCAAAGTCCGTGTCGCAGGAATCAGTCAATGGTCAAAAGGTAGTGACAGACGCAGTGCAAGTGATCCAGCAGGCCTCCTTTGATATGGAAAAGTCTGCTACTTCTGTCGATGCGCTGAACGAGCGCGTGGGCAGCATTTCGGGCATGGTTGATATGATCCAGAGCATTGCCGAGCAAACCAACCTGCTGGCACTGAACGCAGCAATTGAGGCCGCCCGGGCTGGCGAGCAGGGCCGAGGCTTTGCCGTGGTTGCCGACGAAGTCCGCAGTCTGGCCAGTCGCACTCAGCAGTCTACAGAAGAAATTTCTGCACTGGTGAACGAACTACAAACCAGCGCAAAATCTGCCTCGGACGTTATCACCCAGGGCAAAGAAAATGCCATGCAGGCCGCCGAGCGTGCCGAGCTCATTAAAGAAGCGCTGGGCAAAATAGTCGAACAGGCGAAGCAGGTGGAATCTGTGACAGATTCGGTGTCAGTGAATACCCAGCAGCAAAGCAATGCCATTGACGAAGTCAGCCGGCATATAGTAGAAATATTTGCTAAAGCCACCGAAACAGTAACCGGGGCCGAGCAAATTGCCGTGGCGGCCTCTAATATCGCAGAGGCCGCAATGGATATGGATGAATTAATTGACCGGTATAAAGTACAGGAACAGACAGACTAAATGACCTCACACCCTTTCGATACGCTGCGCCTTGGTAATGGCGCAGCTTTGTTATTTACCCCTTGCCCGGGCACTAAAGGCACCACATTGGATGACTCAGTACGACAATTGCGTGACGCCGGAGCACAGGCGATTGTAACACTCATGTACCCTTCGGAGTTAGAAAGTAATGAGGCAACCGCATTACCTCAGGTGTGCGAAGACCTTGGCATGTCTTGGTTTCAGTTACCCATTGCAGATGATGCCCCGCCCAATGAAGACTTTGCGCAGGCATTTGTGAAGAGCTGGCCGCAGCTCAAGGCCATCCTGTCTGAACAGGGGACCGTTGCAGTGCACTGTAAAGGCGGCTCTGGACGCACAGGGCTGGCCATTGGTTTGATCATGCATCAATTAGGGCTGGATAAAGCGGACATCATCCCTCAGGTGCAGGCACTGCGTCCAAAAGCGTTAAACCACCCGGCTCAGCTTGGGTTTTTCAATCAATTTTCCCGCTTCGAGTAATCATATGCGATTAATTGCCACTGTCATCGCACAGTGGCAATTGTATTACGCAAACCCGTATTGCTGACGAAAATGCTCTAAGACTTTGAGTAGCTCTGTTACTTTTTGCTCATCATATGCGTCATCATGTGCCCGCGCAAAGCGGCCATGGTCGTTATCAAAATATTGGCCAGACGCCCCGGTGAATTCCTCGGACAACGCCGCCCGCACCAATATATCCGCGCCTTCCTGAACGCTGCCCCCGGCGACCCCATAGGCCTGCTCAACCATTTTTGAACCCAGAAAAGACTTCGGATTCACCGCGACAATCGTCGAGTGTGAATCATCAGAAGCGGCACCCAATTGCATCGACCACATGGTCAGGGCCAGTTTGCTTTTGGCATATGCCGCATTATCCGACAAATTGCTGGATGCAATTATCTCTTGTGGCATCAGGGATGCTTGCGCAGCCGATGATAAGTTGATCACTCTGGCACCTTGCCTCATATCAGGCAGCAAAGCTCTCGTCAGCAGATAAGGGGCAATAGTATTCACCATAAAGCGTACATCAATGCCCTCTGGCGTGGTTCGCTCTGGTATTACAAACACGCCAGCATTGTTGATCAGCACATCCAGCTCAGTGCCTGCTCGTTTTAGCTCATTGATCAGCCGTTTAATATCACTGATCACACTCAGATCTGCGGTGTAAGTCGCAACACGCTCCGGCTCGATATGCGCCGAAAGTTCAGCTTTGAGCGTCGATAGCTTTTCTGCATTTCTGCCGTGTAAGATCACGCGGTGGCCCAGTGCAAGGAGTGTTCTCGCCGTAGCCAGACCGATCCCATCGGTCGCACCGGTAATTAATATGGTTTTTGTCATTACTGTATCGCTCACTGAAGTTAATTGGGTCGAGTGAAAAGAACCGGAGCACACTCACGGTACAGATACAGCTTAGATTATTTAATAAAAGTTTATTATCTCACTTATTAAACAATCAGTATTCTTATTATATTGATAATAAGATTCGATGTTCAGTGGTCAGCGTCAGAAAAACAGCTGCTCTGCGCAGATAAAACAAAGCAGCCATAACCACGAATTACCCTTGCTTTCTGGCGGCCTGATAAGCCTCGCGACTTTGTACCTGGTTGAGATAGCGCTGTATCTGTGGTTTATCGTCCAGCAGTTTGAGATTAGCGGCAAACTCCAGCGTGATGGTCATCATAATGTCTGCTGCACTAAATTGTGGACCGGCAAAAAACGTTTGTTTCGACAACGTTGCTTCAATATAGCCCAGATCCAGTGCCAGCTCTTTGGCAATGTATCCATCCATTGGCGCACTTCCCTCTCGCTGCTCCATACCCAGCAACAAAGTCGTGATCACTGGCAGTGCCAGCGACCCTTCGGCGAAATGTAACCATTCAAGATACTGATAATAATGGGTATCGCTTTTTGCAGGGCGCAGCGCTGTCGGCTCAGCCTGATCAAGTAAATACTCCATGATGGCCCCCGACTCACACAGCACCAGCCCGTTGTGTTCTATGGCCGGCGCTTTATTTAGCGGATGAACCTCGCCCAGACTTGCTGGTGCCAGGCGGGTATGCGGATCGCGCTCGTGGTGTACCACTTCGTAAGGCAGCTTAAGCTCTTCAAGCAGCCACAGTACGCGAGTTGAACGTGACTGATTAAGATGGTGTACTTTAATCATGAATACATGGATCCCTTGTCTGAGAAAAGTCGGCCGTACACTTATCAAAAACGACCGACGAGAATAACGATGATTACTGTGTAAGATGTCTAGCCAGTGCTACACCCACAGCATGTGCGCTGGCCGGATTCTGACCCGTTATCAGGCGTTCATCTTCGACCACCAGCTCCTGCCAGGGCTGCGCTTTTCGGTATTGCGCCGCTTTACGGGCAATGGCTTCTTCAAGCAAGAACGGAATATCGCTGATGGTGCCAAAATCAATTTCCTCTTCGCGGGTAAAGCAAGTGACTGACTTATTCGCAATGAGCGGCTCCCCGTTGCTCAGGGTGATCGGTAATAAGGCCGCAGGTCCATGGCACACTGCCGCTATCACCCCACCCGCTTCATAATGACTTGCCGCCAAAGCAGCAAACTGGTCGTCGCTTGCCAGATCGCTGAGCAGACCAAAGCCACCCGGGTAAAAAATCGCATCATAATCGCTCACATTAAGCTCTGAGACTTTCAACGTATTAGCGATTTTTTCTTGCAGTTCAGGATCTTCAAGCATCTGACGGTTCACATCATCGTCTTCTATTTCCGTGCCATATAACGGCACCTGACCACCCGCAATAGATGCAAGTTCAAAGGCAATTCCCTGTGCTTTTAATACATGAACGACATGTGTCAGCTCAGGAGCATAGGTACCATTTGCCTGATCTGTTTCGCCTAAGGTTGCGTGGTTAGTGACCGGAATTAGAACTTTTCTCATCCTACTTTATCCTCCTGAGTTACGTAATATTTGCGCAGTACTGGCGCATTTCGTGGCCAACGCGTTGTGTGTATTCACTGTAGATTATTTCTCAAAAAATGATAATGGATATAACTGGCAAACACTTTTGCCACACTGCAAAGATAAAATACGAGATAAAAACCGGGAATTCGTGCGTTTCACTCTGCGCCAATAGCCTAAAAACCACTGTGCAGGAGCCTGGTTGCTTTACTTTACCTTCCCACACAGCTATTTTTGTAGAGCTCTGTGATCAGAACCGGGCAATTTAAAATTATCTCCCAAAACAAAGGGTAAAACGCGTCCCCTCATTTGGTTTAGAGTCCACTTGTAGAGTTCCTCCCAACCCCGATACTGTCAGGTTATACACAATATTTAAACCAAGCCCAATACGTTCAGTACCGCGTTTCGTTGTAAAGAAAGGAACAAAGATCAATTCCTTTGTTTCCTCATCCATGCCAATACCATTGTCAGCAAAGCACACTTCTATCGTTCTGTCTTTTGTTGCCACATGAATATCGAGGCATTTTGAGATGCTCTCTTGCTGTTGCCAGAGCTCACCATCAAAGGCGTGGTTGATGGCATTTTTTATTAGATTACTCATAATTTGGCTCAAGATCCCCGGATCAATAGAGACATCTGGGTTATCTCCCGTGATGTTGTACACAACCTCACTTTCCGCCATGAAACCCGAAAAAGCACTAAGTACGTCTTCAAGATAGGTTTTTAGCTGCACCTCACGCTTGCCAGAATCAAACTGATCTGCAGAGATATTTTTAAAATCCTGTACCAGCTTGGCACAACGGTTCAACGAACTTTGCATGAGTTTGTCAGCTTCAATACTGAACTCAACAAACGACTCTATGTCAGACTTACGGACTTGGTTATCTGCCAGTTTTTGTTTTAGTTGTTCAGCCTGACCGCCCAGGCTACTGATGGTTGTTAAGGCAATACCCACGGGCGTATTGATCTCATGAGCGACACCTGAAACCAGATACCCCAGCGAAGCCTGTTTACCTGATTCGATTAACATTTCCTGCGCATTAATCAAATAGGTATGAGCACGAGCATTTTCCAGCGCAATAGCCGCATAGGCGCTAATAGTTCTAAGCATATTGATGGTGTTTTCAGGATAAGCATACTGCTGTGTGCTTTGCACACTCAGGCAACCTATGACTTCATCATTGATAACCAGTGGCAAATAAATAATCGACTCCGTTTTAACGCCAACAACGGGTTCTACTAATTCACCTAAGCACTCCGATAAATGCGCTTGCGTGTGTGCAATGATTTCCTTACGATTTGCTACACACCAGGGGCCAGGGCGATTTAGTTCGTTGAGCTTAAAATAGGCATTTTCTATACACTCGTCACCTTCATACCAGGCTACCATATCCAGCGTCTGCGCTTTGGTGTTTACAACCCCAACCATAAATACGAAGCTATCCAGTAACGCTGTAATTCGGGAATGAATGATTTTAAGCACCAGCTCTAAATCAAGTGACGAGGTAATGTTCTGTCCCATTTCACCCAATTCAATTAAGTACCGAGTACGTTCATCCACCAAACTTTGTAACCTGGCTTTTTGTTGCTCGAGGGCGGCTGTCCTTAGTTTCAATGCGCCATACATCAACATCAGCAACAGCGCCATACATAGCGCATAGAACCAATAAGTTTGATACCAGGCAGGTAGTTGAATGATGGGCAATAATGTCACTTTCTCTGACCATCGACCATCACTGTTCGTGCTTTTTAACTTCAGCTGATAACGGCCCGGCGACAAGTTAGTATAGGTAATGTGTGATTCTCTGGTGTAGTGCCACTGCTCATCATATCCAGACAGTTGATAGGCATATTGAATTTTTTCCGGGGCAAGGTAATCCGTCGCAGCATAGTCCACTCGAATACTTTTAGTATTGGCTGACAAGTGAAGCGAACCTACCCCTTTATTATACTGCATATTATTCACCTCCAGACGCGTTATAATCACGCGAGGGTCATAGTCCCAAGGCTGCCACCGATTTGTGTCGATCGTCACCACCCCTTGTGGCCCAGCCGCCACAATCAGCCCTTCACGAGTCATGATCTGGCTATTCTGCCAAATCGTCATATCCGGAACATGAAGTTTGTACGCAAGTTGCAAATCCGACTCAATGACCAAACCACTGGCCCACATACGCCCCTGAGCGTCCTCCTCTAATATACTGTAGATCTTAAATCCTTCTTTTAAATAACTTTGCTGTTTAAATAGAGACCGTGTAACGTCGTTGATAGTAAGCTCAGATGAACTACCATTCACCGTTAACAAAGCCCCGGTCGAGTAATTTGCAACCCATAGTCTTTCTTTTGAGTCTTGATAAACACCGGCGATAATGCCCACTAGTTCAGGGTACAGCACACCTAATGCAACGAGTTGCCGGCTTTGTGCTTCGACCAAGTAAACCCCGTTACCGGAGCCTATCCACAAGCGGTTTTGATTATCCAGTTGCATGTCTTCTACGAAGTACTGAAAGTCAGCTTGCTCATTAGATACTGTTTTTAGTTGCTCAAAGCGCTGAGTTTGTTTACTGAACCGCCATAACGAGCGCTCCATACCCACCCATATAGTGTCCGACTCATCCACAAGCACACTGCGAATAGTATCTGAAGTGGGAATTTTATAAGTACTTATCGTGTTTGTATCTGGCTGGTAAGAAAGTAGCTCGGATAAACCAGCCAACCACACATCTCCGTTACGTAATGCCTGCATATGAACCAGCTTTTGCTGAACACTTTCGGCGGGCTCGGTCAAAGGCGTGATATGACCTGTTTGGGCAGAATAGACATCAACACCACCACCGCTAAGTGCAACCCATAAATCTCCATTATTCAATTGCATAACGCGATAAACATCTGTGGCACTCAAAGTATTTTTAAAATCAGGTACTTTGGCTACTAATGTGCTGACGTCACTCACTGCATTAAGTTTATACAAACCTGTGCCCCACGTGCCGACCCACAGTAACCCGGAGCTATCTGCCAAAAATGCACTGGCATTATTCCCTCCGATTGAGAATGCGTTATTATCCTGATGAGAAATAACTTTCACCACCTTTGCTGTATCTCGGTCAATGACCAGAATACCGCCAAGATATGTGCCCGCCCAGAGTGTATTATCGTCGACCTTGAGCAGTTCAAAAGTCAGTAATTTACTGATGTCTACATCAAAACTCTCAGAAGCAGTGACTGACATCATAATATTGTCCCGTATGTTGTATTTGTGTATTCCTCCTGAGCGTCCAGCCAGCCAAATGATATCTCCCTCTAACAGTGCAGTAGCCAATTCGCCTTGCTCAAACACTTTGATTTGTGTACCAGTGAGTGCGCGTTGCTCGATATCTACGGCTACTTTACACAGCTGCTTACTGCCAATAAGCCAAAATGTTGCAGTATCTTGCCAAACAAAAAAGCGGGGTCGGCTTTGCTCATACAAACAACCAGAAATATTAGGAAAAAGCCCCTTGTAACCTTGTGTCGGGTCTTGCCAGACGACACCTGCGGTGGTGGCAATCATCACCTGCCCGGTGTCACTTCCTTTAATATCGAAAATTTGATTGCTTGAGGGTTCGCCTTCAATCACGGGAGACTGGTTAGTAAAAGTCCCACTCACAGGGTCAAAAACTGACAAGCCTTTCGCCCTCGAACCAATCCATATATGCCCATTGGGTGCTTCCCATAAACGATATACATAATTAGCTACCAGACTATTGGGCTCATTTTTTTGATGTACAAAACGCACAAAACCGGTCCCATCGTAACGAAACAACCCCTCTTGCGTAGTCAGCCAAAATACACCTTGTTTGTCCTGGATCAGATCCGTGATCACTGGCATTTTTCCTTTATCACCGACAGGCGCAAAAAACCGGGAACCAAGGTGGTCAATGCTATTTGCAACACTCAGCATTGGTAAAAGGAGGGCAGATAAGATAAGCACACAGGTAAGCATGATACGGGTAGCCATATATGTAACCATCCAGAAAGGTTTTTCTTAGCTTAGTACAACCAAAAAACAACGCCACTAAGCTGAACAATGCAGCACCAAGAAATGGTGCTACTGCGTGTCACAAATCCAATCTGTATGGCCGCTGAAGTCCTACAGCTAATTACAACTTTCCACAGAGCTTTACACCCTCAGAGCAGGTCATTCTATATGGTAGGAGTCTGTTGATTATTGGACGTATCAGTTAAAGGAGAAATCATAATGTCCAGATGGAATCCAACTTTTTTCACTGCCTTCTTACTTATACTGCTTTGCTTACTCAGCGGTTGTCATAACAGTAACCAAGAGCTGGTTGAAGACCGTGTCATCACCTTCAGCTCAGGCGAAAACACATTACATGCCAGACTGGTGGTACCTAAAGTACATCAAAGCAACGATGCTATCGTCTTACTTATACATGGGGATGGTGCAATGGATCACAGCGCCAATGGCTACTTTGAGCCAATTATCACCACTTTAAACGAGCAACGATACGCGACTCTGTCCTGGAGTAAACCTGGTATTGGCAATTCTGACGGCGACTGGTTGGCCCAAACTATGTCACAACGTGCAGAAGAAGTCCGCAGTGCCATTCGCTATCTGAGACAAAATGGCTATCCAGATAACCCTATTGGCGTGGTTGGCTTCAGCCAGGCAAGCTGGGTGCTGGCCGATTTAGGCAACGAGCCCGAAATCATGTTTGCCGCCCTGATAGGTGGCGCTGCAAACTGGCGAGAACAAAGTAAGTATACAATGTGGCTGCGCCTGATAGAGGAAGAGCAAATTCACCCTGACGACACCGCCGTCTGGCAAGAGATTGAAGAGCTCAACGAGCTGGAGTATCAGCTTATTAAAGCCGGATTTAACGACTACCTGGGCAGTGACCTACATTTACATCCATTTATGGCACAACCATTGGAAGATGAAGCACGCTTTCGCTTCGTACGTGCGAATATCGACTCCGACGTCAGTCTTGGATTTGCTCAGATCCGCTTTCCTATGCTGGCGCTATTCGGTGATTCAGATATCCGAGTTGATATTGAACATAGCCAGCAGGTATTTACTAATACCGTAGGAGCACCAGACAAACTGACTCAAAAGGTGATCAGCAATGCCTCCCACAGCCTGCTTAAAACCGAGCTGCCGATGCGAGCAGCACTGTATTTAACTGAAGATGATTTTGCACCTGGTGCACTGGACACACTGGTCGAGTGGCTGAATACACACGCTCACAAGGCACAACCACAGCGCTTATAGGCTTAAACCTGGGTGAAGCTGCAAGCAAACTTCACCCTCTTTTCGCTTTTTAGTTGCATGATAGCTATAAAATCAATACCTTAGTTATATAACAATAAAAAATACCCAATCATGTTGTACATCATACTGACCATTGCACTGCTGGCGCTCAGCGCTTTACTGTTTACCCCGTCTTTCAAGGCCTTCACACACCGTTACGAGGTAGCCTGTAATTTTATTCTGACCCTGGTTGCTACCTTAGTCGGTGTGCTGCTGGCAATTGCGATCAGCAACTACGACGCAGATCGAAAAGAAGTCAAAGATTTGATTAAGGTGCTCCATGCTGCAGAAGCCGTCGTTGAGGAAAGTTTGGAATACAGTATCAGCCTTCATGAGGCCTATCAGCAGAACATCGATAAATATGGCGAAAAACAAGCGTTTTTTACCCGCAATCCACTCGTTTACCCCCAATACCTGGATAATATGCTCACCCAGAATCTGGTAAGCAAAAACCTTTCCATGGAAGGGTTAAGCGAACTCAATGAGCACCTGATCATCTTGCAGCGCTCCCAAAAGGTTGCACCTGAAACTTTTATTGCCAGCATGCGCTATATCAAGCAAATACTGATCCTGGAGCGTCGATTTCAAAACGCTGAGCTGTCAGAGCAAGATTACATGCAAATGCAGGACGAACACGAAGAGCAACTGGTACGCCCCAACCATAACACCAACAATAATTAAGGATAGCCATGCGTTTACTACTCGTCGCAACACTTCTGGCAGCCAGTGGCATGAGTCACGCCACTGCCAAAATAGATGACAAGCAAAATCTCCTGACGCCAAATCAAATACAACAGGATCTACAAAGCTTTATTGATTATGTCCGGCTAGGCTACGCTTACCGCGATGAGAAGCAGACTGACTTTGCTACCTTTGAGCAATGTGTTCGCCAGCAAAGTACTGAACTCAAAGACAAGATGCAGCTCTCGAGACGACTTAATCACTGCCTGGAGCACTGGTATGATCATCATGCCGATGTAACGCCCAGACCCAAAGACTATTACTTACCTATGCCCACTGCCAGCGGTCTGTGGGCACAATGGCAAGACGGAAAAGCCATAGTGACAGATGTGCCATTTATGGGACCTGCCTACCAGCAAGGCTTTCGGGCAGGCATGCAGGTGCTGCGTCTGAATGGGGTGCCTGTTGAGCAAGCCATAGAGCAAGCCAACGTTTCTGGTTTTGATGAGGCAAGGAGTTGGACACTTAACCGATTACTCACAGGTAAGCGTCAGCAACGGCTCTCCCTGGAAGTCCACTGGCGTGGTAAGACCGAGATAAAACTGCTGGATATTGAAGCTATTGTACAGGAGGTGATAGCAGAAAAGCCGTTACTCACGCAAAAGCGATTTGGAGCCGTTGGCTATATCCGCCCGGAAAATAGCCTGGGCAATAACGCGCTGATCCAGGCTTTTGATGACGCCATGCATCAGTTGCAAGATACTCAGGCGATGATCCTCGATTTACGTCACACACCCAGCGGCGGCAACACAGAGGTAGCAAGAGGCATTATGAGCCGCTTTATAAATGTTCGTCAGCCCTATCAAACCCATGAGCTGGTATCCATCGAGCGCGAGTTTGGCGTGAAACGCGCCTGGCAGGAATTTGTGTTTCCACGGGGAGACTTTCAGTACGACAAACCCTTAATTGTACTTTGTAATAAGTGGACTGGCAGCATGGGAGAGGGCCTGACCATAGGCTTGCATGGCATGGGCCGGGCGACGGTTATTGGCACTCAGATGTCTCAGCTACTGGGTGCCATATACAGTGAAACTCTGCCACATAGCCAGCTTAACTACCTGTTACCCAGAGAAAAGCTTTTTCACATCAACGGGACGCCACGAGAAGCCTTTATGCCTGATCAGGTCGTAGAGCAACAAAACCATGACCAGAGTAAAGACGTTATTCTCGACATCGCCTTAAAGCAACTACAAAGTCTGTGAGCAAGCTTACAGCAGGCCTTGCCATACAAGGCCTTTCAGCGATTACATTGCGCTATTTGCATATCTCAGGAGCCTGGTAATCCAGCTTCATTAAATCAAAGTAGTTTTGCCCCAGCGCGATATATCGAAAGGCTTCATCATCCAGGTACTGATTAATGCGGCTATTGATCTCAACTTCACGCTGGTAATCCCTTTGCTGATAGCCTTTTGCTGCCACAATATCACTGCCAGTCAAAATACGTTTTGGATAACGATTGAAAAACGCCACATACTGCTCACGTATTGCCGCATGACGAAAATATGCCTCATATAAAACTCGCCATGAAATATCCAGCATCAGATTAGGGTAGGTATCCAACAACCGGGATAAAATCGCAATATGTAACTGCGGATCCAACCTGGTTTGCTCCCGAGACAACCCCATATGAACCCAGACGATCGGATTTTCCGGGTAACGGGCCAGCACACTCTCCATCAGATGCAAATACTTGGTTGGCGCCTGATCTGAGCCGATATCAGCATGAATTGACAAAGGCATAGGTGCCCTGCCCCCTCCTGGCCCTCTGAGTCTGGCCATAAAGGGCGCCCAGTCATCAATTCGCTGTGGCGGCGTTGCCCGGTGCGAATGAGCGAACAAGGCTTGTTTTACCAGATTCACCTCCCCCATCCAGGTAAAAGCAGGCCCAAACTCCTCGTCCAGCAGTGCCATTTGTTGCGCTATATGCTGAGGCTCACTAAGGTCAGCAAAGCTCATCGACAGAGTCAGGTGGACTTCCTCATTAGGATACAATAACGCGTTGGATGCATTGATCACATCATTTCTTATGGTCGGCTTAATTTCACCCGCCGGACACACCGAAAAGCGCTGACAACCACTTTGTGCGCTAAACATTTGCCCAATCCCAAAGGCATTCACAAATAACACGCCAGCTGGCTGAAAATAGCTGATCAATTCAGGATAAGGAACGGCCTCTCCACCGAAAGGGCGGAAGTGGGCATGGGCATCCACCACGAAAGTATAAGGTTGGGTGTCCCTGTCATAACAAGCCTGCTCTGCGCTACGCTTAAACTGTGTCAGATGACGTTCGCTCTGCGTATTTTGACAAGCCGCGGTCAAGGCCATTACCATCGGCAGCAATACGGCACGTATTTTAGGTATTTTCACGATTTTCTCCCAGCCAGATTGAACAATGGCAACACGACAATTCCGGACTTTGGGTCCGCTTTTGCGATTGATAGCAGCATGAAATATATAACCAATTGTTATCATTATACAATTTTTCTGGTTCATTCTTTGCTGTAGACTCAACCCTCATCACGGATCATTAAAAGGATGTTGACCATGTCACAGCGTTATCGCGACTTTATCTGGTTCACCTGTTTTCAGCCAGCGCTTATGCAACTGCGCAAGCAACCACGCTGGGCATTGAGCATGTTTGTCCTGCTGACACTAACTCTCAGTGCCGTGCTCTGTGTTGCTGCTGTGCTCTACCACATTTGGTTTAAGCCGCTCCCCTACCCCCAGCCACAGCAGGTACATCTGCTGGGTCATCACCGTCAGGCCAGTGCCGCTGGACTGAATGATCAGGGCTGGCCTTATCCCGCACTCACGCAGCTGTTAGATGCGATAAGTCAGCCTTCTTCGGCATCAGACAATGAAGCATTACTAGCCCTTTACTATGCCGAAGAGGTGCCCCTAAACACCACCTATCAGGAGAAAATTAAAACCGCTTACGTCAGTGGCGACTGGCAAGCGATGCTGGGAGCTGAACTCATTCATGGTCACAGCAATGCGTTGTTAGCTGCGCCAGACACTCAGCCACAGGGTGCTGTGATCAGCCATGCCCTGTGGCAAACCGCTTTCGGTGGTACATCAGATATCTTAAAACACCATCTCAATATCAATGGGGTACGTCACCCTATACAGGGCGTTGTTGACTCAAAATATCATCCGCCCGAACTATTAAAACCTGGCTGGCAGCCAGAGCTCTGGCTGCCCTGGCGTTTCAACAACTCTGAATATAAAGAGTACTGGCAAAGCCCTGATCCGAACATTCGAGTCCTGTTGCGTACACCGGCACCTCAAACGCAAATTGTTGGCTTACAAGCCAAAGTAAATGGATCAGCAGCCTTGCATGCACCTGCACAACTCAGGGACTGGCAAACCCGTCTAACCGGATCCCCCCTGAAAGCTGCATTGCGTGGTGACCATCCGGTTATTTTTATTGTCTTTACCTGTACGCTGGCGTTATTGTTTCTGGCAAGCCTGAATCTGGCGCAACTATTTTTGCTCCAGTTGCTGCAAAGCCGGCATCAGCTGGCTGTGCGTTCTGTGGTTGGCGCAAAATACACAACGTTGCGTAATACCTTATTGTGCCAGCTGACTTTATTAATAGTCCCTTCACTGGTGCTCGCCGTGGGACTAACGCATCAGGCACTAACCTATAGCAATAAATGGTTATCACAGTTCATTTATCAAGGTGAACAGCTGACCGTTAACTGGCAGATCGTATCGCTGGCATGCCTGCTGGGAAGTGTAATCCTGGCTTTGTTCATGACCTTAAGCCACAAACATTGCCAGCCAGAAAAGTTACTGAACAGCCTCAAACGCAGCGGCAAAGGCCAGGCTGCACAACTATCGCAAACAACAATCAGGCGCTTTGTTGCGTCTCAGGTATTGTTAGTTTCCCTGGCAGTTTTGGCGTGTACTCAGCTCGTTAGGGACAACCTGAAGCAGCTAACTCACCCGCTGGGATTCGACACCCAACAGATCTATGAACTGGAGTTCAATGTTGCCACTCTTGACTGGCAGGGCTGGTCAGCTTATGCACCAATGGCAAAAGCGTTTAAACACTCTTTGCTGCAAGAGCCTGGTGTAATAGCAGCCAGTTTCGCCCGCACCCCACTTAAAGATGACTTCCAGTTTAATGTCACTGCATCCTGGAACGATACCCGTTATCTGCCATTTCACCGTAATGTGGATCAGGATTACTTTAGAGTACTGGCACAAAAGCTTATTGGAGGGCGGACCTTCACCGCACAAGACATCGAGGAGCAACGCCCCGTAGTAATAGTCAATCGCACATTCGCCCGTCAATTGGGTGGTGAAGTGCTGAATAAGACGCTGAAAATTGATGGTGTACAAGCACAACGCATTATCGCTGTCATCGAAGACCTGCAACTGCCCGGAAAGCCCATTTCACCGGCACGCATTTACCTACCTAACTTTGGCTCTGCGACTTACCTGCTGGTTAAACTTGCACCAGGGATGACCTTGAGCAAAACACAACTCAGTGCGCGGTTAAAACAACAGCATCCGCAATTTGTGCTAACCCAGTGGCGCGCATTGGAAGAAGAAGTTGCACACGCCCATCAATATCGGCGTATTACAACCTGGCTGCTGGTCTTTATCAATCTGCTGATCCTAATCATTACTGCTTATGGCGTATACAGCCTGCAAAGCTACGCAGCTTATCTTCAGCAAGGGGTAGTCAAAGTTCATTTAATGCTGGGAGCAAAACGTCGTCAGGTATTGTTGGCAAGGATCCGTGCATTTTTGCAGCCCGCATTGCTCAGCCTTACACTTGCAGTGATCGCGATAAGCTTGAGCTGGCCGTGGCTCGACACATTAATGGTATTTTCTCCCAGCCTGACACTCATTGCAGCAAGCTTAGCCGGTGTGATTGTGACCCTGGTGGTTATCAGTCTAATCACAGCCCGCCAATATATTCCAACCAAGCGGTTGTTATGATGTGTAAAGGGGGTTTCCATCCCCCCTTTTTATATACTAACCGCGGACCTCTGTGACCTGTTTTAATCGCGATAAATCCCGCCACAACACAGGTGCCACAATCAAGGTTAGCACCAAGTTTGACACTGGCACTGATAACCATACTCCATCTACGCCAAACTGATGTGGCAGCATATATAAAAATGGTACCTGAATGGCCATGTTCCCCAGTGAGATCAGAAGAGATTTCCCCCCCTGATCCAGTGCTACATAATACATGGCAGCAAGAAAAATAAACCCATCCAGAAACACCATAGACAAATGCAAACGTGCACCACGTTGCGCCTCATTGAGTAGTGCTTGCTCCTGAGTAAAGAAGGACACGATCGCTTCGGGAAACACGTTCAGGCACAGCACAATAACGAGACCAACCGACAAACTCACCTGGCATGCCAGCTTAAGGGTTGCGCGGATCTTTTGTATTTGTCCTGCACCATAATAATAGCTCACCGGTGGTTGCATACCACTGGCAACCCCTTCAGCAAAGAAGTAATAGATCACCCCAATATAACCAATGAGCGCAAAAGCAGCGACGTGTAGCGGCTCACCATAAGTCAGTAACTGTTTGTTGTGCAGCGCAGTAATAAAAGCAAAATACAAAAACATCACCAACCCGGATGCCCCTTGGATCAGAGCGCGCCTCGCCAGTTTCAAAGAAAAAGTTAGCCTGCTTAAGCGCAGTCCGATACCCGCTTTTGATGAGCAAAAATAACTGAGTGCCAGTATGCCGACCAGAGATTGCGAAACCACACTGGCCCAGGCTGCGCCAGCAAGCTGCCATTGCAATAACACGATAAACACATAATCCAGTACAATATTGGTCAGTGCACCGAGGATTAATAACCACGTAGCCACGCCCGGACTGCCATCATTGCGGATCAACATGGGCAAGGCGCCTGCAGCCATGGTCGCTAACGCCCCCCAGCCAAATACCGACAAATAGCTGTAACCGAACTTAAGTACCTCTCCACTGGCGCCCTGCAAATCAAGCAACAAACTGCCACTGGCATACAAACCTAAACTGGTTATCGCTGCCAGTATCAGCAGTAACCAGATACTGGTTGCCAGCACAGCATGCGCCTGAACGCTGTTTTTGGCACCTCGAAACAAGGACAAAAGGCTCCCCGCACCTATGCCTACCAGTGCACCCAGGCCCGCTATCAGGCCCACTACAGGCCAGGCGATATTCACCGCAGCCAAACCATCGGCCCCAATAAAATGGCCAACGAATACCCCATCAACAACCTGATACAGCCCGTTCACCATCATAGCTGCGATAGCCGGTATGGTGTAACGCCAAAATGTTCGGATCACCGAATCTTTGTGCTTGTTCGCCGGACCTTTGTGATTTTGACTGAGCTCTGTCAGCTCAACATCGTGCGTTTGCATAAAACTCCCCGCTCATTGCGAATACCCGCTATTATGCTTAACTATCGGATGAAAGAAAGTTAGTTACTATCCGCTTTTCGGATACTTTGGAGCCTTTATGCACTGGACACTCGATCAACTGGAAGCCTTTGTGACTGCCGCAAGAACGGGGTCATTTTCTGCAGCCGCCCGAAAACTGGGTAAAGCCCAGTCCCGGATCAGCACAGCTATAGCCAACTTGGAAACCGATCTGGGTTTTGAGTTATTTGACCGCTCAGCTCGATTGCCGGTGTTAAATGCCGCGGGGCATGACCTGTTCGCGGAGGCAGAAGCGGTGCTTATGCAATGCCAGCGGTTACAGTCCAGGGCGCTCTCTATGAGCTGCGGAGAGGAAGTATCTCTGACCGTCGCCATGGATGAGGCTGTTCCCATCAATGCCTTTGAAACCCTGTTTGAACAACTGTCACATCAGTTTCCTCTCCTGAAACTATCTATATTAAACGGTTCACAGGATGATATTGCGGGCTGGGTTGATGAACAAAAAGCCGATCTGGGCATTTTATTTCATCAAAAGCCTCTTTCACAAAGTCTCGATTTTACGCCGCTTGGCAGCTTTGAGCAGCGCCTGATAGTCGCCCCTCATCACCCGCTGGCATCACACTCTCAGCCAACCGTAGAACAATTAAATCAGCATCGGCAGCTAGTGATCCGAGACCGCATAGGCCACAGCCAGTCTCAGGCTATTTCTTCTTTTCACTGGCATGTAGACAGCTATTACTATATTGCAGGCCTGGTTTTAAGAGGTGTTGGCTGGGCACTGGTGCCTGAGCATGTCGTAAAGTCTCACTGGTTTAACGAAGCGGTTGTCACGCTTTCCACCCGACATATTCCTGGCTCTCTGACCGTAGACATGGGTCTGGTCAGGCGCAGAGACAAAGCAACAGGGCCCGTCATTCACTGGATTTACGACACCGCTTTATCAATGGCACTTTAGAGCCAGTTATAGTCCATTTGGCGGGCCGTTTTAATCGCCAATGATTTGCCAAAATGCAGCTTTACCAGCTCAAGGCTCATGTCGATACCTGCTGACACCCCCGCAGAGCTGGTAAAATTCTGATCCATGACAAACCGTTTATCCTCACACACTTTCAGGTGCGGATAACTGGTTTGCAACCGTGCCAAATCATCCCAATGCGTGGTCACTGATTTACCGTCAATTAGCCCAGCTTCGGCAAACAAAAAGACCCCAGTGCACACTGATGCACAGCGACGGGTATGCGTCGCTGTTTCAGCCAGCCAGGCCAACACAGAGGTATTGCTGAGTACATGCTGATGCTGCCCACCTGCAACAATCAGTAAATCAAATCTGGGATGACCGTGAATGCTGTAATGCGGGTTTACAGACAAACCACCACGGCAACTGACGGGTGCATGACTGGGTGCAATCAGGCTGACGTTTACGGGCTCGTCTACAAAACGAGCAGCCGTGCTGAACACTTCAAATGGGCCGCTAAAGTCCAAGACTTCAACGCCATCGTAAATAAAAATACCGATTTCCATTGAATGATCCAGAATAAGGAAGTTTTTGAGCTCCCTTAGTGTAGCGCAGATCTTAGCCATTCATATCTATTTACACTTTGATTTTGGCGATTAATCGAGATCTGATTGCACTTTCATGAATTTGTCTTTTAGTATGCTTGGCAATAAAATGCCAACAAGCGAAAACCAACTATGTTGAAAATCAAACTAACACTACTTAGCGCCGCCGTCGTGATCGGTCTGGCAGGTTGTAGCAGCACGCAGCAAAGCAGCACAGCCACGCCAACAATTGCAGAAAAGCAATATCAAAACCCGCTTTTACAGCCTTTTACCGGTCCTTATCAGGGCGTTCCTCAATTCGATAAAGTAAAACTGACAGATCTTGAGCCTGCGCTGGACATCGCGCTGGCTGATCACTTAAGCGAAATTGACCTGATTGCCAACAACACCGCACCAGCGACGTTCGACAATACTATCGTTGCAATGGAGCGTTCAGGTCAGGCATTGGATCGCCTTTTTACCTACTTTGGTATCTGGAGCGCCAACAATTCCTCTCCTGAATTTCGCCAAATGCAGGGCGGCCTGATGGCTAAGTACGCTCAATACCGTTCTAAAATCACCCAAAACAAGGCGTTATTTGAGCGTGTTAAAACAGTGTATGAGAGCCAAGAGTTTAAGCAACTGAGTGCTGAAGAACAGCGTATCACCTGGCTACAGTACAACAGCTTTGCCCGTAACGGTGCCACATTGAAAGGTGAAGCCGCTGATCGCTACGCCGAAATTAACCTCGCTTTATCAAAGCTACACGCAGACTTTGCCAATAATGTACTTGCCGATGAAGAAGGCTATGTCGTTTATCTGACGAAAGATCAACTTTCTGGCCTGCCTCAGTCCTACATTACCTCTGCGGCTGCAGCGGCTGAAGAACGCGGTAAAACAGGTATGTATGCGGTTACCAATACCCGCTCTTCCATGGACCCATTCCTGATGTACTCCACGGAACGTGAGCTACGTAAGCAGGTGTGGCAGAACTACTACAGCCGTGGCAATAATGCCGGTGAACACAATAACAAAGCCATCATTAATGAAATCCTGACATTACGTCACGAGCGAGTGCAGCTCCTCGGTTATGAAAACTACGCACAATGGCGTCTTGAAGACCGCATGGCTAAAGATCCGAAAAACGCGATGGAGCTGATGGACAAAGTCTGGCCAGCCGCAATTGCCCGTGTAAAAGAAGAAGTGGCAGACATGCAAGCGCTGGCAGATAAGGAAGGCGCCAACATTAAGATTGAACCTTGGGATTACCGCTTTTACTCTGAAAAAGTGCGCAAAGCCAAGTACGACCTGGACTCTAACGAAGTTAAACAATACCTTCAGCTGGACAAACTACGTGACGCTATGTTCTACGTCGCGGGCCGCCTGTTTAACTTCGAATTTACCGAAGTGCCAGAAGGGTCAGTACCTGTCTTCCACGAAGACGTACGTGTATGGGAAGTCACCGATAAAACCAGCGGTGAGCATATTGGCTTATGGTACTTAGACCCATTCGCTCGTCAGGGCAAGCGCTCAGGTGCATGGGCAACCTCATACCGCGGCCACACCACCTTTGATGGCAAAACCAACGTACTGAGCTCGAACAACTCAAACTTCGTCAAAGCACCAGCAGGGCAGGCTAGCCTGATCTCCTGGAACGATGCTGTGACCTATTTCCATGAGTTCGGACATGCGCTGCATTCTCTGTCTTCTAAAGTAAAATACCCTGGCTCTAACTCGGGCGTACGTGACTACACTGAATTCCAGTCGCAGCTACTGGAACGTTGGCTGGTCACCGATGAAGTCATTGATCGTTTCCTGGTTCACCATGAAACGGGTAAGCCAATGCCGAAAACACTGGTGAATAAAATCAAGCAAGCAGCCAACTTCAATCAGGGCTTCGCCACCACTGAATACCTGGCATCAGCCATTATGGATATGAAGTTCCACACCACAGATCCAGCTCAGATTGGCGATCCGGTTGAATTTGAAAAATCTCAACTGGCTGCCATTGGTATGCCATCAGAGATTGTCATGCGTCACCGCACCACACACTTTGGTCATGTTTTCTCAGGTGAAGGCTATTCAGCTGGCTACTACGGCTACCTGTGGGCCGAAGTGCTGACATCAGATGCAGCACAGGCATTTGCTAGCGCACCAGGTGGCTTTTATGACGAAGAAGTCGCTGATCGTCTGGTGAACTACCTGTTCTCTGTACGTAACGCAATGGACCCGGCAGAGGCGTACCGCAAGTTCCGTGGTCGTGATGCGGCGGTAGAAGCCCTAATGTTAGATCGCGGCTTCCCGGTTAATGCAGACAAGTAACCGTAAAACCAAAAAAGCCCTGTTATAACAGGGCTTTTTCTTTACAAACGGCGTTTTTAAAGCGCTACTCAATGATCTCAAGTAAGTGCAGCTTTTTAAATTGCTTTTCCAATGTTGCCATACTGAATGGCTTAATAATAAACCCATCCACTTTTTCTAGTAACACCTGCTGTACCCGCTCTCGACCGTTTTCACAGGTCACCATCACAAGTTTGAGATTTTTTAGTGCTGGTCTGGTACGAATTTCGTGAAGTAAGGCCAGTCCATCTATGTGTGGCATATTCAGGTCGGAAATCACTAACTGGTAGGGTTTTGCCTCGAGCAACTCCAGTGCTCGTTTGCCATCTGTCGCTTCATCTATGTCTGTAAAACCAAGCCGACGGAGCATACCTATCATCACATGCCGCATTGACGCCATATCATCAACAACCAGTATTTTCACCTGTCTCTCCTTAATATTAATACCAATTTCACTTAATACGAGTTCATTTTGACGGAGCAAATATGACGCTAACGGCGTTAAAAATTTCTCATTTAGAACCTTATTCCTTAGACATAGGTTCACAAATTTTTGCCTGGTTATCGACCCTATTTTCTCGCCTCAAAATAGAACGCTTAATTAAGCAAATTGGTATAACTTCACCGATAATAAGAATAAAAATTAGACCAAGATATCAGCAAAGTCGACTTTACTCGTAAGGATCAGGAAAATTCCTAGTTTGACTCTTTATTTAGTGACAAAGACATAAACACACTGAGCGGATTATCGCGGTACAGACCGAAGCGTTCACAACGGTCAAAACCAAGGCTTTCATACAGGTTAATTGCCTGTTCCTGCTTCACACCAGTTTCAAGGCGGATCAGTGGAATTTGTGCATCGCCTGCGTAATGCAATAAGATTTGCATGATACGCTTAGACAACCCTTTGCCCCGGTACTGAGGTTTAACATACAAACGTTTTATTTCACCGTATAAGGTTTTATCGAATTGTTTAACGATGGCGCCACATGCCACTATGCCTTCTTCGTTTCGTAGCCCCACAGCACGTACATTGGGTTGATTGAGCTCTTCCAGTGCCAAAGACTGATCACTGGCAATGGGGTAGAGGGTATTCATCAGGCGGTCAATTTCTGCAAATAGTTCTCTAACACTTGGATCATCTGGTTTTAAATCAACTAGTTGCATAATTTTCCTTTCAAATGACAGTTACTTTCCGGGCCCAGCCAGACCTCATTTACACGACACGTAATCAGGTTAAGCGTAATGACTGGTGCGACAAAATAAAAGGGTATTTTAACGTACTTTGCGGGAAATATAACTAAATATATTCAGATTATATGGTAAGGAAACATGTTGCAGCATGTGATTAACGTGGGATGCGGGACCTTGTCACATCTGTCGGATCAATAGCCATTCATACCCTCCATGGCATCTTACCATTCAGGCTAGCCAAAGTGTGATAGCAAGCAACAATATGGTGGCAATCGTTGTGAAAAGCAGTGAGCACTGATTCTGGCCAGTACGGTCTGATTGTGAAAACAACATAAACAACTCTCCTATGCTTCTTCCCAACCTAAAAACCACAAAAGTATTAATAAAGGAAGATGCACTACAACCAAAAGTAGTAACATTGATAGCAAAAAATTACCCAAAACACCAGAAAATAGTGCAAATATTATCCTAAAAACTAGGCCAATTGTCCGACACATATATACAATTCCTTATAATGCAAGGACTTAAACCAACCCACTCACTTGTATAAAAAAAACACAAAAAGGTTGGGTTTACGCCAATTCGGACCTATATAAGGAAAAAAGGAGATGCCATGATCACATTAAAAGCAACCAGTAAAGACAATTACAGTGATGTATTTACGCTACAACTATTGCCTGAAGACCTGAGTTTTATCGCATCGCCAGCCGAAGCCCTGGCCGAATCAGCGTTTTTTCCATACTACCGAAACCTGCTGATCTACCATCATCAAACACTGGTCGGGTTTATACAGTATCACCCTATGGAACCAGAGGGTACAAAACATGAATATACCATCACACAGCTGGCAATAGACAAGCGCTTCCGTCGTCAGGGATTTGCCAGGCAAGCCCTGAAAAAGTTACTCACACAGCTCAGAGCCAAGTCTGATTGTCAGATAATTTCTGCCGTCTATGTGGAAGGCAATGAACGCATGCGCAGTTTGCTCAGTGACATGTCTTTTGAATTTAAAGGCCGCTGGAACGACACCGCTTATCTGATGGAGTGGCATCGTGAAGCGCCTCTCCCGAAGGTATACCTAAGCACTGTGTGGCAAGAAAATTTCGAACAATTGGGTGACCTTGCGCTACATGAACCACAACAGCCGTTGGTGGCCCCCAACGAATGGACTTTACTGGAAGCTGCCCATAATCCGGGGTATGAAGTACGTGCAATCAACTATCAGGATAAACAAGTCGGGCTACTGATGTGGGTTCCTGAAAAACCGCACCGCATTTCAATTTGGCGTCTGATGATTGATAAAGCTTATCAACAGCAGGGCATAGGCAGACAAGCGCTAAAAGCGGCGCTGGAGGAGATCCGGAGCCAGCCAGAGGTGACAGAAATCGCCATCTGTTATGTACCGGACAATCCGGTCGCCAAAGATTTTTATGGCAGTTTTGGCTTTGTAGAAACGGGCTTCGATGAAGAGGAAGAAGAGATGCTCGCCGAGATCAGATTATACTAAGTTGCTTAATTAAGTGTTCTATTTTGAGGCGAGAAAAGAGTGTCGATAACCAGGCTAAAATATATGAACCTATGGCTAAGGTATAAGGTTCTAAATGAGAAATTTTTAACGCCGTTAGCGTCAATGCGCTCCTTCAAATTGAACTGGTAATATGTGAAACTGGTAATATCATCACAACACTGTAAAGGGGCTTAACACAAGGGAATGGGTTGCTGTGGTTTAGCGTAACGAATGCCGGCATCATCAAACGCCTGCACATCCTCTTGTGAATGATAATGGTATACACACAATCTGTTCAAAATAGCTGGGGGATACTCTCGTAACAAATCGTCCAACCCGGCATGACTGGGATTACCAGACGCCACACAATCATGAAAAATGATTTCTCCCTGAGTCACCTGATGGATCAGTAGCTCGGGAATTGGGCGGGTATCGCCACTATAAAAAAACCGCCCAGGAAGATGCAAAGAGAACGCACTGCCAGGCGCCTGATGGCGAACCGGATAGCAGTTCAGCCGAAGCTGTTGATGGAAAAAGTGTTCACCAACCGGGTGCAGCTCAAACGTATGCCAGATATCTTCGCGTAGCTCAGCCAATCCAGTGTAGGCCAACATCGCACACAAAGATTGAATAAGCTGAACTGGTACATATAAACGTACTTTTTGCCCGCCCAATGCCGCCTTAAAATACAGCTGTTCCAGGCCGCCAATATGATCGTAGTGCAGATGAGTGATAAATACGGCCTGAGGTAAAGAGTGGCAGCCAAACGCGCGTTTGAATCGCGCCAGCGTGTCGTGGCCACAATCAATGAGTAACCAGGGGGTGTCTTCACAACAAATCACACATGCAGCATTACCAAGCTCTGCCGCACTGGCCGCACCAACACCCAAAAAGAGCGCACAATCTGGCACTGACACCTGTGAGTGTGTGCGATGCGGTTTATCTTGTGTTGGCCGGGCCACTATCGAATCTAACATCAGTCTGCTCGTCAATATTCGCCACTCGGTACACACCCAATGCTAGATGCAATAATTGACATTCCCGTGACAAGGCCATGCTTAGCAAATAGATAGATACACCAACATTTGGTTAATTTCACTAAATCAAGCCACTATATGTCCAACCAAATGAACGTCAAAAACACATAAAACATTGATATATAATAACTAACATTCTTGGCATCTGTTTTGCTTTGTTCATGGCATATGAAAAAAATAACAAATTGGAATTGCGCCATGATCAAAAAACTTTCTCCCTTATTCGCAGCACTCGCACTCAGTGGTTGTGTGATTCATATTGATGGCCACAGTAAAACAGTGGCAGACGTGGAGCTGCACAAAACCCTGACGCTGGACGCCACAAATTTGAACAGCCTGATGGCAGATACCAGTTCAGGCTCACTGGATATCATCGGTGACGACACCCTCTCACAAATAGAAGTTGATGCAAAAATACTGACAGACAAAGATCACAGTTATCAGCTTACGCTTGAGCAGGACGGCAACAACGCACGACTGATCGCAAAACAAAATGCCCGGGTTGGTATCGTCTGGTACAGCGGTAATAGCCCCAGAATTGATCTGACTGTCCGCGTACCTAATAGCCTTGCATTGGACATTGACGATAGCTCAGGCGACATTGCTATCTCAGGCATGACCGGAGACATCGAACTGGAAGACGGCTCAGGCGACATCAGCATCAATGGCGCAGCAAATGTTAAAATTGATGACGGCTCAGGGCAAATGCTTATCCGTGGCGTCAGTGGCATGCTGGATATCGAAGATGGCTCAGGCGACATTACCATTCAGGGCGGCAGCCAGCTGAAACTCGATGACGCGTCGGGCCAGGTATACATTACCGACGTGCGTGGTGATCTGGATATTGAGGACGGCTCCGGCGATATCCAAATCATTGGCGGACGTTCGCTTACCCTGGACGATGAATCAGGCAACATCAGTCTGACCGATATGAGCGGTGACCTGACCATTGTAGATGGCTCCGGAAACCTTGAGATCCGCGGCGGTAATTCGCTTGATTTACGCGACGACTCAGGATTTGTGCGGGTTCAGGACTTACAGGGCAATGCCAAGGTCAATGATGGCAGTGGCAATCTGGTGCTACAAAACATCAAAGGCCATGTCACCATCGACGATGATTCCGGTGACATTGAAGTCATTCAGGCAGGTGGCCTTACCATCACAGGTGATTCCTCCGGCGGTCAGCGCATCGAAAAGGTCCGTGGCGAAGTCAATATTCGAGATTAACCCCCTATAACGACACCTTTTGCAAGCAAAGTGTCACCTTTTGCCAGTGTATTATGTGAGTTCAACTTCTACAATGAGCGCATAACTTCTGGTAATAAGGTGACATCATGACTTACGCAAACACAGCCCTGATCACAGGCGCATCTTCTGGTATTGGTTTAGAACTAGCGCGCTTACACGCCCAGCAGGGCGGTGACCTAGTTCTGGTCGCCCGCTCTGAAAACAAGCTCAATGCCCTGAAAAAAGAGCTGGAACAAACCCATGGTGTCAACGCTTGCGTGATCACGGCTGATCTCACCGACCCGACGTCAGCGCAAGCAATCTACAACGAAACAAAACGCCAGGATATCGAAATTGATATCCTGATCAACAACGCCGGATTTGGGGGCCATGGCTTTTTTCATGAACGCGATTTACAGGCTGATCTGGACATGATCCAAGTCAATATCAGTAGCCTGACCGCACTCACACATCTCTTCGTACAGGATATGACAGCCCGCAAACATGGTAAAATCCTGAACGTCTCGTCCACCGTCTCCTTGCTTCCGGGGCCATTGCAGGCAACTTACTACGCAACCAAAGCGTTTGTGACTTCTTTTTCTCAGGCACTGGCAGAAGAACTAGGCGATCATGGGATCAGTGTGACGGCGCTATGCCCGGGTCCGGTTGCCACCGAGTTTGCCAAAACCGGTAATCTGGAAGAGCTTGCGGTCTTTAAACAAGGAAAAAGTCCACAATCAGTCGCCAAATGTGGTTATCAGGCCATGCAAAAAGGTAAACTCTTGGCCTTTAATGACCCTATGTTAAACTTTATGCTCAACTGGATAGTGCCTCTGCTACCTCGCCGACTGGTACTTGCATTGTCACGCCGCACAATGGAAAAATAATGAAGCGAACAGCAAAATTTACCCTGTCACCACATTGCCTGATCTTATTTAAAGATCTCAACCTGGATCAGGCGCTGCTGTTAAAACAGGCAAAGCTACCAGCCGACCTGTGGCACAGCTTGCCTACCTCAGTGACGGCAGCCCAGTATTTTGACCTGTGGCATGCGATGGAAGCGCAGCTTGGTGAAACATTGCCGCTGAAGTTAGCGCAGCATCTAAATGTGGAAGCCTTCGACCCAGCCATTTTTGCCTGTCTGTGCAGCGCCAATCTGAGTGCTGCCATGCACCGTCTTAGCAGTTACAAGCCCCTGATCGGGCCGCTGACCCTGGACGTACACGAAGATAAGCAGGGCCTGTTACTCAGCCTGGATTGCTATGGCTACGATAAACCTCTGCCGAAATCCCTGGGCCTGTGTGAGCTGGCTTTTTTTACCCAACTTGCTCGCCTGGCAACTCGTACACAGGTGATACCCAAAACCCTATATGTGACACAGCTTCCCGACAATATAGCTGATTTTGAAGACTATTTTGGCACTAGTCTGACACTCAGCAATCAGGTGGCGATACGCTTTCATCAGGCGGACACACAGCGACCCTTTATGACTGAAAACGCCGCGATGTGGTCTTTTTTTGAAAATGATCTGGCCCAGCGTCTGGCTGAACTCGATGCCAGCGCCAGCATGACGCAAAAAGTCAAAGCGCTGCTGATGGAATTACTGCCCTCAGGGCAAGTGAGCGCAGAGCAGGTAGCGGCCAAGCTGGCGATCAGTAAACGTACATTACAGCGTAAACTTGATGGGGAATCAGCAAACTTTCAGTCGCTACTAAGCGCGCTGCGATCCGACCTTGCCCGACAGTATCTGCGTCGCTCCAGCATGTCTTTGCAGGAAATCGCCTTTCTGCTGGGCTTTAGCGATGCCAATACCTTTATTCGAGCGTTTAACAAGTGGAATGGGGTGCCTCCAGGCCACTTCCGAAACCAGAATGAGCACTGTGCAAGCAAGAATTATTCAATTTAATAGAAAAGTTGGATAGGCGTTTATTCTCATAGCACATAAAATTCAGTGTCATACTTTTGGACGCTGATTTTGAAAAATTTACTCGCCTTAACCTTTGCAGCCCAACTCTGTGTACTGTGGCCTTCGGTCTCACACGGCGTAGATTTTGCCACCTATGAGCAACAATTTCCCCTAAAAGGGAAGAAAAATTTTCGCGCTGCACTGGAAGAAGGCGAGGCGTTACTCACGCAATCAACACTCACGGCACAACAGCGAACCTTTGTGCTGCATCGTACGGCTTTGCATTTGGTACGACTGGGAGAGTATGAGCGCGCACAACACAGGCTTGATGCACTCGCGACGCATTTGAACGCGCACCCTGACGATTCTATGCAAGGCAAATACCACTGGGTAAACGGCGACCTGGCCTTTCGGCTGGGCCACAACCAAAGTGCCCAAACCCACTTTCTCAAAGCCAGCGAGTTTTTCTCCCGTACTCAGGACTGGCGCATGCTCAGCCACGCCTATCGTATGGCCGCCAATGCCGTCGCAAAAGGCAGCCCGGATCTGAACGCCATTGAACACATTGCTTTGGCAAAGCACTATGCTGAACTAGACAATAATATCCCGTTGCACAACGCGGCCTTTGATACCGAAGCCAGGATATACAAACTCTTTGGCCAGTTAGACAGGGCACTGGAAAGTCGTCAGGCCCAGCTTAACTGGCTTCAGCAACAAAGCGTGCCGGACGAAGCCATGTTATCCGCAACTTATTATGGTCTGGCAGACATCTTTGTCGATTTTGGTGATCACCAGGCCGCACTCGACGCCTTCACCCAATCATATCGTTATGACGAGCAGGTCAATGACCGCCTCTATATGGCACAAAACCAGATCCGGATCGCTGAGCAATATCTCCAATTGAACAATCTAACTGCGGCCGATAAAGCATATGAACAGGCAAAAGTCCTCAGTGAATCAATCGACCATAAGCGCAACCTGGGCTGGGCCATTGCCGGATTGGGTCGTGTTGAATTGGCCAAAGGTAACTACCCTCAGGCCGCGAATCTCATCGGCCAGGGTCTGACTTTGATCAACCCGGTTCATAATCAGCTACTCCACAGCCAACATCTTGTCTGGTATGCCAGAGCATTGAGTCACAAGAACCCGGAACTGGCGATTGAACAGTTAATGCCTTTTTTCAAAGGCGAGCCAACTAATACTATGGTGGAAGCCGCTAAAGTGCTCGCGTTTGCCTATCAGCAACAACAAGACTTTGCATCAGCACTGCACTATCAGACACAGGCCACAGAGTTACTTGAACAACAGACAGAGCAGTCGAGGCTGACTCGCCTTGAAGCCAAAAAACGTGATGCTGAACTCCATTTAGAGACCCTCAAAGTGAACCAGTTACAAAGCGGACTGGATGAACAAAAGCGCCAAAACAAACTACAAAGTGTTACTCTGGCAGCTGCTATTATCGTACTGTTAAACTTTTTCCTGATGTTTTATCTGTATCACCTGAAAAAACGTAAAGTGATGGAAAAAGAAACCGCAGTACTTAACCAGGCGCTGACACTCAAGCAGCAGTTATTGGCGGATGTATCCCACGAACTAAGAACCCCTCTGACCGTGCTCAAACTCAATATAGAAGCACTACAACACAATTTAATTACTGACCCGGATGCCACTTACACACTGATGCAAAGCCGCTTGTCTATGTTAAATACGCTCATTGCTGATATTTACGAGCTGGCGCAGGCAGACACACACAGCCTGCAACTGGATTTGCAAACCCGACCCGCAAAAGCGCTGTTTGATGAGTTACTCAGTGCAATCCAGCCACTAATAGAACAGAACGACCTGACACTCAATGCACAAAACACACTGCCAGACTCACTGGACATTACCTGCGATATAAACCGGATGCATCAGATCTTCAACAACCTGGCACGCAACAGCTGCCATTACAGTAACAAACCCGGTCAGGTCAGTGTCACCATTGCCCAACAAGATGAACAGCTAGAGTGCCATTTTGAAGATTCCAGCCCGGGTGTCAGTGACGAAGACTTGCCCCGCCTCACCGAACGACTTTATCGCTGCGATAAATCCCGCAGTCGTGATCTGGGTGGCTCTGGTCTGGGGTTGTCAATCTGTCAGAAACTCACAGAATTACACCAGGGACACCTGTCCTTGTCTCACAGTTCATTAGGCGGCCTGCGGGTCACACTGACACTTCCTCTCACTGCGCGAGCGCCCTCAGGCGACTAAACCCAGCTACCTTTTCCTTTTTACTGTTTTAATTTAGAGTAATTCGAACTAGGCTAAAAGCACCATCGTATGAGTGCACCCCACTGAGCGAGATTTTCATTCTATTTTTCCAATTGAACTGATTAATTTAACCCATTATACAAATGAATCGATTCGCCTGATAATGGCTACATCGAAATCAAAGGAGACAAACAGTATGTTAAACAATATCGAAGGTCAGACAATTCCTCAGGTAACTTTCCCGGTACGTGAAAACGACGAATGGAAAAATATCAGCACAGATGACCTGTTCAAAGGTAAAACAGTGGTGGTTTTCTCACTACCCGGCGCCTTTACTCCAACTTGTTCATCTACACACCTGCCACGTTACAACGAGCTGGCTGGCGTATTCAAACAAAATGGTGTCGACGACATCGTCTGTATTTCAGTAAATGATACCTTTGTCATGAATGCCTGGGCCAAAGATCAGGAAGCTGAGAATGTGACACTTATCCCGGACGGAAACGGCGAGTTTTCTGAAGGCATGGGTATGTTGGTTGACAAAAAAGACTTAGGCTTTGGTAAGCGCAGCTGGCGTTACTCTATGCTGGTTAAAGATGGCGTTATTGAAAAAATGTTCATTGAACCAGACGTACCGGGCGACCCGTTTGAAGTATCAGATGCCGATACTATGCTTGAATACATCAACCCAGAGCAGGTTAAACCTCAGCCTGTTTCAATTATTACCAAACCTGGTTGTCCTTTCTGCGCCAAAGCGAAAGCACTTCTTGATGAGAAAGGTCTGGTATATGAAGAACTGGTGTTAGGTCAACAAGCCACATTGACCAGCCTTAAAGCACTGTCTGGCCGTGAAACTGTGCCGCAGGTGTTCATTGGCGGTAAACACATTGGCGGCTCAGACGACCTGGATGCGCACTTCGCATAATGCCCGTAGCGGCCTATTTATTAGGCCAATATCAGTGTAAAGGGGCTTAACAGCCCCACAACTCCCCTTGCTCAGAGGTAAAACATGAAACAACTTGAAACTGACGTCGTCGTCATTGGTGCAGGCACTGCCGGGCTTAGCGCCTATCGAAATGCCAAACAATCTACTGACAAAGTGTTAATGATCGAAGCCGGTGCTTATGGCACGACTTGCGCACGGGTCGGCTGCATGCCCAGTAAGTTGTTGATTGCCGCAGCGGAAGCTGCACACAGTGTCACCGAAGCACCCAAGTTTGGGGTCAATACCACAGCGCCAGAAATCGATGGTAAAGCCGTGATGGCACGGGTGCGCAGCGAACGCGACCGGTTTGTTGGTTTTGTACTTGAAGCCGTGGATGAGCTGCCTGAGCAAGACCGGATCAAAGGGTATGCACGCTTTTTAGATGCCAACCGGATTCAAATCGACGACCATACCGTGATCACTGCGAAACGGTTTGTCATCGCTACCGGCTCAAGACCCAATGTCCCGGGCTTTTTTCAGGCATTTGGCGACAAGCTTATCATCAATGATGATGTATTCGACTGGCAGGATTTACCTGAGTCTGTGGCCGTGTTTGGTCCGGGCGTTATCGGTCTCGAATTGGGGCAAGCACTGCACCGTCTGGGCGTCAATGTTAAGCTGTTTGGCGTTGGGGGCAATATTGGACCACTGACTGATCCGCAGATCCAGGACTATGCCAATACCGTTTTCGCAGAAGAGTTTTATGTCGACAGCGATGCCAAAGTATCTGATATGAAGCAAGTTGGTGATAAGGCACAGCTGACTTATGTTGACCGCGAGGGTAAACCACAAACAGAGCAGTTTGACTTCGTACTGGCGGCAACGGGCAGGGTACCCAATGTTGATAAACTGGGTCTTGAAAACACCGGCATTGAACTGGACGAGCGCGGCGTACCGCTTGCCGACCCCTATACGATGCAATGTGGCGACAGCCATATTTTTATCGCTGGTGATGCCAGCAATCAGATCCCATTGTTACATGAAGCGGCCGATCAGGGCACTATAGCTGGTCAAAATGCCGGACGATTCCCGGATGTGCGTAACGGCCTGAGACGCGCGCCCATTGCGGCAGTATTCAGTGATCCGCAAATCGCCATGGTCGGTGAGAGTTTTAAGCAACTCAATGAGCGATATGGTAAATGTGGTTGCTTTGCAATTGGTGAGGTAAGCTTTGAGAATCAGGGCCGTAGCCGAGTGATGCTTAAAAACAAAGGGTATATGCATCTGTATGCAGAGCAGGGCAGTGGCCTGTTCCTGGGTGCAGAGTTCATCGGTCCCTCAGCTGAACACATGGCGCATCTGCTGGCCTGGGCTGTACAAAATAAAATGACGGTACCTCAGATGCTGGATATGCCCTTCTACCACCCGGTAATCGAAGAAGGTCTGCGTACTGCATTGAGAAACCTCAACGCCAAACTCAAATTTGGTCCGGATATCATCCAGCATTGTATGGAATGTGGTCCGGGCGCTTAACAGCTAGACCATAGCCCGGGCGTGTTGATACACTGCCGGGCTAGTCACAGTCGCGCCGCTCAGGCATCGTATCGACCTGCCTGGTGCGTCGCTTGATTACGCATCTGCTCAAACTTATCAAACGCATCAGACACCACCTCTTTATCCGTCGCAGTCAGTGAAATGGTCACCCCACAACTTGGGTTAGAACAGGAAAACGCTTGACCGGCCAACAGCAGGCTGGATTCAAAATGGATAGGCACGCCACATTCAGGGCAGTCAATTTTAGATTTTATACTCATCGTTTAATCCTCATTTTTAGGGGGTAAAGGGGTCAGGTTTTCGCGAAAATATCGAGTATTGTGGTAATACCACGCGGCAGAGGTAGTTGTCCCGCTTCGAGCATCACCTCATAATTCGCATGTGCCGAACCCGATTGCTGCTGGCTCTGATTGCCAGATTTCGCCAAGGCGCCATGTAGCTCTGTTTCAAATTCATGCGCGTGCTCGGGCTGTCGAGTCTGCGCGCGGCTCTGCTTGCTTTCCTGTGATGTCTGCTTTTTAATTTCTCTGGAGCTTTTCACCTCCATACTAAAAGACACTTTCAGTTTCTCTATTGCCAGCGAGTTGATCGGGATCAGCGTCATCAGCGGAATTGAAATCTCCATTTCATAAGGGGTTTTACTGATACTGCCGTCTTTCTCCAGTACTGAACGGGACAGCGTAAATGTCACCATCACCGGCGTCAGGTGACCGTGGTTATGGCTGTCTTTTTCAAAGCAGGTCGATAAAATAAACTGAGTTTGCGCATTTGCTATCATCGCATTGGCATCTGTGGCTGCTTTGAGCGGTGCACCAATCAGTGCTTTCATGGGCAAACCGGCAAATTGCGACGCAATATTGTTGTTCATACTTTAGTCCTCACACTGTGTGGCTTAGCCTGGAATTTGCGCCCTGAGTGCACGCTCATATCCTTCAATCAGTTTTTGCAGACCTTCTGGCGGTTCGTTGCCAGTCAAGGTGATCTCCAGGCTCGCATTCGCCGTGCTCTCAGTAGTATCCTGCTGGCCCATTAGCTTATTGCGCAGCCCACCAGCTTTGGCTGTGCTGCGGGCAAACGCGACCATCAGCTGATCTTGGTCATTGTTGCTGATCTCCAGCTCAGCAATAAATTTCACTTCAGAGATACGAGGTGAAGAAATAGGCACCAACGCCAATAAAGGCACCTCAGCACTTACTGTGTCTATGCCATGCTCTGTGCGACTGGGAAACTCCATCGCGCAGGTTTTGGGTGAGTAGCTGGGCGCTTTCCCTTTGCCATTATCTTGCTCATCAAAAAAGCGCTTCACAAAATCCAGCGTTTCGCCTTCAACCGATTTAGCAGCATCTTTGACCCCTTTATGGATCGCTTTCATGAGTGATTGGAATTCGATCATGTTATTCTCTTTGTGTTTATCCGGTTAATAAAGGGAAGCACGCGGCTTCCCCTGGTTGGGTGCTATTACAGGTGATTACTCTTTTTCGATAATCGGGTCGATGTTCTTCGTAAAGGCATTGATGATGGTGGTTACACCGGTTGGCAAAGGTAGCTGACCAGCATGGACATCCACTTCATACTTGGCTTTATTCGATGCCTCATAGTGCTCACGTTGTTTCGAACTGGATTTACTGCTGTGCGACACAGAACCATGGACTTCTACCGAGAACAGGCCGGCATTGTATTTTGCCGTGATGTCCGCTTTGGCCGCCGTTTCCTGCTCAGACTGCTTTTCATTGTCCTTAGACATTGAGCTGGACACTTCCATTTCGAAATGCACTTTCACATCATCCACCGCCAGAGAGTTCAGCGGGATCAACGTTAACAAAGGTAACTTCAGCGTGATATTCGCTTCAGACGTCGCTGTGCCTTTGATCACTGGACGGCTCAGCGTGAACTCGACCATAATTGGCTTGAGCTGACTTGAACTCCCCTGGGCCCCCCCGGTTGATTTATCAAAGCAGGTACTAAGCATAAACTGCGTTTGCGTACGTGCCATCATGCCATTTGCATCTGTTGCAGCTTTCAGTGGGCCACCGATCAGCGACTTCATAGGTAAGCCACTGAATTGCTGCGCCATAGATACCAGTCCAGACATAAAATTCTCCTCAAAAATTACACTTAAATTCGCGACATCATGTCGCCTCAGATAACGTTCACTACCAGGTCAACGTTGGATGCCATGTTAGGCGTCAGGCAGAAATAACAATCGGTGCTTTAAGGCAATAATTCGGGGACATCTGGCAAAGACAGGCTGGAGGATAAAGGGACAAAAGCACTTACACAGAGCAACAGGCAGTGATACCATCAAAGCCTGTTATTTGTTCCACTATTTATTGAATAAAGGACCACCCGTGATACAGAGAATTGATACCAAACAACGCATGAGCCGCATCGTCAAACACAATGGCACCATCTATCTATGTGGTCAGGTGTGTAAAGACGCAGAGCAGGGCATTAAGGAACAAACCGCCACTATGCTTGAGAAAGTCGATGAGCTGTTGCTTCAGGCTGGCAGTGATCGTGAGCATATCCTATCTGCCACAATCTATATCAAAGACATGCAGTATTTCAGTGAAATGAACGAAGTGTGGGATGCCTGGGTACCTGAAGGCTACGCACCTGCCCGCGCTTGTGTAGAAGCGGCTATGGCTAGAGACGCCTTGCTGGTAGAGATTTCAGTGATTGCAGCTGAGATCAACCCAGCCTAAAATAATCAGCCCGGTTTTTTGTGCCGGGCTAATTTTCTCGAACACGCCTGACCTATTCACGTATCATGTGAAATGCCTGGTTTGTCCTCACGTAAAGCAGGGTAGGTGCTTGGCACTCAACGCCATTTGTACAGCCCCCTGAGCGGCAAGATAACTACCAGCTCGTAACTCCGGGCTTTTCTGAGTGTTTGCCCGCAAGACAGTAATGGCCCCCTGGATCACCACCGCTTTAAATTCTGTACCCGTGCTGGACAAGGTCACCTTTGATTTTGCAGGTAATTTCACCAACACGCCTGTCAACTGATCTTGCTGCCATAAGTTTGCCAGTTGAATATCTGCGCCCTTAAGCTGTGTTGACGTATGCTGATCCAGCCAGGTCAGGTTCGCATAGTGAAGGTTAACAGGTCGCTCACCATTATCAAATTGTTCGGCAGAAGGCTTAACCAAATAAGGACCCTCGTCTATTTCAAGGTAAATCATATTGCCCGGTGCATTGGCGGACGTAATGTGATCTTCCCCAGCCGGTTGAGTCCAGTAAGATCCCGGTGGCATCCACATCGCTTTGGCCTGAGGGTCGTCGTTATGCAGCAGGCCTTCTATCACAATACCGCGATAAGACACATTATGAATATGAGGCGGTGACGAGAAGCCAGGTTCAAATCTCACCAACATGCCAGTCGCGCCAGGTTTTGTTCTGTCTCCCCACAAGTTCGCAGCCCTCGGGCTCTTATCACCCCGAGCCGGATTCAGATGACCCCATTCAATTTGCTCGGTGCTAATAATCGTTACCTCATTACTGCCCGAACTCGTATCCTGAGCCTTTAAAGCGTGAGAGAAAAAACATGCCGAAATAATTAACGTGCTGAGTAAACTGGATTTAACCACGAAGATAATCTTCCTGTGAAAACGACAAACTGAATGTACATCAGTTTAAGCCCTCAGATACAAACGATAAATTGGCTACGGGTTGAAAGATTATCAAGGTTTGATTGATAATCACCCTAAAACTGCACTTTTTCACCCCAATTCCTGCTGGCAGGCGTTATAGGTTTGATCAAGTTTCCAGCTACTCAGAATAAGGAATACACATGTTGCAAAGAAGCACGCTGTTGTTGCTCACCTTCGCCATCTGCCTTTTTCAGGCGCAGGCACTAGAGGTAGAGAATGTCCGCTTTAATACTCACAAAAACAAGCTGACTCAAATTCTGATCCAGTTTAACGAAGAGGTTGCCCAGCCGGGGCAGGTACCCAGCCATGCTCAGCTATCTCGCATCTGGCTTTCGGATAAGTATAAACAGCTGTGCCGCTGGCGCTTTGTATCGCTGAACAAACTCAGCTGTGATTTATATGCCGGCATAAGTGCCTATGTGCCGTTAGAAGTCCGTATTGAAGCAAATTTCCCCGGTCTGCACGCTCAATTACAAGAGGACTATACAACACAGTGGCATAGTGCAAACTGGCCCCTATATATTGATGAGTCCCACGAACAGCAGCTTCAGCTGAGGTACCGTGCAACCACCGACACAGACAAGCGCGCAGTGTGGGACATCACACACTCCCTGACCTTTACACTCGATGGTCAACCAGTAACACCAAGCAAACGGCACTATGACGAGTACAGTGATAATCGGGGTTATTTGCTCACCTTTGATTTTGCAGCATCACTGCAACCTGGCAGCCTGGAAATCACCTTGCCAGCTGGTTTTCGTCCAACAGAAGCGCATATAGCTTTACCTGCGCCACAACCGATCCCGTTTCAGGATCAGACCTCGCAACCACCCGCAGAGGCCAAATTTATGGGTGTTTTCTGTGAGCAATCTTATCCGTTTGACTCTTTCTGGTACAAGACCTACCACGCACTCTCCCTGGACGACATCGCTACTTGTGCTCCTGAGTCTCTGGCATTCGGATTCAATCATAAAGTAGAAAAGTTCTGGCTCATGGAGTCTGTGATTTCACCATCTATTTCGACCCAGCCAGTTATCATCACAGGCAGTGCCCGTGAAAACCCAGGTGACGATCTCCACTACTACCCGGTCGCACTCAAAGGAGATACCGACTACCAACTCAACTTCAGTGCATTGCGCTCTGACTCAACAAAGCAAGCCTTCTCAGGGGCTGCCAAGCTGCATTTTAGCACAGCCCCCAGTAGTCCATACTGGCAGATAAGTGATCAATCTGGCGATGCATACCAAGCAGATACGCACGCCGAGTTACCACTGATGACACGCAATACGCAGGATCTCTCAATTCAGTTTTACCCGGCAAAAACTCTGACGCAATTACATCACTGGCTGACTACAAAAGACAAAACCACGCTGCTCACCAAAGTGCCCGATGTATCACGCCATATGGACAATCAGTTGCACCAATCGCGTTTGCCCGTCAGTGCCCGGTTAAATGACCAAAGTGGGGTCCTGTTTTACGATATACGAGGTGCGAGTACAGCCTCCATTTATGCAAGCGACGTTGAAATGCGCCAGCATCAGCACACGCTGATCGCCTCCGATTTTAACCTGACAGTACATCAGGGACCCGGCATCACACTTCGCAGCAGCGAATTTAATACGGATGTCCCAATGACAGACGTTGAGATTTATCTCGCCTGTCCGTCATTCGTCACCCCTAAACAGCTGGGAAAGAGTGAATCTAATGGCTTGTTGACGCTAAGTTATGGTACATGGCAATCATTACTACCACACAGTGACCTTAACTGCTGGCTATGGGCCAGCAAAGGCGAAGCACATGCCATAACCAAGATCACCCCAAAACCTGCCAAGGCCATCACGGGCAGTCTGCTCAATAGTCAGCCAATTTACCGGCCAGGCTCTGCCATTGATTTGAGTGTTGTGCTGTATCAACACACCCAGAATGGCCTGCAACCTCTGCTAGATAACGTCGACCTGATCCTGCGCGACAGAGACACTGACCATACGGTTCAACTGGAGCAAAGGTCGATATCTGAATTTGGCATACGACAATTTCACCTCACGAAGGGATTAGACAAAGCGAGCATCTATCAGGTAAGCGCCGAGGTAGCTGGAGAGGCATATTCGTTAGGTGACCTCCTTGTCTTTGAGTTCATTCCGCCTGAAGTAGAATTGAGCTGGCAACACCCGGACATGGCATATAAAGACCAACCAATAACCATCTCAGTCAGCGGTAAAACAATGAACGGCTATACAGCAGACAACCTCAGTGGCGAATTAAAATACCAGTTTATCCGCTTTGGCTATTCAGACTTGCCTAGCGACTGGCCACAAGATTACGAATTTAGCAGCAGCAGAGAAACTCCGGAAAACCGGCATCAACGCACAGTTGCATTAAGTGCCGGCGGCCGAGGAGCATCTGCCCATTTTACTCCCACTGAGACCATGCCGCTGGTTCGACTCGCATTGTCTGGCAGAGTGGTCACTGAACAGGGCGAAATGCACTTTTTCGATCAGGCACTGACCTACCTGTCGCGGGCACATTACATTGGCTTAAAAGAATCAGACGATAAAGTCCATATCATCGCTGTTGATCAGGACGGTGCGCAGCTATCGGTACCGGCGGCCGTCTATGTGGAAGTATCGACCAGTGAAAGCGGAAAAGAACGCACGGAGCAGGTTTTGCTATGTAAAGTGCAAACGCCTGCATACTGCGACCTGCCAGACGATGAGTCGGGCTATTATTCGCTGGATATCCGCAGCGGAAAACAAAACTACTTATGGCAACGTTACCTGTTCAGGCACGGCCCCTCAAATGATGAGCATACGTCAACACATCAACTAACCTTATCTGGTGACAAACAAGTCCTTGCCGGACAGGAGTATGCTTTCTCGCTTGATGCTCCACAAGACGGTGAAGCCCTGGTTTTCGTCACTGCGGGTGAGAACCAGGCATTACACACCTTCGCTGTCAAACGGGGCAGCAACGACTTAACATTGGCGATACCAAACAGCTGGCGTCCCGGTTTTGAGATAACAGCAGTAATGCCATATACAGACAAACAAAGAACCGTGTTACGCCAACAATGGCAAAACAAAGCCAATCAAGTACTAAGCGAATGGCAAACTCAGCCTCGCTTTACGCTGGCAAGCTCTGCACCTGCAATGCCAGATAAACCTGGCATCCATGGCCAATTCGCCAGACTCACAGTGGCCGTTTTGCCAGCCCAAAGCTTATCACTTGAGGTGACGCACCCGGATGCAGTGCCGGCCAGCGGTCAACTGGATATCACCCTGTCGAGCAACCAGGATGCAGACATTCAGCTCTGGCTGGTCAATGATGCGTTGTTCAACATCGCGTATGACGAGGTCACAGATATACATCTGGCGGAGTTGTTTAACCAGAGCCGCTATCACCACCGCATTGTCAGCAACTACAATCTGAATAACTGGCTGGTTGACCCCCAGCTAACCCAGCAACTGGAACAGACTAGTCTCAGAGCTAAATACGAGGCACTGAGAATGACCGGCTCGAGTGTGGCCGACAATAATTCACAAGCATATGCACTGGCACAGTCTGTATGGCAACCTGTTATATCACTTAATGCTAATCAGGAAAAAGCCGTCACACTGGCGTTGCCTCAGTTGCTCGGGCGTTGGCGTGTCTTTGCTGTTGCACTGAATGCGCAGGATACTCAGACGTATACAGGCACCCTGACCAGCCATGCTCAGCTGGAGTATCATGTGACACATGCGACACATTTCATTCAGGGTGATGAGGCCATCATCACTGTCAGAGCAGCAAACCGAACGAATACAGCACAAAAGGATACAATGCAACTCACACTGAACGGTCAAACGCTCATTGGCCAAAGTATTGTGCTAAACAGTCAGGGAGAGCAAGTCATGCATGTGCCGCTTCCCGAATTAGACCCCGGCGAGTACACGCTGAAACTTTACAGCAGGCGCCTAAACAAGCCTCGGTTCTCGACCTTTAAAGTGAGTGACAATAGTCGTATTGTTCAGGCAAGGTGGCTACTCGACCCGGCTCGTCAAAACACCATTGCGCTGGCAGATGATGCAACGCTTGTCTCTGGCGAAGCACACCCCATTAAGCAGCTCGCGCCTAATTGGTCAGCCTTGACACAACACCATCAGCATTACCCGCATCAATGCTGGGAGCAAACCTTATCCAGAGCTTTAAGCTACAGTGTAAACCCCCTTGCCAGTCAGCTTTGGCCTGATGGCAAAGCGTCCCTGCAACACGCTTTAACGAAAGGGGAAACCGAGAATTTAAGTTGGCATCATAACATTGGCTATGCCTATTATCCGAACCGTAACGCTGACCCGATGCTGAGCGCGTACACCCTGCTCGTCAGTCACTGGCTGAGTGGCAGCGACTTCGACCTCAACACCGACCAAGAAACTCTTGAATCGATGGCAGCTAACCTGCTTAAAGCATTGCAAAGGGCCCCACACAATCGACGCCATTTCATTGATGACAGTGCTGACTGGCAGTGGTGGGCTCTGGCACAGAAAGGTCAGGTGACACTCGAGCAAATTTTGAGCTGGCGACAGATGTTCGGCGTATCTGGTACCCGCAGTAATTTGCTACAACTCTTAGCAATGAAAGCCGCAGGTTATAACCAGCCTGAACTGGAAAAAGCCCTTGCCCGGCTGCTGGATGAAGGCTTTCAGGATCAAACCCTCAGCGCACTCTCCGGACCACAGGAGCAGTGTCTTGCATTAATGCTCACAGAGCGCAAGACGTTAACCGCGCAGCTCAGCAAGCTGGCCATCAGTCGTCAACATCGACAAGGGCATTTTGGCAATACACTGACAGATGGGATCTGCTCACTCGCCCTGAAAGGCCACCGCCAAAGCGGTTCAGTTCCCGTGACAATTACACAGCACAACTCCTCTCAAGACAATGAGCAAAGCTATCATATTGACTCACCTCTGAAAGAAGCATATTGGCTAACAGTACAGAGCCGCCAACCACTGGCGTCTCCCACTGTGGTAAATAGCGGACTTGATGTGACACGTCGATACCAGGTGTACGACAACAATCGCTGGCAGCCATTTGCAGGGCAAGCACTCAAACCCGGCAACCTGATCAAAGTATCACTGGAAGTGTTTTCAGCCGAAGACCGGGCACATGTACTGTTAACCGATACCCTGGCTGGCGGATTGCATGCACTTAACCCTGAACACCGTTATACCCATTACAAAAACTGGTTACAGACAGATTACGCTGATATCACGCTGCATCTGCAACAGACCAAACAGGGTGCACAACAGGCCACCTTTTATCAGGCCCACCTCAGCGCCGGCACCACCACATTTGAATATCTGGCACAAGTACGGGCCAGTGGCCTTTATCTCGCACCGCCAGCCAGAGCTGAAATGATGTACCAGCCAGACATTGCCGGCAACAGTAATGCGGAGACGATCTCTATAGCCACCTTACCCTAAGCTTTGTGCATTCCAGCATCACACACTCGCGGGCTGAAAACTCACCCCGCGAGTTGATATATGGGACCTCTCAGCTCAAAGAGACTCCAGACAAATTGGTGCTCGGGTAACGTTTTAAAGATCCGTACAACTGAGTGATAACAGGCAAAGGACGAGCTCTGAAAAAGCCGTTTTGCCTCATTCGTATATTTCCAGTATTATGGAATTATATGAATGAGGAGCAAGATATGGAACTGGCATCTGCGGCAGATAAGCTCGCCGAACTGGGACACACCACCCGCTTAAGTATTTTCCGATATTTAGTGAAAGGGGGCACGCATGGCGTACCCGTTGGCGAAATACAGGCTGCGCTAGATGTGCCGGGTTCTACTTTGTCTCATCATATTAATCGGCTGGTAAAAGTGGGGCTGGTCAAGCAAAGGCGAGAAAGCCGCACACTTTACTGCGTGCCTCAATACGATGCACTGATTGAGCTGATCGGATTCTTGCAAGAAGAGTGTTGTGTCAATCAGTCAGACGATCCCAGCTGCAGCAATACATGTGATACCGCTCAGGGCGAGCCAAGCTAGCCACAACATGCGCCCTGTTGCGCCTTTGGTGCACCAGGAAATCTCAACTGAGACGAGCGAGCGGCCTCTGCATTACCCGCCAGAGATTCGACAATCGAGCGCACCTGCTCATACCCGGTGAGCATTAAGAAGGTCGGGGCACGTCCATAGGATTTCATACCCGCAATGTAAAAGTGCGCATCATCATGAGACAACTCATCAACTCCGTGTGCACGCACTGAACCACAACTATGCAAATTTGGGTCAATCAATGGTGCAAGCCGCATTGGTGCTTCGACAACATGGTCCAAATCCAGCCTTAATTCTCGCAACATCTCCAGGTCAGGCCTGAAGCCGGTCGCAACAATGATGTTGTCGACCTGTATCCCGATATCAGCTCCTCCCGCCAAAGCGCGGATATTCAGCCCATGCCCGGCCCGGACAATTTCTTTGATCTCTAATTGAGAAACCAGCTTTAGTGTATCATTTTCTATGGCCTTTTTGGCCGCCAGCCCGAGCTGCCGGCGCGCAGGCACTTTGTCGTTGATGCCTTTGCCCAGCAGCTTATCGATGTTGTTTTTACGCATGCCCCAGGTCACTTCGGTACCTGGCTCTGCCGCTTGCAGCTCAAGTAAATCCAGTGCGATATTCATTGCCGAGTGGCCGGCACCCACCACCAAGTTGCGTTTTCTTGCAAAATCGCTTCGCTGAGTGCCCAGAATATCAGGGATACCATAATAAACACTCTGCTGATTGGCCAACTCACCTGGCACAGATAAACCATCAAGCCCCAGCGGGTTTGGACTCGACCAGGTACCGGAAGCATCAATCACAGCATCACTGTGCAATACCTGGATCCCTAACTCATTTCGACAATGCACAACAAAACGTGCACTGTCACGACCTTGCGTAGTATGCTTACTGACCCCGGCTTTAGACACACCAAAGACCTCAGTTCCATAGCGGATATGCTCCGCCAGTTCAGGTAATTTCGCCGCAGGTTGCAAGTAGTGCTCAACGACTTCCCGGCCAGTAGGAGTTACATTGGCGTCTACGCCATGCCAGCCATGCTCAGCCAGCAGGTTTACCACGGCCTCATCCAGCATATAGGACCAGGGCGTAAACAGGCTAACGTGTCCCCATTGCAACATTGCAGCCCCAGCAGTGTCACCTTTTTCAATTATGGTGGGGCGGATCCCTTTTTCCACCAGTCTTGCAGCCGCAGCCAGGCCGATGGGTCCGGCACCAATAATAATGACTTCTTTGATCGGTTTCATATCAGGTTACCTCTTGATTAATCGTATCTAACTCAGGCGGTCGGCTTAGCCTGCCAACCTCTAAAAAACAAATAAACGGCTAAAAAATGAGGGTATATAAGTACCCGGCAGTCATCGCCATCCCGAGTACCACACCCAGAAATGCCAGGATCATCTGCGTTTTGAAAATGGATTTAAGCAGGATAACTTCGGTCAGGCTGGCACCAGCACTGCCAATGATCAGCGCCATGACCGACCCCAGTGCCATACCTTTTTGCACTAAACCGGCACTCAGAGGGATCACTGCAGAAGCTCGGATATACAAGGGAATACCAATGACTGCGGCAAGTGGAATGGCATACCATTTGTTTTCACCGGCATAGTCAACAATGAGCTCTGTGGGCACAAAGCCATATATGAAGGATCCTATGGTGATACCAAGTAGTAAATAGGGCAGGGTAGCAAGGAAGTCTTTCCAGGTTGTTCGCCAAATTCGCAACCAGCGGTTTTCTACCTGTTTTATGTCTCTGTCGGGATTTTTCTTACCACCACATTGACTACTTTCCGGGTTAAGCGGCGTCTCTTTGCTCGTCTGGCCAGCCTTGCAAGCAGACTGACTGACCGCAGCCTGATAGGCTTCATCCCTAACATAACGCTCAAACCCCAGTCGCTCCAGCAAGCAGCCCGACACGACCGACGTGATCAGAGCAACCGAAAAATAGAACACCGCCACATCCAGGCCGAATGTCACAATCAATAAGCCAATAACAATGGGGTTCAACAGTGGACTGGAAAATAAGAAAACGGTAACGGGCCCAAACCCGGCCCGTGCCTGCAGTAACCCTTTTAAAAACGGGATCGTTGAGCAGGAACAAAACGGGGTGATTGCTCCCAGCAACGCCGCAATCATGTAGCCCTTACCTTTGCGGGCACTCAGATTTTCCCTCACCTTTTCAGGCGTGATGTACTCCTGCAGCACACCCACCAAATAGCTTACGACAAGAAATAACACGGTTAACTCCAGCGCAAGGAACACAAACATATCGGCCGCTTCTTTAAGCATGACCTGCATTTCTGGTGACATACGTCTCTCCTGATCTAATTTTATATTTCCAGTATTATAGAAATATAAAATTAGATCAATCTATATTTCTGTAAATATGGAAATATAGATCGGGAAAGCAGTTCACACATCATCCAAAAAGTGCATGAAATCTAACTAATCTATTGAATTAAGAGATAAAGTTTAAAAAGGAAAAATCATTAAACATCCGCATAAAGTCGGGCGCGTCCACCTTACTTGTTAGAGTACGTTGTGCGATAGAGATACAGCTCTACAGCATGGCAACCCATAAAATGGCACAGGGGTTAAACATTGTATCGGTACCAAAACACTCACTTTGCAGCATATTTAACCCCCATAAAAGAGCCCGTTCCCATGCCCTGTCAGACAAATGCAAAAGTAACAATGAGACCTACTCCCGTAATGACATCATATTATTTTCAGTTATATCAGAACTTATAGAGTTACTTTTAACCTGAAACCAATTAATATTTTGTAAACATATAAGTTACAAGACATCAAACCTACAACACGAAAAATCATCAAGGAACGCGCAATGAAAATAATAAATTCTTTAATAATGACTTTGGCGACTATTTTAAGTGCTTTTGCAGCCATTATGTCATGGCAGGCAACACAAGAAGCAAATGAGGTAACCAGTACTATGTACCGTCAACAAGCCGTTAAACAGTTTGAAGAGCCATTCTTTTCTTTATGGAAAACCGCTTCTCATCTGGCTCACCAAGGCAAGCAAGGTGACATTGCAGAAGCTAAGGCAAACCTGACACCAATCATCAGTGAACTTCGTCAAAGGGCATGGATGTTTGAAACCATACATTGTGCTCAAAGTGTGGAGCAGGCAGGGTCACTGCATAGCCTTGTTAGTCAACTCATGACGGAATTACATAACTATCAAGATAGTTCCAATGAAGGAACCGTTCAAAGAAAATTCAACTGGCAAACAGGCGCAAATAATACGATTGAGAATGAGCCCACAGGACCAGGGACTCTTTATAAGATCGGAGAAAAGATTACCTTTTACGCCAACTACAATGGCCGTTGCTAAGTTTATCCGCTCTGAGCCAATAATGTTGGGAGGTAAAGATGCGGACCTCCCAGGCTTTCCATCATGTTATATAAATAATGATTATCTTAGCTCCTGCGCTTTTAACCAGTTCATAAATGTTTGTAAGCGAGCGATCCGGGCAGAGTTGGGATCGTAAACCAGATAGCGTTTCACCGGGTTAGGGTGAGGAAGTTGGAACGGAACAACAAGTTCACCGTTATCGAGCTGACGGCGAAACAAATACGGTACAGCCAGGGTAACACCATGGCCGTTGGCCACAGCGCTGAGTGCCATATCCGTGCTATTAACATAGGTCCAGTGCGGGTGATCCACATAGTCTGCTACCTGTTGCGCCTCAAACCAGCTTGGCCAGTCATACGCACCGGGCTGCTCCAGCGATACCAACCAGGTAGCCAGCAGATCAGCCGGGGTATTGAGCGGTAAAGACGCTGCCAGCTGCGCAGAGCATACGGGTAACACAGGTGAAGTGCCAAAGTACTCACAGGCCAGCGTGGTTGGGGTGTGCTTTTCGACCTGTGTGCCGAAACGGATCGCCAGATCAATGCGAGCGTGTCGCAAGTCTTCAAAACTCGCGGAAGAGTGCAGGCGAATGCGGATCTGTGGATACAAACTGGCGAACTCCTGCAATCTGGGCATCAGCCACAAGGTATTAAATGCCTGCGTAGAACTAATGCTTAGCTCTCCCGCCAATTCTTCCTGACGCAGGCTATTAATGCCATGACCGATCATAGTTAAAGCTGGCCCGGTATGCTCTGCCAACGTACACCCGGCCTGAGTCAACTGCATTTGGCGGCCGACTCGTACAAATAGCCGTTGCCCCAACTGCTGCTCCAGCATCCGCATTTGCTGACTGACTGCGGCCTGTGAAATACATAACTCGGCGGCGGCCAGACTATAACTCTGATGTCTTGCCGCACACTCAAATGTCACCAGCAAATTGATATTTTTGAACACGATAGGGGCACTTCCGAATTCCAGGACAGACAATATTATAAGCTGAGCTTATAGTACAAGTCGATTTTTATCGTTGGTCTTTGAAACTGGGTAGCCGCACTATAGTGACCACAAAACAGTGATAATATCAGCGAGATAATATGCAAGCATTCAAACAATTACATCAACAAACAAGCCCGTTTTTACTGGCCAATGTCTGGGACGCCGCCAGTGCTAAAGCAGCACAAGAAGCAGGATATCAGGCGCTGGGGACTTCCAGCGCAGCCGTTGCCAGCGTACTGGGCTACGAAGATGGCGAACAAATGTCTTTCGACGAACTACTTTTCATGGTCACTCGGATCAGCCGTGCCACCGACTTACCTTTAAGTGTTGATATCGAGGCCGGTTACAGCCGTGATCCACAAATAATAGCAACTCACATTCAGCAACTTGCGCAACTGGGTGTAGTCGGAGTTAATCTCGAAGACAGCCAGGTAACTACAGCCCGCACCTTAATCGATGCCGATGAATTCGCGGCGCGGTTAAAGGCCGTACGTCATGAGTTGGCCGCCCAGCAGACCGACATATTTATTAATGTGCGCTGCGATGCCTTCTTACTGGGACTCGACAACGCGTGCGAGGAAGCCTCGCATCGGGCATCTAAATATCAGCAAGCGGGGGCCGATGGTTTGTTCTTACCCTGTATTACCCAACAAGCAGATATTCAGGCCATCACAGAGACTTGCCAATTGCCCCTGAATATCATGGCAATGCCAGATTTGGCCGATTTTGACACGCTTGGTGCACTCAAGGTGAAACGGATCAGTATGGGCAATTTTGCCTTTGAAGGAATGTACACCCACCTAAACCAGCAACTTCAAGAGATCCGCTCACAGGGCAACTGTGCGCCCTTATTCGGCTGATCGAACAAACTTCACGCATGGTGGCCAGTGCTGCGCCCAGGTATGGGTTGGTGTTTCTTGCTGTGCCTCCAAAGCGGTAACCAGGAAATCCAGAAATACCCGTACTCTGGCAGGCAAATAGGCACGTTTTGGATAAATCGCAAACACCCCGCTGTCTGGCATAGGTGCTCTGAACGCGGGGTAAAGCGATACCAAAGCCCCGCTTTTGAGTCCCGCTTTAGCGAGAAAGTGCGGCAACTGAGCGAACCCGAAGCCATCAGCACACAATTGGGCCATGGCTTCACCATCATCCGTAATATGCGTACGGTGTAGCTCACAGAGTTGATAAACACCGCCTGCATCTGGCAAAAAAATCGGTTGCAGCTGCTGTGTTTCTTTTATCTTAAAGCCTATCCAGGCATGTTCGTTGAATTCGTCAAGACTAACAGGCGTACCGTGCTGCTTAAGATAGTCCGGTGACGCACAGACCACAAAATCCATCGGGCTCAGACAACGCGCAACCAGACGGCTGTCTTTGACAAAGCCGGTGCGCAATGCCACATCAATGTCCTGCTCGATAATATCCACATGCATATCATCAAGGGATAGTTCCAGTGTGATCTCCGGGTAACGCTGGCAAAACGCTTTAAGCAAAGGGCGTAGATACAAATGACCATAACACACCGCAGAATTGACGCGTAACCGCCCTCTGGGGGCATCATTGAGCTGCCTGAGTTCGTCTTCACAGCTGGACAGTGCCTGAATGCTCGAACGCACGGTTTGTGCATAGTGACGCCCGGCCGCCGTTATCTTCAGTTGCCGGGTAGAGCGCTGGAATAAAGTCACCCCGAGCTCAGCCTCCAGCCGGCTCACGGCTTTACTGATGGTGGAGGGATCGGTATTGCAAACTCGTGCGGCAGCCGCAAAACTTTGCTCTTCACAGGTTGCCAGAAACAAGGTCAGCGATCTCAGTTTATCCATAAAAGTCAGTCCTGTGATTTGGGTAAACACCTTAGATATTGGCACTATATCAGCAATTATTCATGAATAGTATTCACGACTAAATGGCCAGGACTGTGGTTTTTCAAGCTCTCGCAGCCACTTAAAGTATCCGCAAAGATACTCAGGAGGCGACAGACTATGTTAAATCGTACTACAAGCAATGCAGCAAACTCATGGGTCAGTTATTTTTGCCTGGCATTCGTTGCCATGGCCGGGCTGGCCTACCTTAACTTTTTACCTGCAGTCGTGGATGCGCTGGCAGGCGACATTGGTTTTTCCCCACAACAGGCCGGCACACTGGTAGCCAGCAATGGCTACGGTGCATTACTGGGCAGTATCTGCGCCATCTTTGTGGTTCGCCATATTGCCTGGAAGCAAGCTTTACTCATTACCTTCCTCGCACTGTGTGCAATGGAATTCTGTACAGTGGCATGGAGCACTTACCCTGATTTGTTGGTCTGGCGCTTTATCGCTGGTGTACTGGGCGGGTTTAGTGTGGGTGTGTCATTTGCCATACTGGCGCGTTTAAATAATCCCGACAGAGCATTCGGCGCATTACTGTTGATTCAGTTTAGCATCGGCTCAATGATTATCTATGCTATACCACACCTTGAAACCTTGCTGGGTAACTACGCGGTGTTTTACACCATGGCGGGTTTGGTGTGCCTGGCCCTGTTACTGTTGCCCTTGTTACCCGCATTACCAGCCGCAAATCATCCCAAACAGCAGACACAACGCTTGCAGCTATCAGCCAAGCGCAGCCAGTTACTACTGGCGATGCTGCTCTATCTGGTTGCCGCTAGTGGGATCTGGGCCTATGCTGGCCAAATAGGGCTGGCGGCAGGGATGTCGCAGCAACAGACCAGCCAGACAATTGCAATGACGGGCTTGCTGGGGCTAGGTGGCGCGCTGTTACCCATACTCAATCCAAACAGGGCTCACCGCGCAGTGTGCTTAAGTGGCGGTATTTCACTTTCAGCCATGGCTGCCTTATTGCTTTGCTTTGCACACTTCGACTTGATCTACATGCTTGCACTGGCACTGCTGTTTTTTGCCTGGCCAGCGGTACACGCCTATTTGCTAGCAGTAACGGCTGAGCTGGACAGCTCAGGTCAACTCGCTTCCTTATCAGCGGTGGTATCCAGTGTCGGGATGGCATCCGGGCCGCTCCTCGGTTCCGCATTACTCAGCAACGATGTCTTCACCACAATGTTGAGCACCTTTGCTGCCTTACTTGCTCTCTGTCTGGTATTACTACTCGGGCCACTAAAAACCCCCAGGCAGGCGCAATCTCAACTAATCACAACGCCTGAACAAGATTACCAAACCACAAGGGGTATCCGATGATCAAATACATACTGAACAAAATGCTCATTTCGATGCAGAAAAAGTACGACTACGATGTCACCTATATGCAGGATGTGCTGTCTGCGGATCTGAGCGCTTTTTTTAAATATCTGAAATTTCAGTCTATGGCAGATTATCGTGGCGGTTTACCTGCCGCCCCCTTGTATGCAGCCAAATTACGCGCCATTTTGTGGGACGACTGCGGTCCCTGCACTCAGCTGCTGGTCAATATGGCACTGGAAGCCGGCGTGCCTGCCTCTCAGGTCAGTGCAATTATCAACAAGGACCTTGCAGCACTGCCAGATGAACTGGCGCAAATCGTGGAGTTTACCGACCTGGTCTTGGCCCACAATCCCTGTGCCGATGATATTCGTCCACATATCCGTTCAAAGTGGGGAGATAAGGGACTTATCGCCATTGCCTTTAGCATCAGCTCATGTCGTGTCTACCCGGCACTTAAATATACTCTGGGGCATGGCAAAGCGTGCAGCCGTGTCGTCGTGAACGAGCAAACACTGACTCCAACAGATAAAAAAAATGCAGTCACAAGGTAATGTTATGAGCGGGAAAATCACCACATCCATTGCTGTCTTGCTGGGGCTGGCGGCGCTGGCAAATGGCGTGTTTATGCTCTTCTATCCGCAGCAGTGGTATTGGAGTGTGCCCGGTGTGCCTGATCGGGGTTTTTATAATCAGCATTTTATTCGCGATATCGGTATGTTGTATATGCTGATTGGCGGGGCATTTAGCTACGGCGCTTTTTATACTCGCTACCGTTTTCAGATATGGCTGTTTCCTACCTTGTGGTTAAGCTGTCATGCGTTATTTCACTTTTGGGAAGTGCTGGTCGGGATCTGCGGGCCCATTTTTCTGCTCATTGATTTTGCGGGCGTCACCTTGCCCGCTTTGCTGGGACTGTGGCTGTGCTGGCAGGTAAAAAAGGAGCAAATTGATGCATAGCAAGTACGCAGTCCTATCGACGCTGTTTATCGGCTTAGGCTTGGGTATGCTGCTCCCGGTCGCCCAACCAGCTCAATCTGTCGTCACGCAGCCAGTCATGCAAAAAACAGAGCGACACTTGAGCGCCTTTGAGTTACACAGTGTACAAGGCACGTTTGATCAGCACGCACTACTAGGGCAATGGACAATCGTCATGTTCGGGTTCACACACTGTCCGGATATTTGCCCAACGGCACTTTCCCGGCTAGCAGCTCTGGAAACACACTTAACAACACGCTCCACCGAAGGAACATTTGCGTATGTGTTTGTATCCGTCAACCCGAAGCGAGACTCAACACCTACGCTCAATAAATATGTACGCTATTTTAGTCACTCCTTTATGGGGGTTACGGGTCACCCAGAACAACTGAAATTACTGGCTCGCAGTGTCGGGGCGCAATTTCAGGTTACCGCAAAGCCGGACAATTACCAGGTTGCCCATTCCACCATGCTTTATTTAATTGGTCCAGAGGGCAAACTGCGCGGACGTTTTAATATAGATACTGATCTGACTGAACTCGCTCAGCAACTTAACAGCTTCATAAACCAGTAGGAAATTAACTTTATTGATTATCAACGAGGGCTTGAGAGGACTATTTACATCAAGTGATTACCAATGAGGATGTCTGCGTGTAAAGGGGCTTTACAAAAAAGTACGGCAAAGAAAAAGGCAACCTGTGGTTGCCTTTTCACGCGATTAATTCGCTTTTTTGATCGCTTTTTTCAGCTTTTTGATTTTCGCTTCATGTTTTGCGATTTTACCAGTACGTTTCTGTACTTCTTTCTTTAGCTTTTTAACATCAACTTTCTTAGCCATCCTGATCTCCTTTGACCGGTTTCTCTTGCTCTGGCTTGTGTTTTTTCACAAACCGCTTAATAAACTTTCTAATTTCGCGGGAAGAAGACGTATCCAGCTCATTGCACAAGGCAACAAACTCATCTCTTTGCGCTTTATTAATACGCACAATCAATTGTGCATCTTTGTTGTTCGCCATGCTTTGCTTCCTGCAAGAGGGCATCTCAAAAGCCCTTGTGTATATACAACGTATATACATTTTAAACACCTGTCAACTCTGGACTGTTTTTTTGTTCAGCCCCCTGAGCAGACACCCCTCCAACTAAAGGCCAGATAGGTCCTATCTATGTCTGTAATTCGTCTCTTTTCCTGCCCCTAATGCCCCTACACTAATCTCAACAAACACACTCAATATACAAACAGGAAAACAACTTATGAATAAAGCACTACTCGTTATCGACACTCAGGATTCCTTCTATCACACCCCTTACTGGTCTGTGCGTGATCTCCCCGATTTTCAACATAATTTGACCCAGCTGATTGGGGCATTCCAGCGCAACCAGTGGAAAGTAGTCAAAATTCTTCATAGTCGGGAAGATGTTGCAGACAGCCCCTTCAACCCGGCGTCGGGATTTGTCAAACCTATGGCATTTTTGGATACTCAGTTTGATAAAACTTTTTATAAATCGGTACATAATGCCTTTACCGATACGGGATTGGCTACATGGCTGAAGCGCGCTAAGATAGACTGCGTCGTAATTTCAGGTATTCGAACAGAACAGTGCTGCGAAACAACGGCACGTATAGCCAGCGATCTGGGATTTGACGTTGAATTTGTGACTGACGCCACGTTAACCTTTGATATGCAACATCATCCCAGTGGAAAACATTTTAGTGCACAAGCCATAAAGACCCGGACAGAGCTGGTACTGGCAGAGCGGTTTGCAACCGTTCATCGAACACGCGACTACCTGGCATAAAACCACCGGGAAAAACACACATGACCATGCCAACACCCAGACAATTTTATTTTGTACTGCTCAATGACACCTTACCCCTTGATCTGGCAGGACCGTTACAAGTGTTGCTTGAGGCACAGCGCGCAGGACAGGCCATCGACATACATTATGTCAGTGCCGAAGACACGCAAATTATGGATGGTGGCCTGAGATTGCATCAACTCAAGCCCTTACCTGCTAAGCTGAATGCAACCGACGTGGTCATATTGCCCGGCTGCAATGACGCCTTTGCAACCTATAACAATCCGGCTGGTTTACGCACCCAGCAATGGCTAAAGGCACAGGCCAGATATGACCCATATATCTTATCCATCTGCTCAGGGGCAGTACTGGCAGCCAAAGCCGGATTAATGGAAAATAAAGCCTGCACCACACACTTTGCGCTCATTGAGCGCTTTCGCAGCACATTTAGAGCCAGTAAAGTTGCTGACAATCGTATTTTTGTCCAGGATGGTAAGCTATTCAGTAGTGCAGGCATCAGTTCCGGTATCGATATGACACTACACTTTGTCTCAGTGTTATTCGGTGAACACATTGCAGCCCGGGTTGCCAAAGAGATGCTGGTGTACTTTCGTCGCAATGGACAAGATCCTCAGCTTAGCCCCTGGCTTTGTCATCGCAACCATATGCACCGAGCCTTGCATCAGGTGCAAGATTTAGTGTGCAATCAGGTAGATAATCCGCACAGACTGCAAACTCTGGCAAATGCGGCCAACCTGTCAGTTCGCCAGCTGAGCAGGTTGTTCAAGCAAAATCTCGGGATCACGCCTGGCGAATATGTGAGTGCTATTAAAGTTGCTCATGCCAAAACGCTCCTGTCGAGGAGTAATATCCAAATAGAGGCCATCGCTGATGCCTGTGGCTACAGCAGTGCTCGTCATTTTCGTCGTATCTGGAACCAGTTTGAAACGCTATCTCCCTCGCAATACCGCCAGGCCCATCAACAGTGAGCGATACGCTTGCGTTTCTCTAGCTTTACCTTGTATTAAGTATTAAACTGCTATTTTTCATAGAGATATAACAATAATAAGATGGCAATTTTAGAAATTCTAACCACACCTGATCCCAGATTACGCGTAGCAGCTAAACCGGTAACCGACATCGCGTCAGTTCAAACCCTGATTGACGACATGCTCGACACCCTGTATGCAACCAGCAACGGTATTGGACTGGCAGCAACTCAGGTTGGCCGCGAAGAAGCGATTGTGATCATTGACATATCAGACGAACGCAACGATCCACTGATCCTCGTCAATCCTGAAGTAGTAAGTGGCAGTAACAAAGCAATGGGGCAGGAGGGGTGTTTATCTGTTCCTGATTATTTTGCCAATGTTGAACGCTACACTGAGGTTACAGTTTCAGCACTTGACCGCAATGGAGAGTCCGTTACAGTGCAAAGCGATGAGTTTCTGGCCATTGTTATGCAGCACGAAATCGACCACTTGTCGGGCAACTTGTTTATCGATTATCTGTCGCCACTCAAGCGCCAAATGGCCATGAAAAAAGTAAAAAAATACGTCAAAGCGCAAAGCAAACAAAGCGCTTAAACTAAGCTGTGCTCAGATATTAGCCAGCAAGGTTTAATTTAACATAATTATTGCTGGCTTATGTGGACTCAGGCGACAGCATTCACCCAGTGATCCACCTGAGCTTTCGCTTGCCTGGTCGCCACTTCACTGCCAATATGTGGCATACTGATCCCATATGCGGTGATCACATCAATGTCTGCAATACCAATAAAGCCAAGCACCTGTTTGAGATAGGGTACCTGAAAATCCATGGCATGCATTTCTGGCATCGACATATCAGCTCCCGCACTGGCAATAATGACGGCCTGTTTACCCTCCAATAACCCCTTCGGACCCTGCTCTGAATAAGAAAAGGTCAAACCAAAACGACAGATCTGATCGATGTAATTTTTCATCAAACTCGTCACACTGAAGTTATGCATAGGAGACGCAAAGACAATAATATCAGCCTGTTTTAGTTCATCGATATAAAGCAATGATGGTTGTGCAACCGCAGTTTGCTCTGCCGTGAGTGCATCCTGATCACCATAAAAGCTATTGAGGATTTGATTATCATAAACTGGTGCAGGCGTCTGGCTCAAATCGCGTACTGTGAAAGCCAGGCTTTCATTCTTATTTTGCAATTGTGATTGCAAATAATCAGCGATCTCACTGGATACAGAAAATTCGTTTGCCGGGCTCGATTTGATAATAAGCACTTGTTTTGTCATAGTAATAACTAAGTATCTCTGAAAATTTCAGATATTATTGCGCGAAGATGGCTTACGAAAAAGTGTATCAGCCACAAATCAGTTTTGTCTTTTAGACAAAAATAAACTAGATTGTCTGAGAAAAAACATCTTGGATCACAATGGATAAGCTCAGAGCACTGCGCTATTTTAAGCGTGTTGTTGAATTGAATAGTTTCAGCGCTGTTGCCGAGGAATTTTCGGTGCCCGCTTCTTCTGTATCAAGACGAATTAAAGATCTGGAAGCGTCACTGGGGATCGAACTGATCAAACGAACGACTCGCCACGTCAGTATTACAGAGTTAGGGCAGATCTACTATCAACATATTGGTGAGATCCTCAGTAAGCTGACTTACGCCGATGAACTGATCTCACAAAGCTTTGATAACCCGAGTGGTACGCTAAAAGTCAGCGCGCCTCCCGGCCTGTCGAAAGCGCTGCTGGTACCCTTGTTTCGGCGTTTTCGCCAGCAATTTCCAAATATTTTGCTCGACCTCGACTACACCAATGAATATGCACTCTTCGGGCAAGACTCTGTCGATCTGGCGATCAGGGGTGGACCGGTTGACGATACCCGTCTTATCGCCAAACCGCTTATTCGCAGCGGTTTTACACTGTGGGCGCACACCCAACTGGCTGATCGACTAAATACTCAATTTGGCACCACCAACTGGTCTATCGAGCAACTCTGTCGCTGTCCGGCCATCATGTTTCGCAGTAAAACTGCCCTCGTCCCATGGTGGGTGCACGAGCAAGGCGACTGGCAGCCTGTGTCTAGTCAACCAGTTCTGATCAGCAATGACAGTGCAACTTTACTGGATGCGCTTGCTCAAGGCGAAGGCATGTTGCTGGCCCCCGACTGGCTGCTCCCCGCACATCTAAAAAACCAGGTAACGCCCGTTGCACAGCACCATAAGTTGTCGCCTGGTAAGATACACACAGTTGAAATAAACCTGGTATATCAACACGCCAAGTACCAGCTACCGAATATAAAACTCAGCGTCGACTTTATATGTGACTATATGCGTACTCATGCTGCCGATATGGTAAAATTCTGATCTGAATTAACACATTGAATTATATAAACTAAATTATATACCTCAGTGAGCACACCGGTATTCGCGGCGTCAGCTAACAGATCACTATTTTACTAACTTGGTTTCATCATGGTCTAGCTCATGAAAGTCACAGAACTGAGTAATAAACCAGCCAATTTTAGGATCGCGCTTGCGCGTCCGGTGCCAGTACAACTTTAACTGATAGTCAGGCACCGGGAGCGGTGGCGGCTGTAACTGAAGGTTTAATCTGTCACACACCTGCAAGGCATAACGCCTGGGCATAGTCAGCAACATATCACTCTCTGGTAGCAACGTTGGCGCCACCAACACATGTGGGGTTGTCACTGCGATGGTTCTGGATTTCTTAATTTTTGCCAATGCTTTATCGACTATCCCCCGACGCTCATTCCATGGCGCAATCAATATGTGCGGATATGCTATAAAGGTACTCAAATCTAATTGTTGTTTGTATGGGTGAGACTGACAACATACTGTCACGTAAGCATCTTCAAACCAGCTAAGCTGGGTCAGGCCCTCCGAGAATTCCTGCTGATGCGCAAATCCACATACCAAATCCAGGCTACCTTCTTTCAGAGCCTGCTCTGCTATACGTTCCTCCAGCTGCACAAAGCGGATATCCAGATTGTCAAACAAGCCAACCAAATGAGTCACAAAAGGTCGCAGACACCAGGCTGTGTAATCGGTCACCGCTATCGTGAGTGTATGAGGTTCATTTGCATCAAACGGACTAGCCTCTTGCAACCCTCCTTCCAGCATCTGCAAAGCCGGTAACACGGTCTTTGCCAGCCGATGTGCATGCGCGGTTGCCAGCATGCGATTATTCACCCGCACAAACAGTTCATCACCCAGGCGCTCGCGGAGCCGGGTCAGTGCGTGGCTACATGCAGACTGACTGAGATTCAGCTGCTCAGCAGAGAGCGTAACCGAGCCATTCTGATACAAAGCAGCAAACAGTTTAAGCAGATTAAGATCCAGATTAGGCAAGTGTTTCATTAATAATATACATTTAGCGGTTGCAATCTATGCACTTTATTCATTTATGAATTGAGCTTACACTGAGTAACCATCATGTCAACTTTGGAAAGAAACAGCCGATGAGTATCACGATCCGCCACGCACAAAAAGACGATGCAGCAACAATATTGCATTTTATCAATGAATTAGCCATCTATGAGAAAGAGCCAGACGCAGTACTCAATACAGTCGCGGATATTGAGCAAAAACTATTTGGCAATGATGTACGCGCTCACGCCCTGATCTGCGAACAAGAGGGCGAGGCCATCGGTTTTGCCGTGTATTTCTTTAATTATTCGACCTGGCTTGGTAAATACGGTCTGTATCTGGAAGATCTGTATGTTGCTCAGGATCAGCGCGGGCAGGGCGCAGGTAAAGCATTAATGAAGTTTCTGGCTCAACTGGCCATCGAAAAAGACTGTGGTCGTTTTGAATGGGTAGTGCTCGACTGGAACAAGCCTGCGATCGATTTCTACAACAGTATTGGCGCCAAACCGCAGGACGAGTGGATCATTTATCGCCTGACAGGTGATGAACTCAGAGCATTTGCCGAACAACCTTAACTCAAGACACAAAAATGCGCCCCGCTCTCGGTTTAACTGCATCAAATAAGTTAACAGCGCTTATTACCATCGCCATCATTCATGTAAAGGGCGCCTGCGGGCCGCAGTGTCATAGAGAAGAGTCGATTTTTGAGTGACCTAGCCAAATACGCAGCCAAAAAGCCATGGCGCAAAGTTAAACGTATTTGCCCTGCATTTCCTGAAGCTCACGGGGCAGCTCAACGCCTTCACGTTCAGCGATCGCAAACATGGCGCGCTGCGTGAACCCGCCGTAAATGTTGCCATCTTTGTCTGTGATCTGCCAATCCTCAATGTCATCGAAGTGGCAGGTGTAATTATGCGCAAGTTTACCCTGATGCGTGACAGGTGGCGTGACCAGAAAGACACTGATCTCATCACCTTTTATCCCCTCAACGTGCGCACCAAGGTGCTCAGAGACACCACAGTCACTTTCAAAGTCGAGTTTCACGAAGGCATCTTTGGGAAATTGGCGATACAGGGATTTGAATTCATCTAATGACGCTTTGGCATCTGCCACAGCCTGGAGCAGCAAAGGATCATTTGGGTCAGTCTCCAGCGCGGGGTAATCCTCAGAGCTGGAGCTATAACGGTTGTGAAGCCAAAAGGCCAACACAATAAAGACAACAACTAAACCCCAATACATAGGCTCAAACTCCTTGTGATTGCGACATCTGTTGAATTGAGCTTAGCAAACTAATTAGCCGGACAAAAGCCGGTATCAAGATTATACCGGCCTGGTTTGATATGGCTTAATTTGATTTAGGCGCGGCGCTGCTGCCAGCCAGGATCCCACCATCAATATTCAGCTCGATCCCTGTCACATAGGCAGACTCATCAGACGCCAGATAAAGCACCGCAAAGGCCACATCCATAGCATTGCCCATGTGTCCAAGCGGAATATCGGCAGCAATACCGGCAATTGCCGCATCCCGAGCTTCTCCTTCACCTAACATGGCATCCCACATAGGCGTTAAAATGGCACCCGGGTGCACAGAGTTACAACGAATAGGATAGCCTTGTTGAGCACAGTACAGGGCCACTGATTTACTGTGATTACGTACAGCGGCCTTACTCGCTGCATAAGCTGCTGCGGCCGGGATCCCGACCAAACCGGAACGCGAGGAGATATTGACGATACTGGCAGCCTGAGAAGCCTTCATAAGCCGGATCCCATATTTACAGCCAAGTGCAACGCCATCGCTGTTGGTGCGTTGCACAGTATGCCAACTCGCTAAATCTAAGTGCTCAGGGTCATGAGGGCCCGCAGTTTCCAGAAACCCTGTTATACCGGCATTGTTAACCAAAATATCCAGTCGACCGAACCGGGCTCGCACAAAACCTTCAGCTGCTTGCCAATGTGACTCCTCAGACACATCGAGCAGATGGAAATGCGCACGCTCACCGAGTGTGTCACATAGTTTTTGTGCCTCTTCAGCATTTTTATCTGTGATGATCACCGTGGCTCCTTGCTCAATAAAGCATGTGGCAACCGCAGCACCAATGCCACGTGCAGCACCTGTGATCAGGGCAATTTTATTATTTAGTCTGGGCATAATATTCTCCATTTATAGCAATCTGTTAAATTGCAGCAAAGTGGTAGCTATAAACAGAATAACCAAAACGCAGTCAGAGCCAGGCTGGCAAAAAAAGCCGCAACGATACCATGCAGAGTAGGAAAATACGTAAGCTTGAATTGATATCAAAGCATCAAAACTGGCGTGTGGCCACTCTGCTATACCACCACAAATGTACGTCCTGATAGAACGTTCAGTCATAGGGTGTATTCAGCACTACATAAATGCTGATTCAAAGGGTTAGCACTTGTGATAAACCACTGGCAGTCTTGCTTACTTCAATTTCTGTGATCTCGTAATTCGCCAGTCCGGCGAGATAAAAAGGGTCGTTGTGTAGAATTGCTTCTAACTCGGTTTGGTTTTTTGCGGTAGCGAAAATCATTCCCCCTGCTCTGGGAACCTTTCTGCCAGACGCTAAAAAAACACCTTGCTGATAATATTGCTGCAAAAACTGAACGTGGGCAGGTAAATGCGCATCAACTTCTTCTAGTTCAACGGTGTACGTGATATTTACGACAAACACTCTCCACCGCTCCTTGCGCATTCATATTATCAATGCAGTTGTTTTAAAAACCACCACAAGTGTATAAGTCCTCAATCGTTTTGTAAACCAGCGCTGTATTAAGTAATCATTACATGCGTTAGTGTACACGTTACCGCACACGTTTGACTTTAGGCGCCATATTGACCAAAAAGCTGTCTTTATTGACCAAAAAGCCACATATACTGCTTATAACAATAAAGATGCCATACATAGATCCTATATATACCCAGTCATTATTCTCAGCTAATAACATCACACATGTGCCATCATTTACAAAGAAAACATTTAACACAGAAAGTACAAATACGCTGCGATAATAAAAGAGGTTTCCGGTATGACTTGCAAAAGAAGAGAGGATCAGTGCGAATAAACCGAGGTAGAATCCGATAACAGACAGAGCACCCGTTTGATAGCTTGGATATAACGCCAGCAGGGAAAGAACGATAGCTGACCAACCGGAAATTCGATATAACATGTTCAAATCCTTTGAATGTAATTTGTTAAAATTTGTAATTCTAACTCACCCCAAATTATGAGCGATACAGTACCAAATAGCAACCCATATGAGTTAATTCATTTTCCAATTATTTACATAATGCTGTCTCAGGGCATATAAACGCTGGGTTTCGACTGTTTAAAAACACAACAACACCTCCCGAACTCGGGTTCTTAATGCGGGTAACACCTCAGCTTCAAACCAGGGGCGTTTTCGGACCCATAATTGGTTACGTGGACTGGGATGCGGCAGTGCAATTTGCCCGGGCAAAGCTGTGCGCCATTCAGTCACAGCCTGAGACACACTAACAAACTCAGCGATATGATAGCTTTGTGCATATTGACCAATTAAAATAGTTAACTCAATGTTATTAAACACCTCAAGCAAAGGGGCCCGCCATGTCTGGGCACAGATTTTGGGGGGAGGTAAATCGCCTGATTTGCCCTTACCGGGATAACAAAACGCCATAGGTACAATCGCGAATATGGCCGGATCATAAAACTGAGCCTCAGTGACCCCTAACCATTCTCTGAGCCGTTTACCACTGGCATCGTTAAATGGTTTTCCCGTTCTTTGTACACTCAAACTAGGAGCCTGACCAGCGATCAGAATTTTCGCCGCAGGCAATCCCTGGATCACCGGCTTCGGTTCAAAAGGCAACTGTCCCCGACACAAAGTGCATTGCCGGACACGCTCAATAATATCCACGTTTAAATTCTCCTCACAACGCGATAACCCCTAATAAGTATATCAGCCTTAGCCCAATAAAAGGGTGCAGGCGCGTGCTCACTAATTACCCAGGGTTTAACTCAACAGGAATTTGATATTCCTTTTGGCATTAATATTTGTACATTTAACGCATTTGCTAATGATAATTACTGTTATTTATAGCGCGATTCAGTGATAATTCGCCTCCCTATTTTTGATCAAAGAACAAGTATGTCGCTATCGCCTTACTTTGCTTACTTTACAGCCTATCGCATAAATGTTGTTACCCGGTTTGCACTCGCTATTTTCGGGGGGTATGCATGCACCGCGCTTTCTATCAGCCTAATGAGTTTGTTGCTGCCTGTCTCCAAAGTTGATGCCGTGTTATTCAGCGTGTGCCTGAGTGTAGCCATTCACTGCCTTATTTTTATCGCTGTATTCGCAACAAAATCGCTTCGCTTCCTCTGTGGTGGTTTACTGCTGCTCGCAACAGTGCAATGGCTGCTGATCCTGATATTAAGAGGATAATAATGAAAGACAGTTTTTTTCGTTCTATGACCTGGCTCCATACCTGGGTCGGATTACTTTTTTGCTGGCTGTTGTGGCTGGTGTTTTTTGCGGGTACGCTAAGCTTTTTCCGTCAGGAAATTACCCTGTGGAGCAAACCTGAGCTACACCCCCACAGCATTGAAGTTCAGAGTTCACAACAAGCGCTACTGGACTACGGCTTTGAACGCCTGAACTCAGAAGCGCCTGACGCAGCACGATGGTGGATCAGCTTGCCGTCTGAGCGCAACTCGCTACTGCGCGTCTCGCACCTGCCCTATGCTGAGCCGGGCGAAAAAGCCAGTTGGGTCAGCCATAACCTGGCGGCCGATAGCAAAACTCCCGTGACTCCGAGGGAGTCAAAAGGCGGGAGCTTCTTTTATCGTCTACATTTTGACTTACATTATATGGACCGTACCACCGCGCGCTGGATAGTGTGTCTGGCCAGCCTGTTTATGTTGGTTGCTCTGGTCTCAGGCATTGTGATCCACAAACGTATTTTCAAGGATATGTTCCAATTCAGAGCGGGCAAGGGCAGTCGCAGTTGGCTCGATGGACATAACCTGAGCTCAGTGCTGGCTTTGCCATTTCATCTTATGATCACCTACACAGGACTGATCACACTTATTTTTACGCTTTTCCCGTATCCGGCGCAAACTGTGTATGACGATGGGGTTAAAGAGTTCAGAAAAGAATTTTACCCGGAACGACAGCGCCCTCAGCTAAGCAGCCTGACACTGACCGATCCGGCTTTCTCACAGTCGTTAGATCACTTTTTTACTAACTGGCCAGAGCAACCTATTTCTCGCATCATCATAGATCACCCTCAGGATGCAGCGGCAGTAATGAAAATTTACGGTGCTAACCGCAGTGAAATAAAAGACGAGCAAGCAGTCTGGTTATATTCAGGCAAAACGGGTGAACTCCTGAACACTGTGCACCTTGAAGACAGTACTGCGGCTCAATTATATGGTGGTATGATTGCCATGCATACCGGACGCCTGGCATCTCCCGGCTTGCGTTGGTTGTACTTTCTTTGTGGCCTGGCAGGCTGCGCTATGATTGCCAGTGGCTGTGTTATGTGGGCCAAACGGATCCGAGAGCGCCAAAAACCCACTCAGCCAGCCAGTTTTGGTCTCAAGTTAGTCGAGTCGCTCAACCTGGCAGCCATCATGGGCCTGCCACTGGCTACAGCCGCATTCTTCTACGCCAATCGGCTCCTGCCTGTCGGTAACAATGGACGTGCTGATCAGGAAGTGCTGGCATTTTTCCTGATCTGGGCTGCTGCAACGCTGTTTGCCGCTAAGTGGCGAAATACTCAAGGCTGGCATACTCTGGCACTTGCCAATACCTTTGCCTGGCTCATGCTGCCCTTATGCAATGCACTTACAACACACGGCAATTTAATCAGTTACATAAGCAATGGTCAGTGGTCATTGGCTATGTTCGATATACTGGCTCTGTTAGCCGCGGGCGCATTTTTCTGGCAGAGTAAAAAGCTTCAATCAGCTCAGCCACTGCGCGCCCGCAAGGAGCGTGCCGCATGATGTATCTGATAGCGACCTTGTTATGTCTCTCAAGCTTCACGGCCTTTGCGCTGGCTAAGACACCGCACTACAAAGCGGTGTTTGGGGCAAGACCCGACCAGATCCAGAGTAAAAGATATCTACTTTCAGCCTGGATCATGTTTTTACTAACTCTGGTTATCGATATCAGCCAGGCCGTTGGATACGGCAGCCTGATGTTCTGCGGCCAGATGGCCCTCGCCGTTTTACTGATGGCGGTCATGCTGTCCTTCCGACCAGGCTGGGTAAGATCACTATTTTACCTACTCCCTGCAGCCACACTCATTATGGCTGTGCTTGCCACGTTATAAAAACCAGGGGCTGAACCTGGTTCAGCCCCTACTCATGCTATAAATCAAACAGATAGATACAACAACTCAGTCAATTTCCCAGTCCGTTAGAGCAAAAAATTACCAACTTGCTCAAAAATCCCTCCTGCGCTGCTCTTATCCACTTTGATACACCCGGATCTTAGTAAAAAACCCGCTCTGAGTGACGTTGTGCATGTCGAGCGTTAGTAAAATGATGATCTCTGACTCAAAATAAGGCTTCTTAGTTGGTAAAAATACGATCCAGGAACAAAAGCAGTTAGTAAATTACTGATCTCAGTGCTGATCGCTTTACCAGGTAGTTAGTAAAAATATGATCTATAGTCACCAAAAACCCGATTTATTCGCCATCTGCCCACCTAAAAATAGTCACTACAGGAAACAATACCGACCCGTTGACCAAAAACCTGCCAAAATGCCTTTAGAGTTAGTAAATTCGTGATCTGAACCGGATTAGGTTAGTAATACTTTGATCTGGATGACGATAATGTTAGTTAATACGTGATCCAGCAGAATGCATCAGTTAGTAAAATAACGATCTGTCGACTCATTGGGTTTACCGATGCCTGTCATACTGGCTGAGTTGGTAAAAACCCGATCTCACTGTACAGATCCAATCCACGGGAGTGTCCGTTTAATAAAGACAACAAATTAAAATAGTCAGCGCAGGGGAAAGCACATGATCATATTGATTGTAGGCGGTTCAGGCGGTATCGGACAGGCACTGGTTACACGCTATGCTAGTGAGCAACCAGAAGCCCAGATTTACGCAACCTACCGAACCACCAAACCCACTACAGCACCGCAAAACGTCCAATGGCTCCACCTCGATGCGAGCCAGGAAGAAAGCGTCAGGGCTTTGGCTGCGCAACTGCCAAAGGTTGATATACTCATTAATGCCATCGGACTGCTGCACACTCCCGATAAGCTCCCAGAGAAGTCTATTCAGGAATTTGATCCTGACTTTTTTAACGACAACCTCAAAGCCAATACGCTCCCAACACTGTTATTGGCCAAGCACTTTGCAAAAGCACTGAAAGCAAAACACCCGACTTACTTCGTTGCTCTGTCAGCCCGGATCGGTAGCATTTCAGATAATCAGCTGGGTGGATGGATCAGTTACCGCAGTGCCAAAGCGGCGCTGAACATGGCGCTCAAAACCATCAGTATTGAATGGCGTTATAAACTACCTAACTGCTGTGTCCTGGCTTTTCATCCAGGTACAACCGACACCGCCTTATCCATGCCTTTTCAGAAAAATGTGCCACCCGGCAAGCTTTTTTCTGCCGATTTTGTAGCACAGAGCCTGACTGATCTGATACAGAGCAAACAGGCATCAGACACCGGGGGATTTTATAGCTATGATGGATCTGCAATTACCTGGTAATAGATCACTCAGGTCTAAACGGGCCGTGCATCTGCACGTGTCCGTTAAGCCCGTTATGCACAGCGATATAACGAACAGAGGGCCCAATCTTATACAAAAAATAATGCATGCCGTCAGTCGCCAATGCATTACCTACAACACACACTTGTTCATGCTTAACTTTATACATTCTGTTTGTTTTTGTTTCTTCAAATGTAGGGCTACTGACCTGCTCATGGACAAACCGTTTATCAGCATCGGAGCAGTCTGCCATACCTGCCAAACCCGCAAAGGAGGCCAGTAAGCCCATAAATAGCAAAAATCTCATGTTTAATCGCAAATCACATGCTTGTTGGTTAAAAGACCCATAGAATTAAATGAAAACTATTATCATTAGAGGCTTATATGCATATTTCCGCACGCGTTATCGCAAGCGTTATACTGCTCACCACCGTGTTGTTATACAGCCACACGGGCGCAGCGCAAACCACACAAGTTGAGGTTTACACACCCAGTGCAACAAAGCAACCTAGGGTGATGACCCTCAGCGGCTCTGTAGAAGCCAGACACCATGCACAACTGGCCAGCCAGGAATCTGGGTTGGTGCAAACTTTGCTCGTTGACGTGGGTGACAATGTCACTCAGGGCGAGCCACTGTTAAAACTGGATGCCACACTGGCCGAACTGAACCTGGCGCAGGCCAGAGCAGGAGCACAAGCGGCAAAAATTTCGGTTCAGGAAGCACAGCGACTACTCGATGAAGTGGAAGCCCTTTCTAAAAAACAAAGTGTTGCACAAACGCTGATTGGTGAGCGTACCGCTGCTCTGGCCAATGCCAAAGCGGAAAAAATAAAACAGCAAGCCCTGGTGGCTCTGGCCCAGGAAAGACTCAATCGTCACACCCTGCATGCCCCCTTTACAGGTGTCATTGGACAACGCTCCGTGGACATGGGAGAGTGGGTCACACCGGGCAATCAACTCTTTACTCTGGTCGCAGAATCGGACTTACGTATAGTAGTTAATGTGCCACAGGAGTACTTCCCACTGTTGCGCTCAACACCTAATCTTCCGGTTATGGTCACGCCCGATATCAACGCAGCTAAACCCATCAAGGCACAGATCAGCCGCATCGTTGCTGTTACAAATCCGTCCAGCAGAACCTTTACAGCACATATAGATTTGACCGATACCATGGCTGTCCATGCTCAATTTACCCCGGGTATGTCCGCCCAGGCGGATCTGTTGCTGAACGCACAAGACGGTGCGGTTTGGATCCCTAAAAAGGCGGTAAAGCAGCATCCGGATGGCGGCAGCAGCGTGTTTATTGCCGATAACAATACGGCGAAACGTAAAATGGTTACCATCACAGCAACACGGCCAGACTATGTTGCCGTGACTGGCCTGACAGGCAGTGAGTCAGTGATCACCACAGGCATTGAGCTGTTAAAAGAAGGAACACAACTTCAGATAAGCGCCAGGGCAGGTAACCTACAATGATAGAATCAGCGGTAAAACGCGGCACTTTGGTGGCCGTGGTGGTGCTGATCACCACCATTTTGGGCCTGGTTTCAGCGCTCAACATCCCCGTGCAGATGATCCCGGACCTGGAAGTCAGAACGATTACCGTACAAACGGGCTGGCCTGGTGCAACACCACAAGATGTGGAAAAAGAGATCCTGATAGAGCAGGAGCGTTATCTGCGCAGTTTACCAAACCTGCAACGTATGATCTCGTTTGCCGAAATGGGCGAGGCAACCATAGAGCTGGAATTCCCTTTTGGTGTTGAGGTCAATGACGCCCTTATTCGGGTAAACAATGCGCTCAGCCAGGTGCCCGCCTATCCGGAAAACGTCGATCAACCAAGACTATTTTCCAGCTCCTTTTCCAGCAATGCCTTTATGTTTTTCCTGCTCAAACCACAGCCAGGGAACCCACTACAGCTAGACATGGATCTACTGCGGGACTACGCAGAAGACTATATCCGGCCTCGTATGGAAAGTGTCACAGGCGTCTCCGAGGTTCGCATTGGTGGCGGTGCACAACGACAGATACAAATTAAGGTTGACGCTGCACGCCTGGCTCAGCGTGGTATAAGCCTGAGCGATGTCAGAACCGTGATCCGCGACCGTAACCGGGATACTTCAGGCGGTGACATAGAAAGTGGCGAAAGCCGTTATCTGCTGCGCGTCATTGGCCGCTTTGAGCAGCTCAGTGAACTGGAAAACCTCATCATAAAACGCGACGGCAACGCCAATGTATTGCTTAAAGATGTTGCCAATGTAACGCTCGATCACTTCGAAACCCGCGGTGTGTCTTATTCCAATGGCGAGCGTACTTTGCGCCTGTCGGTGCGTCGTGAGAGTGGCTCAAATGTACTCGACATCAAAGAACAAATGCTCCCGGTCGTTGCAGAGATTAACCAACAATTACTGGCACAAAATGGCCTCGAACTAACCTTGCTTAGTGACGATGTGCGCTATGTGAAAAGCTCGCTTGAAAACGTTTGGAGCAACCTGGCGCTGGGTGCATTACTGGCTACTTTGGTCATGTACTTCTTCTTGCGATCAGGACGGGCAACCCTGGTTGGTGTTATGGGGATCCCATTATGTACCATCGCTGCATTTTTTGCCCTGATGAGCTTTGGCCGTACCATCAATGTGATCTCTCTGGCCGGTGTTGCCTTTGCCATCGGGATGACAGTAGACAACACCATCGTGGTGTTAGAATCTATCGTTCAGGCCAAACGCGAGGGGATCAGCCGACGCTTAGCCGCGATTAATGGCGTAAAAGAAGTCTGGCCTGCGGTATTGGCATCAACTGCCACCACAGTGCTGGTATTCGCGCCTATTTTATTTGTGCAGCAAGAAGCCGGACAACTCTACTCAGACATTGCGATTGCCATTTCAGGTGCCATCATTGCCTCTATGCTTGTCGCCATTTTTGTGGTGCCCGTCGCACTAGCAAATTTTGGCAAAAAGCAGGACCTGGAAGAAAAGCGTCAGGTTGAACTGGGCAGCTACTGGCTCAAGCTGTCGCAACTGTTTACCCGCACCACCACCCAGGCACGCATTGCCAGTGCCGCTTTCATTATCGTGATCATGGGCCTGGCGACCACGCTGATGCCGGCAGCAGAATATCTGCCAGAAGGGGAGGAGCCCAAAGCCTTTTCTATGATGATTGCGCCGCCCAACTATAACCTGACTGAGATGGAAAAAATTGGTACTGAACTGCGCGCCTATTTTGATGATTATGTGCAGGCAGATAGCAGTGATTTTCTGGCTGGTAATACAGAAATGCCACCGCTTGAATACTACGCCATGTCAGTATCGGTTGGACGGATCTGGTTCTTAAGTGCACCGGTAGAGCCGGAACACATTAATCAGATGATGAGTGCCATCACAGACAAGTTCAGAAGCTACGAGGGCATGCGCGCTTTCTCGGCCCGAGGATCTATCATTTCCAGCAATGACGGTGGTACACGAGCCGTGGCAGTGGATATTGCCGGTGCAAATATCACAGATCTATACAGCGCCGCAGAAGCGGTATATGCAGAAGCAGACAAGCTGTTCGATAAGCCACAAATTAACTCAGACCCAAGATCGCTGACGCTCGACCAGCCACTGATAGAGATCCAGCCCCGCTGGGCACGTCTGGCAGAACTGGAGCTCGATAACCGCGACTTTGGTTATGCGGTGGCCGCGATGAGTGATGGTGCGTATGTTGATGAGTTCATCCTCAACGATGATAAGGTCGACATGTTCCTGTTCAGTGGCGCGGGCAATCGCCAGACCATAGAGCAACTGTCGACAACCCCGATCATCACACCTAACGGACAAGTACTGCCGCTTAACGCGCTGGCTGATCTGGTAGAAAGTAAAAACAGTAATTCGGTGCGCCGCGTTGATGGCAACCGAACCGTCACTGTTTACATCATTCCACCGAGAGACGTCGCGCTGGAAACCGCTGAGCAGATTGTACGTCAACAACTGTTGCCTAACCTCTGGCAGCAGGGCAAGATTGCTCAGGGTATTAAGGTTAATATCAGTGGCGCAGCGGACCAGCTGGAAGCAACCAAGTCATCACTCTCTGGTAACTTTGTCATTGCGCTGGTGCTGAGCTACCTGCTGCTCGTGGCTATTTTCACACATTGGCGCTATCCGCTGTTTATTCTGGCCACTGTGCCTCTGGGTATGGCCGGGGGATTGTTAGGGTTAGTGACAGTCAATGGCATTAACAGCACCTTGTCAGCAATGGGGCTAAGTGCCTTCCACCAGCCATTTGACATGATCACTATGTTGGGCTTTTTGATCTTGCTGGGCACTGTGGTGAACAACCCAATCCTGATTGTTGATCAGACTCGACGCTACGTCTTGGAGCAGGGGCTGAAGGTCAAAGAAGCGGTTCAGCAGGCTGTTGCAAAACGTCTGAGGCCGATACTGATGTCAACCACCACCACCATCTTTGGTCTTGCGCCTCTGGTGCTTATACCGGGTGAGGGTACCGAGCTGTATCGTGGCGTAGGGATTATCGTACTCAGTGGTATTTTAGTTTCAACGCTGCTCAGCCTGACCTTTTTGCCGGCACTCCTGGTGGCGGTGATTAAGGATGAAAAGCCAGCCTAAAAACACCTTAGCCCGAAGTGCCATACTTCGGGCTTTGTTTAATCAGCAACGAAAATAGTCCCCTGCAAATACAATACCCCAAACCCGGATACCAAAACCCGCTCGCCTGCTACCTGACAATGTAATACTCCACCACGCTGCGAAGCCTGATAAGCCACCAATTCATCGCGACCCAATAACTCTGCCCAGTAAGGGGCCAGCCCTGCATGAATGGAACCAGTTACGGGATCTTCATCGCCGCCATTGGCAGGCCAAAAGTAGCGAGAAATGAAGTCATAGTTGTCAGACCGTGCTGTTGCAACCACGTCCAGCGGAGCCAAATGTTTGAGCAACTCACTATGGTATGTCAATTGCTCTACCGAGGCGGCTTGATCGAACACAGCAAAGTAGGCCTGGCGATTTTTGAGCACCTCTACAGGCTGCTCAGACAAGCCTTCCAATAACACAGCGGGAGCTTGTGCAACAGGTTCAGGCTGCTGGTTCGGAAAGCTCATTTCTATTCGCTGATCCGGCAACTGATTAACGGTTAAAGGGCCCACCTCGCGAGTAAGAAAGGTGATCTCGCCCTGGGCAGCTAAATGATTAAAAATCACAAACGAAGCAGCGAGTGTCGCATGACCACAAAAGGCGATTTCTGTCAGCGGAGAGAACCAGCGGATCTCAAATTGATGACCTGATGCGGTATCAACAGCGCGAATAAAAGCGGTTTCAGAGAGGTTGTTTTCAGCTGCAATCTGCTGCATTGTGATGTCTTCCGGCCATAGATTAACAGGGACTACGGCGGCCGAATTACCTTTGAATTGAGCCTGGGTAAAGGCATCTACTATGTATATGTCATACTTCATCATGCTTCCTTAACAAGGAGCATACTGACACTCCGACGGCCGTGCCAGCACGCTCAATCAAATCACTTCATTGTGACCCATAGTAAACACAATGAAGCGGGAAACAATCACTTTTCTTGTCGGGTTATCAACCAAGCCAGGCCGATGATAGCCGTCATTGCGAGACCCGACAGCAAGAAGGGATCAATGATAAGGGTATCATTGAATTCAAACTTACCAGCCGAGATTTTTTTCCAACCCATAAAATGCTGATTTGCCGCAACAACTGCACCAAAGAAACCAAATACCAGTGCAGCATATTTACCCAGCCAGTGACGCGCAGCACCGGTGAACAAAATGAGTCCTAGCAGACCAATTACGGTGCGTTGCACACGGCAGTAAGGGCAGACATAAACCACACCCATTAGCTCAACCGTCCAGGCAAGGATGGACACACCAATCGCAAACAGACCCAGCCACTTGGCATGGCGAGTATAGGTTTCTAATTCAAATAACATACATTTACCTTTCTTAATCAACGAGCTATCCGGATTACAGTCAACAGCTCATACAGCACAATCGAGATATAATATCACATATTCGCTAAAGGTATAAATAAGATGATTAAGGAATAAGGGAGATAACATGCAACAGATAAGCGGCCCGAACAGCCACTTCAGGGCTGGCTTATTGCTGACGCTCTCTTCGCGTAAGCAAGGCAATCATCAATACCAACGCAAGCACATCTATCTGAACCGCATTTAAAGAAAACGCGCCAGCGTTACCAGTCAAGCGAACGGTAGAAGAAAATAAAATACCAAAAGACAGTTCAAAGTCTTTTAACCAGGTGAAGCCGATTTGAATTCCGCCAAGCCCCGTATACTTGTAATTAAGTACGCCAAAAGAAAAACTAACAACCTGTAACCCCTGATTCAGTATTGATAACCAATACCACTTTGCCTGCTCTTTAATCGCCGTATAACCCGCAGCAGCACTGAGCAGGATAAAAGGCACGCTAATAAAAGATAACCATGACGTAAGCGGCCCAAATATCAGCCCGACCGTCATCACAAATGCAGCCAGAAGCTGTATATACCCAATGACTTTCACACGCCTTTCAGCATTTTTGGGCCCATTTTCCACTCGCTGTTGTGCGTGCAATTCGGCTTCTTCCTGACGAGCATCTATTTCAGCGAGCAGGGCTGAATAGTGCTCTGAATCAGGCGTGATTTGTTGCAGCGCTTCATGAAGTTCAGCTTGAGTATACTGAGAGTAATCAACTTTTATCATTGTTATGTAACCCAAAAAATACGACATTGGATGGTTTCGCGAGTGTACGCTATTTACCCATGCTCAGCAGCAAATATTACTCGCCAGTCCCGCTACAACTAGCGGCATCTGGTCGACATAGGGTGACCATCAACATATTGGATCAGATCCCATAAATTACCATAGAGATCTTCAAACACAGCGACAGTGCCATAGTCCTGCGTAGCGGGCTCACGCACAAAATGTATTCCCTTGGCTTTCATCCGTTCATAATCCCGCCAAAAGTCATCGGTACTTAAAAACAAAAACACTCGACCGCCAGCCTGATCACCGATAAAGGGGTTTTGTCGGGGTTTAGAAGCTTTTGCCAACAATAAAGCCACCCCATGAGAATTCGGGGGAGCCACTACGACCCAGCGTTTATCCTGCTCGGCCTGATAGGTATCTTCTATCAACTCAAACCCAAGTTTACCCACATAAAAGTCGAGCGCTTCGTCGTAGTCGTTAACCACCAGCGCAACGTGCGCAATGTTCTGTTTCATAGTGACCCTTAAGCTTATTTGCGGGGCTGAAACTTCTTGGTCATACCCTGGCTCTTTGGTGCAACCAGTCTGTACCCCAGTTTCTCGTAAAATATCGGCTCATCAGCAATCATGGACACATAAGATCCGGGCAATGCCACAGACGACAAATACGCATCAATCGATTCCATCACACGGCGACCCAGCCCTTGCCCCTGATAAGCTGGGTCGACTGCCACATCGACCACCTCAAAATTACAGGCACCGTCACCGACCACCCGGCCCATCGCAATCAACTTTTCGCCCTCGCGGATCGAAACCCCATAAAGTGTATTAGGTAAGCCAATTTCAGCCGCTTCCAGCGACTTTGGCGAGAGCCCAGCCTTAACACGCATATCGCAATATTCCTGGGCAGAAGGTACTTGTTGTATTAATTCTAGCATCGTTTTCGTCTCCTATTCAGATACATAGCAAACCATAAAATACTGTATATAAAAACAGTTAAACGGAAATAAATGTTATACAGTAACAAAATCAATCTCGGTCATATTGAACGTGCGCCGGCACCTTTTTAGATTGCGTCAACCCCCTTTACATTAGGTAATTCAAAATATTTAACGTTGCACACTATCTGTTACATCGGCACACTATGGTGTTGGATATAACACTAATAAAAAAACAATTTTCTGCTCAAGGACCCTGATAATGAAAACAATAATTCCAAAACTCACAGGCTTACTCGGTGGCGCCATCAGCATGTGTTTAAGTGCACAATTTAGCTACGCAGCTGAAACACAGGTCATGTCATCCGATGCATTACTACTTACTCAGGTTCAGATTGTCGATGTCGAACAACAAGAGATCCGCCGCAGTGCTTTGCTGATTGAACAAGGTAAAATAGCCGCTGAATACCCAGCGCCTCCGGTCAACTTTAAAGGGCGGACACTCAACCTGAATAACCGCTGGCTTATCCCGGGGCTGATCGACATGCATGTTCATGCGTTTGGCAATCGGGCTCCTTATGCCAAATCAGATTTTGCCGGAACTGAAAAAATCTCCCAGCGCGTGCTGTATGCGGGTGTCACCGGATTTGTCGACTTATTTGGCGATGAGCAAGGCCTGATAGACGCACGCACAAAGCAAAGAGCAGGCACCTATTTTGGTGCCGATATCTACAGCAGTTTATCTTGTCTGACCGCACCAAAAGGCCATTGCACAGAATACGGCCTGGAAACACGCACTATGTCAACCCCGGAAGAGGCTGTCGCTCAGGTGCAAAGTCTGGCGAAAGCCAAGCCCGACGTGATTAAAGTGGTTTACCAACCCAGTGACGATCAGCCCTCGATTGATAAAGCCACTTTTGCTGCCATCGTCCAGCAAAGCAACAAACTCGGGATCAAAACCATCGTCCACCTTAAAACCTGGCAGGAAGTCATCGATGCCATCGACGTAGGAGCCTCAGCGTTCACTCACATGCCCGGCACACCGATCCCGGCAGGACTGGCAGATAAAATTGCAGCGGCGAAAATGGTGGTGATCCCGACCATGACAGTTCATACCGATCTAACAGACTTTCTGTTCGACAAGACAGTGATCGCCTCTGAGCTGCTTCAGGCTATGACCACCCCAGCCATCATTGCAGGTTACCAGAGCGAAGAAACAATGAAGAAGTGGGGAGACAGAGAAGCAAAGTGGCGTAACCAGGATACACAAAGAATTGCCAACCTGGCCGAGTTAGTTAAAGCTGGCGTCACTATTTTAAACGGAACAGACGCTGGTAATTATGGCACCATCCAGGGTTATTCAGTGCACAGAGAAATGCTAAAGCTGAGCGAAGCAGGCATGTCTAACTGGCAGACGCTGGCAGCGACAACCACACAGGCAGGTACCTTTTTGGGAATAGACAACAGTCTAAAACCAGGGGCTCAGGCAAGCTTTGTGATACTGGATGCCTCACCGATTGAAAGTATTCAGAACACCCAAAAAATACATGCGGTGATCCATCAGGGCAAAGTCGTAGACCGAGTTCAGGCACTTAAAAACGGATTTTAATCCCAGGTGCCGCTTCAATGATGCGGCGCCTTTCATCAACAGGTAATCTTTTAATGCGTCGTACACATATTGGCCTGCTTGCAGGCCTTTGCCTTGCTATTTGTACTGTGGTGTTTTACCCAAAAGTACACAATAGCGCCGAAAATATCAAAGTTTCAGAGCCCATTGTCGAACAGGATCAACACCCGGACCGAGCAAATAAAACCATCAACACGACAAGTCAGCCACCCGAACAGAAACAAGTGCAGGCCGTGTCACCTGAAGCACTGTTTATGGAGGCCGTACAAGTACGCCAATGTCGCAACGTACCGCGCACAGACAAAGCGTTCAATCAATGGCTCGATGAGGCATTATCACGCGATGAAGTACACGAGATAGTCGAAACCATGAAAGCTCGATATCAGCGCTGTCTGGGCGACACCAACCGTGATGAAAACTATGTAGAGAAACTGATGCAAGCAGCCCAAATGGGCTCTGATGAAGCGGCCGATACACTTTGGCGACTTGCCCCGACAGAAGTGCATCAGGCACTGAAATTCAGCACACTTACCAGAGATGAACAGGTTGCCCGCATGAAAGCATTCACCGCGCAAAAGTATCAAGTGACTGAGCAAGTCGCATTGCTAGGTGGAGAAAAAGCGATCCTACAGCTGATCCGTGGCTATCAATATCTGGACCCTGATACAGGCGGACAAGACTATATTCAGGCGCTGGCCTACAGCCATTACTTTTTGCAAACCCGCCAGGACAGTGAGGTGTATAGTCGCGTTGAGTGGACAAGGCAATATCTGGAGCAGCGCATGACACTCGATGAAATTACTCGGGCACAACAATTGGCCAATGAGTTACAGCATCACGAATGAGATCATTGAACCATTAGGTTTGTCTATCACACACATTGATGACTTCTATTTTATTAATTTAGCTGGCTTTTTTAAAGTTGGGAAAACTAACAAAACAGGAGTTCACACAATGAAGCAGACAATCAAATACACCTTGCGCACGCTGACATTAACCGCCTTGACCTTAGTATCTAATGCACAAGCAGATGCGGGCGACTGGATAAAACGCAGTGGTGATTTTGCAACTCTACAAAAAGACACCAAGACAGCCGAACTATTTGTTGTTTACCCACAACTACATGATCGCAACTGCGGGATTGGTATCGCACTAAACAGTCGTAACAGCTACACCAGCAATTATCAGGTTTTGGCCGATAATCTAATAGTAGACAATTACTTTCCTGACAGTAATGGCTCCACAGAACTTGCTTTGGGCACGCAAACACGCGCCGGGATGACTTACACATTTGATCTGACAACATACTATTACGGCACCGTTGTCACAATACGTACGAAAGGAGGCGAGACCTTTGGTGAACTGTTTGAAAAACTCTCAAATAACCCAGACGTACACGCCATCGTGAGCGCCATTGATTGTGACCAACTATAAAAAGAACAAGCACAGCATAGATCAGCTATCTAACAGCCGTTTTATTTCACGATGTAACTGCACACTAACAACATGGTTTTGCTTATCTGCTCGATAGATAAAACACAGTTCATCCTGAACAGGCTTGATCTCTGGATTATACGTTGCCAGAAGCGCAGGTGCGCGTCTGGCAACTCGCTCAGGTAAGATACCCAAACCCAGCCCGTTGGCCACTAAAGTAGAGATCACCTCAAGGTTATTAGATGCAATTATTTGGTGGGAAAAGTCAGCAGTAGACAACAACAATTGCTGTGTTTGCTTCAGATTAGGATCGCAATACAAAGGTAACGTTCCCTGCTCAGTGCACTCAACAGATTCAGCGCGCCAAATAGTGACATTATCAAACAACAAGCTTTGGATCACCAGCTCTGGGTGTCTGACAGGGTTAATCACCAGTGCAAAGTCAATCTCATTACTGATCACTTGCTCTGTGACTTTTCTCGACAAGTCATGAACCAGATTGAATACCATATAGGGGAACTTAGTTTTCAAAGGTCCCAGTATATGGGGCAAAGTATATAATGCGACCGAAGGGTGGCACCCCAATGTGAATGTGCCTGCCATTTCACTGTTTGCCTGATAGACATTCGATTTCAATTTTGCCCAATCCGCCATAAAGCGCAGCCCCTGTGCTTGTAGCACTTCACCCGCTTTGGTCAGAACCACACCATTTTTATGCCGAACCAGCAAATCGGTGCCAAAATTCTGCTCAAGGCGTTTCATCGCCGCACTCACGCTGGGCTGGGTGATCCCCAGGCGCTCAGACGCACGAGACAAGTTTCTCGTACTGGCAACTTCAATAAAATAGCGTATATCCTCAAAATTCGGCGTATGGGGCATAGCTCATAGTCAACAAGTCATCATCCAAAAATAAAAGTTAACACATTTTTTACCAATGTACCCAACTTGGTTTACTCCGTCTGACAAAGATCGACAACAAAGACACCACCGTATACTGACCGCATAATTTGTACATTTTTGCATGGCAGGATTATTATCCAGCTCCTTCAACGAATAAAGAGGTGTTCATGAAACCCGGTTTGACTGTTTCTGCATTAACGTTAGCCTTGCTACAGGTCTATTCAGCACAGGTTGCTGCTGACACAGCAGGTGCCGACCAGATTGAAAAAATCACGGTCACATCCACCCGTACAGCCAGAGCAAATACCGATCTGGCGCTGAGTGTGGGTCAGGTATCCGAACAAACCATTGCTGACGACAATGCACAACATATCTCAGAGTCATTGCAAACCATACCGGGCGTTTTGATAAATCAGTTATCTGGCGGACAAGGACACAACGCAGCCGTGCGTATGCCGATAAACTTTGACGGCTATACCTTATATTTGCAGGATAATATCCCGCTGCAATCTGCTGCTTTTTATACCCATAACGCACTCTGGTGGACCACCAGCAACATTGGTCTGTCACGCCTCGAAGTACTACGAGGTGCAGGTACCAGTTTACATGGCGCAGGAGCCGTTGCTGCAACCGTCAACGTTTTATCTAAGCCTGTGACAGCCAACAAAAATTCACTCGGTCTCACACTGGGTGAGCATGGCTATTCACGCATTAACGGCAGCACCACCTGGCTGGACGACAATCAAGGTGGATTGCGCGTATCGGCGGCCTATCTGGATAATGATGGCTGGCGAGACCATAACGCTGTTGAAAAAGCCGAGCTGGACGTGCGCCATGAATATCAGCTGGACGACAAACAAAGCCTGACCACCTCACTGATTGCCTCATCACTTGATCAGCAGATCCTGACCACACTGAGCATTGAACAATTTGAACTGGATCCATCTCAGTCTGGTCTGCCTGACGAGGTGATCGCTCTGGATCCGCGCAGAACCACAGATTATGTGCGCCTCAGCACTGAATATCTGTATGAGGACAAAAACCTGAGCGTGTCCCTTATCCCTTACGCGCGTCACCGCACATTGGAACACCTTGCCACCTGGCAACCCAATATGCCGGTAGAAGAAACGGAAGTTACCACATTCGGCTTGCTGGCTCTGGCCAGCTGGTCTCACCAAAACAGTGCTCAGACAACCCTGGGCGTTGATTTGGAGCATACTTCCGGAGATACCTATTCATTCCAGCCCACCACCCGGATCACCACCGGACGCGGCGCAGCAACTTACCCTCAAGGGCATGTATTCTATGATGACACCACCACCTTCAAAAGCGTGTCACCTTACATCCAGCATCTGGGCTATATTACTGATGCACTGAGCTATACTCTGGGCGCGCGTTTTGACCACAGTGAATATGAGTTTGACAATGCACTGCCCAAGTACAAAGACGATGGCTTTGGCAATCGCTCCATTGCCTCACGTAAAGATACCTTTAGCCACCTCAGCCCTAAGCTGAGCCTGAACTATTTGCTTAACGAGCAGTCCAGTGTCTATGCCCGGTTCGCCAATGCAATGCGATTGCCTACCGCACCTGAAATGTACCACCTCAAAAGTCGCCAAAGCAGTGCGCAACTAGGGAGTCTGAAAGAAGAAACGTCCGATACCTATGAGCTGGGGTACAAAGCTAATCTGAATGCACTGTCGATTGAACTGGCGTATTACCTGATGGATGTAGACGATGCCATTGTCACGGCATTCAGTGATCTGGGCGCCTCATACCGGGTCAACGCTTCCAGTGTCAGACATCAGGGCTTTGAGCTTGGGCTGAACTACCAGTTTAACCGCGCATTTTCTGCTGCGCTGGCCTACAGCCAGTCCGACCATGAGTTCCGTCACTACATTCGCGATGAGGGACGAGTTCACCGTGAGACAGGCGAATCGATGGAGCAAGATTTGTCGGGCAACAGCCTGCACATGGCACCGGAATATGTTGCCAATTTCAGGCTCAACTACACCAGCCAGACCATCAAAGGACTCAGGCTCACCGCTGAAGCCAAGAGTATCGGCGACTATTACCTGAGCGTAGAAAACACCGATACTTACTCGGGCTATACCGTGTTTAACCTCAAAGCCAACTACCGGCTCAACAAACGCGTGAAACTCCACGCCCGAATTGCCAACCTTACCGACAAAACCTATGCGCTGCAAAACGAGGAGCGCTTTGGCAGAACCCGTATCCAACCCGGCATGCCACGTACGGCGTATGTCGGGATCAGCTATGATTTCTAGCCACAGATACACGGCCCCCGCCTGCACCCTGATGTTACTCACATCAGGGCCGCTCGCGGCAGAGCACGTTCAGTTTGAGACAGGTTCATACAGAAACAAATCTGTATTGTATTACGATCATCAAATGTTGAGCCTGAGTAAAGTCGACTCAGGCACAACCACCTCTGTGTGTGAACAACGCATTTCCGCGGAAACACTCAGCCACACATTGACCTTTTTCAAAACCCTGGATATTCAGAGCTGGCAGCCCCGTTACTTTAGCGAGGGGCTCATGGATGGCAGTACCTTCACCCTTGATATTCAGATCGCCAACATCAGTGTCCAAAGTGCGGGTCATAGTCACCTTGCACCAGCCGGGTATGACAAAATCACCCGGTATTTTAATCAAGTGCTCATCGTCAATAGTTGCCCGGCAATCCAGTAAACCCGAAGCCTTGCTACCACAGCTCCCTGATCAGGCTGATTTTGCCTTCTTTAAAACCAAATACGGCCAGCCTAGGCTCTTGCTGTTGCCAGCTGCCATCAGCTTGGTTAAAACCATAAGCATACTCTACAGCAATGTGGTTTTTACCCGGGATCGTGCGTAGTACCCTGATCTCACGGTTGGTGTCACTATCGTACCGGCCACTTTCATAGTTACGTAAGAATGCGCGTCGCCAGCTTGCTTTATCAAAATTAGCCAAATATTCCACGTGCTCGTATTTAACCTCGTCGTGCATCAGACCAATCAGGGCATCAATATTCGCAACCGTAGAACCTTTATACGAAACAGTATCCAGCGCATCAAAATACTGGTTCACTTTGCTCAACTGACACTGTGAGCCACATTGGATATCTGCGAATACTGATGAAGAAAATGAGAATAAACTTCCCCACATCAACACGTTTATTATATTTTTCATTTTATTTTCCTGTCATTAAAGTCATTAAATGAGTTCATTATTTCCCTTAAACCGAGCTCAGCGGGAAAAAGACTACCCACACCATAACAGCTGAACTATACCTTTGACGACAAATACTTTAGCGCTCAATGCTAGACAACCTCAGGAAGCGCCACCCATCAAGAAAAACCCTATCCCGTAGTCAATATTTCATATTACCCAAGTAAGGTAATAGCGCTCAAAAACAGTATAAAAAAGGAGCATCGTTAATAAAAAACTAAGCAAAACTTGTTCGTTGATAGTTACTTAACAATTTAAAAAAACAAGGAGAATAAAGTATTAAAACAGACTTAAAAAAGGAATGAAAAGGGAAATTGACTTGAAATGCAGCCATTAATTCAGTCTATAAAGTTGCGTTATCCCGTTGTATTTCCAACCAAACACTTAGCTTTCATTAACAAACAAGGTTCACTACAAAAATGATTACAAATAAAAAACTTTTTTTACTCGGTGCCATATTCATACCCACACTCTCAATGGCCTCTACAGCCCCTCTCAACAACAGTCAGCCTGAAAATACCGGTACACCAGAGTACCTAATAGATGGCGATATGGTATTGGACAGTGTAAGTGAATTTCACACGTTTTCTGCCAATCGCGCGGCTAATACGTCCGGTTTAGACAGCGCTGTAGGCTGGCCAAACGGCATCGTCCCATTCCAGCTAGTTGGTATCGCCAGCGGCAGTCAGAATGAAAAAAACATTCTTGAGGCAATGGAGGAGATAGAACGCGCTTCTCGGGTGAATTTCGTCCATAAAACGTCAAGTCATTCTAACTATCTCACTATTTATGGTCATGCCCTTGATGATGAGAGGGAAAAAAACAAAATCTGCTCTGCGAATATAGGTTATGCAAATGGCGGTCGCCGTCAGGCATGGATCCCCAGCTACTGTAGTGTAGGCACAGCCATTCACGAGTTATTGCATATTCTGGGTTATCGCCATGAGCACCAGCGTACCGACCGCGACTATCACACACGAGATGGTCAACGCTACTCCCTTACAGTGAATGACCGCTATGTACCTTGTACTTTGCAAAGTGCATTCAGAACATCATCCCTGATATCACGCTCGCGGCCATATGATTTTCAATCCATCATGCATTACAGTAATAGCGACAGAACAGGGTGCACCTCAGGTGCCACAGGCAAGGCCTTCAGCTATCAAAACCTCGACACTGGGGCAGCAATAAACACTCTGGGCAATTTTCGCATGTCAAATGGTGATCTGCAGTCGTTACGTGATGGATATGGTCGTAATCGGTCGCAAACGCCTGTATTTCTGGGGTCTAGCCACAAAGATGAAACAAGCTTACGTATTTCAGTGGTCTGGTATCAAGTCCACGATTACCCTGACTACTTCAGAGTAAATGAAACATCTGAAGAGTTCATTGATATCAACCGAAACGGTAGATTAGATGTGGGCACGCCTATGACGTACCGTATTAGCGCTTCGAACTATTGGAGAGATGCGTTTGAAATTTACTTTGGAGACTCTCTTCCCGAGAAAAAAAATGGATACCGCTACCGTTTCACGGTGGAGGCATGCTGGGATGGCGGTGCATGTTCAAGCGAATCTGCTGCTCAAACAATCTCCGTACTGCAACGTGCTCGTGAACCAGAACCATACATTGAGGGTAATGTTTCGACAGACAAAGAGTTCTATGTTCGTTGGAACAGCCAGCCACAAGTGCAATACTTCAAAGCTTACCGCAATGGTTCATACTTAGGACAGATCACTGGCAATTCACTCAAACAATCTCTGCCTTCCGGCACCTACAAATATGAAATTCAAGCGTGTAATGCTCGAGGATGCAGTGACAAAGCAACGCTAACACATAAGCATTCAGTAAAGATCGAAGGCGTGCCAACTTCGGCCCCACGCATTGATGACCTTATTGATTCTGATTGGGACAATATTGCTGAGTTTGGGTTTTACAAGGTTGCTCGCGCAACTGAGTATCGCTTCCGTATAGCAGGGCAAGGTTTAGTATACACTGGAAGTATCCAAACCCCTTATCAAGATACAGACGGTGGCTATAAGTCTATTTACAGGAAAGCACCTGATGGCAGATATCAAGTATCCATTACCGCATGTAATATCAATGGATGTGGTCCTACCGCTACAGAAACAGTGAGCGTCTGGAGTGACTTTTAAGTTTTAAAATAGCGTGATTGAGAGCGCTAAATTTAATCTCAGTGGCGCTTAGTGCCATGTACATCCAGTGATGAATAGCCTGGGAGGCACTTTGAATAGCGGCTTCCCAGGCTATTTTCCAACTATAGAAGGCAGCTAAAGCAACTCATTTCACTATGTATAAAGCGACATACGGCTACAAAGCAACTAAATGAGAGGTGACGCTCACTCTGCTTTTATCAAACGTAGCAAGAAATATCAAAAACTCACACATGTAACCTTTTACACTAGCTTCACTATCAATTCCTGGAGCTAATCATGAAGATCACCAAATCAATCATCATTAATAAATCGGCAGAACAAGTTTGGGATTTAGTCGCCCATCAATTTGATAAAGCACATCTATGGATGGGACCTATACCCTACTCTGAAGCACTCGGTAAAGGCAGCAGCCGCCTAGGCGCCCCAATGGAAGGGCGAGTTTGCAATTTAAGTGACAATCCAAATGGTGCGAAAGTCAAAGAGGTCATTACCGAATTCAGTGAAACGGACAAGAGCATCGCTTTTAATGTGCTGCCAGTTAACAACCCTGCCATTGTGCCTATTCGGCAGAACCACGTTATGATGTCAGTGCAGCCGGTTGGTAAAAACCAAAGCAAGGTGATCTGGACAGCCTCGCCACAGCTTAAATGGTTTGCCTACCTGTTTTACCCACTGCTTCGGCTGGTGTTTCCCATCGCCTTTGGCAAACTATTAGCAGGGTTAAAACGGTACGCGGAAGATAACCTTGTTCAACCGGCACCGGTCAGCGTGTGACTATACCCATCAAGATAAAAGAGGACTGTGGGATGGATCGTTTTTTTAAAAGTATCGACTACATTGAAGCGCATTTGCATGAAAAAATCAGCGTGCATGAAATCGCAGCGGCATCCCACTATTCAACATATCACTACAGTAGGATTTTCAAAGCTTTGGTAGGCGACACCCCAAAAGAGTACCTTCGCAAACGCAGATTGACCCTAGCTGCAAAGCGACTGTTAACAGACGATGTGAGCATATTAACCCTGGCCCTGGACTGTCAGTTTGATTCTCAAGAAGCATTCACTCGGGCATTTAAGGCACTATTCGATATGACACCAGCACAATATCGCAAAATAAACGAACCATTTCGCTTGTTATACAAAAAGCCATTTAGTCCTGACGATCTGGCATTTTTGCAAAACAACATCAGTATGGAACCCGAGATCATTGAACAACCTGCGATGAAAATCGTGGGGATTGCCAATGTATACGAAGATGGAGATCTCAGCTTGCCCAAGCTTTGGTCAGGCTTTCGCCCCTATCGTGACAAAATCCCCAATCGGGTAGGCGATCACTTTTTTGGTATCTATGAAAACTATCAGGAAGACGGAGACGTCACTCGATTTGTTTATATTTGCTCAGCCCAGGTTGAAAATTTTGATGACGTGCCGGATGGTCTGATCACACGAGAACTGGCTGCACAAACCTATGCCAGATTTACACATACAGGGCCCATCGCAAACCTGGAAGAAACCCTGAGGTATATTTGGGGGAGCTGGCTGCCAAAGAGCCGTTATGAGTACGCTGACAAGCCCGATTTCGAGTTATTGCCGGGCGGCTTTAATGACGCGGACCCCGACAATAAAGTGTACCTAAATATCCCGGTAACACTAAAAGCCTGAACTATCAGGCTTTTTTTATAACCCGGCAATACATATTCAATACCGCAAGAAATATCAAAAGCAACAACGCGCTTTTCGCTAATCTGGTCTCATAAACTCAACACCCGAATTTAGAAAGAGGCACATTATGATCACTCGCGTATTAATCACTGGCGCAAATGCAGGTTTAGGTAAAGAGGCAGCAAAGCAGATTGCAGCGTATCCGGACATTAAAAAGATCTACCTGGGATGTCGCAACCGTGACAAAGCAGAAGCAGCTAAAATGGCACTGGAACAACAAACAGGCAAGCGTATTTTTGAGATTGTCCAGCTCAATGTCAGCAATTTAAGCTCGGTGCGATCCGCCGTACAACAGCTACCAGAGAGTATTGATGCACTGATCATGAATGCCGGAGGCACGGGCGGTAAACAATTTAACAAACTGAATGAACAGGGCGTCACCGAGATATTTGCAGTTAATCTGCTGGGGCACAGCGTACTGACAGAAGAGCTTATTAAGGCGCAGAAACTTACTCAGGTTGCCCTCTATGCAGGCTCAGAAGCCGCCCGGGGCGTGAAGGAAATGGGCATGAAGCGTCCGGAGCTAAACACCTCGTCGGTCGAGGAGTTTGCTTCTGTCTGTGACGGGTCGTTCTTTGGCTCCACCACAGATGCGACCATACCTTACGGGCCAATCAAATATATGGGGGCATTATGGATGTCGGCAATGGCCAGACGCCATCCACAGCTGAAATTCATCACCATGAGCCCAGGTGCGACTACAGGCACTGATGGCTTTAACTCTCTCTCCTTTGTAAAGCAATATGTTATGAAGAGCATGATGCAAGTTATGCTATGGCTCGGCAAAGTCCATAAAGTTGAAGAGGGCGCGAAACGCTATCTGATGGGGTTGTTTGATGAAGAATTAAAAAGTGGCACATTTTACGCCAGTCAGAAAGGGTTAACGGGCCCTATCGGGGATCAAGCGGAGCTATTTGAAGACCTGAACAATCAGCAGTATCAGGACAATGCCTACCAGGCAATTCAACGCTTTGTATAGCGCCAGATACACTGAACAGCGCTCTGGGCGAAAGAGCTTCACCCAGAGCAAAGACCTCAACAAGACGAGTGTGATGTCACCGATCATGCAAAACTGATCCACTAACGATCATCGAAAACTGATCCACTTGGTATTATCCGTACATTTGTGCGGGAACTTTATGTTAACCAAGGAGACATTTGTGGATATTCATGTTCGCTT